>MHEK01000085.1:0-12227 GCA_001803795.1 Nitrospirae bacterium RBG_16_64_22
CTCAAGCGAGCCGAACTCAACGACCTCTCCCACGAAGACGCGCGGCGCCTCGTCGCTGTAGTCGATCGTCGCGAACGCCTCGGAATCCGTGCGGAGATCGGCGACGCGCGCCTCATATCCCCCGGCAACGCGGAACGGAAGCTCCCCCTCTCCCCCGATGACGCGCGCCATTCGGACGTCCGACACGCCGTAAGAACGCCCGTTCAGCACAACCGGCGTCCCGGGCGTGAGTGACTCCCACGCGGGAAGCGGCTCCTTCGCTTCCTTCTCGAAAGAGATCATGTACGTCCCGGACGCCTCTCCCAGCCAGCCGGTCTTTCCGTCGTCGAAGAAGAGGAACCATTCGTTCCAGGCGCCATCCGTGTATTCCACCTGGATCCGCCCGGCGACGGAAAAATGCGTCCCCCGGTATCTCCCCTCGACGCCGAGCTGGAGCGGCGTCGGGTCCGGGATCAGCTCCGCCATTTTCCCGACGTTCTCCACGTCGAGGTCCCGGCGCATCAGCGTCGCCCGGCAGTAGCCGCAAACGGAAAGAAGCGACTGCGCCGACGAAAACCTCACCGGCGCCCCGCAGGATGGACAGGAAACTTCACGCATTGTCAGGTTGATGGAACGAGGGGTCGAAAGGGCGATAGGACAAGAACCACGACCCGTTTCCCATCCACCCAGCCACTCATCCGCCTAGCCACCCAGCACCGTTCCGCACTCGGGGCAGAACTTGGAGGGCTTGGCGAGTTTGGCGTTGCACTTGGGGCAGGAGAGCGCCTGCGCCGCGCCGCACTCGGGGCAGAACTTCGTGCCCGCCGGGATCGCCTTCGAACACTTGATGCACGCGACCGCGGCGGCCGCCGGACTCGCGGCCGCGCTCCCCGCTCCCGTCGCCGCCTGCGCCGCCTGGCCGAGTGCCTGGCCCATGGCCTGACCCATCGCGATCCCAGCGCCGAGCCCTGCTCCCGCGCCCGCCACGCCTCCCTCGGCCGCCGCCGCGATCGGGATCGCCTGAGCCGTCTGGAACTGCGTGTACCGGCCCATATCGCCCACGACGCCCATCCCGATCCGCTCGTCGAGGCGCTTCTGAAGCTCCTCCGGAAGGGAAACGTTCTGGACCACGAAGCTCTCGAGAGACAAGCCGAACTCCCCGAACGATCCCTTCATCTTTTCGCCGACGGCCCTGGACAGCTCGACCTGATTGGCCGCCATGTCGAGGAAGGGGATCCCGCTCTCGGCGAAATGATCGGTCAGCACGGCGACGATCGTGTTGCGAAGCTGGCCCTCCATGTCCGAGACCGTGTACGCCTCCCGCGTGCCGGAGACTTTCGTGAAGAATGCCTTGGGGTCGCTGATCTTGTAGGCGTAAATCCCGAAGGTCCGAAGGCGGACGGCGCCGAACTCCTTGTCCCGGATCGTGATCGGGTTCGACGTCCCCCACTTCTGGTTCAGGCGGAGCCGCGTCGAGAAGAAGTAGACGTCGCTCTTGAACGGCGACTCGAACATCTTGTCCCAGTGCTGAAGGTCGGTGAGGATCGGGATGTTCTGCGTCTTGATCGTGTGCTGGCCGGGGCCGAAGAGATCGGCTGTCTGCCCCTGGTGGACGAACAGGGCCGCCTGCGTCTCCCGGACCGTGAGCTGGGCGCCCTGCTGGATCTCGAAGTCCCGCATCGGAAAGCGCCACACAAGGACCTCGTCGCCCTCCTCCGTCCACTGGATGATGTCGATGAACTGCTTCTTAATGAAGTCGAGAATACCCATGGAAGGCCCTCCCTCATCCCACCCCTGAATTCGTCGGAACCTTGGTTCGCACGGCCGCCTTCCAGATACGAGCGAGCGCGTCATCCTTGAGTATTGAAGCCTGGATGAACCGGCTTTCCTCGACCGCGGAAAATCCCTTCAGGCGTGCACGCTGCCGGGCTTGAATCTTGTGTTTCATAAGAACGCAGTCGAAAGCCTTCTTCATGGCTCGACCACCTCCCTCAGGGAATAAATGATCCCGAATTCAGCCAGATCGCACATGGTAAGCGGGACCGCGCCAGGGGTCTTGCCTTGCGCCTTCTCCGCGTATCTCAAGATCCTCTTCGTTACGATTGCCCTTTTCTTGTCCTCCTGATCGCTCTTCATCCGTTGAAACGCGGAGGCAATACGTTCGAGTTGCTCTAAGAAGCCGTTCATTTGTCTGCTCTCATGGAGATGTCGGTTATCCCACAGTCACAGATTGGCATCAAAGACTTCTCTCAGTGAAACCTCGACCCCCTCCAGGAACCGCATCGGAAGCGCGTCCTCGACTCCAAGAACGTCCGCCTCTCCATACCGGCCGTCGGCCAGGAAGTACCGTTCGACGAACATCTCTTCCGGATAAACGATCACGTATTCACTCACGCCGAATCTCTCGTAAAGACTCTTCTTTTCCCGCTTGTCCTTGAGCGAAGTCGCCGGGGACAGAACTTCCACAATCAAGTCCGGCGCCCCGTGGATCCTGTCGCGGATCTTGACCTTGTCACACACGACCATGACATCCGGCTGGACGAAGTTGGAATCATCGAAGTATACATCCAGCGGGGCCACGAACACGGCGCACGCCCCCCCGGACAGCCGGTTCGCAAGAATTCGGAAGAAATTGCCGACGATCCTCTGGTGTCTGGTTGTCGGCGACGGGGTCATGTCGTACGCCCTGCCGTCGATCACCTCCCACCGCTCATCATCCGGCCAGGCGAGGTAATCCTGCCAGGTGAACTTCCCTTGTCCTTTCTTGACCGTCTGTTGCGTCACGAATTTCCCCTCCGGCTTCCCGCTTGACCAGCGCGGCCTCAGAATCTCGCTCGGATCGCGATGATCAGGACGCCGTCGCGGAAGCGGGGGCCGCCGACCAGGACCGTCCCGTTGTTCGCGATCCGGAAATCGGTGTTCAGGATGACGCGGTCGGGCGACCGGATGACGACGTTCAGGTTGACCATGCCCCCCTGAACCCCTCTGGGTGTCACCACGATCCGCCGGTCCGGCGGAAGGGGGGCCGACCCTTCCCGGCCGCTCGCGAGATTCAATGTGTGCTGGTCGAGCATGCGGTATCCCGCGTACTGGAAGAGGGACGTGAGCTGGCCGGAGAGCGGGCCGAGACGACCGTCGATCCCCCGCTCCTGGTTCGAAGCGGCGATCGTCGTGAGGTGGACGGTGACGGATTGGGAATGGGCGGGGCTCGCCACGAACAAGCCGACGGCCAGAAAAGCAAGAAGACCGGAGGTTCGCCGGATCACGTGGAGCGTGCCTCCTCCTTCGTCGGCGGCGCCGGCTGGGGCTCGAACACCCAGATGACAGTGACGCTCGATCCCCTCTGCTGGAACAGAAAAACGGGATCGGGCGACTCGACGAGCCCGACGATCACGGCGCCTTCGGGAGCGGGCGCCCGACGGATGGAATCATAGAGAATCGCGCCGAGGAAGACAAGAAGGATCGCGGGCAGAGCGAATGCCCACCGAAACGCCGGAACGAGCGTCCTCCAAGGGCGTGATTCAGGTTTTCGCTCCTCAGCGGGAGGCGCGAGCGCCCGGCGGACCCGCGGCCACACGGGCCTCGCGGCGAGACGGGAGGCGTCTTCATCCGCGTTTTCCCGGACGATGTTTCCGACCTTCCCGAAATCGCGGAGGAGCGACCGGCACTCGTCGCATTCCAGAATATGATGGCCGACCTCGTTGCGACGGGACGAATCAAGTTCGCCGTCCCGATAGGCCATCAGGTCGACGGCCCATTTCTCGTCGATCCCGGCGGAGCCGTGCGCGGGCGTCATCGGTGCTCCCTCAGGGCGTCGCGGAGCTTCCGGCGGACATAGAACAACCGGGACATCACCGTCCCCACGGCCGCGCCGGTGATCTCCGCAATCTCGTCGTACGACAAGCCTTCGAGTTCCCTCAGCAGGATCGTCGCCTTGTGCTCGGGCGGCATGGACTCCAACGCCCGCCGAATGGCCTTTCCGGCCTCTTCCCCTTCGAGCAGGCGGTCGGGCGTCGGCCGGCCGCTCGTCCCCGCGGGATCTTCACCTCCGCCCTCCCAAGACCCGGCGTCTTCCAGGGACGCGGGGGAGAATGCGGACCGCTTTCGCAGATGATCGATCGCGGCGTTCACGCCGATCCGGTGGAGCCAGGTCCCGAAAGCCGAGCCTTCCCTGAACGTGTCGAGCGAGCGGTGGGCCTTGATGTACGTTTCCTGGACCAGATCCATGGCTTCATCGTCGTCCCTCACAATCCCGCGAATCAGGCGCACGAGACGGGATTGGGTCTTTTCCACGAGTCGGCCGAACGCATCATCGTCCCCGCTCCGGGCCGCCCGGACCAGATCGCGCTCTTCCGGAGCCATCCTATTTATCTTCTCCCGACGAGTCTTGGACGGTCCGGCGGGGGCCGATATTCGATCAGTTGAGGCTTGATCCGGCGTCGAAGAGACCGAGCTGGACGTCCGCCTCCCACGGGAACTGGACCGGATACCGGCCCGAGAAACAGGCGGCGCAGAAGGAATGCCCGGACCCCGGGACCACGGACATGACGCCCTCCAGGGAAATGTACCCGAGCGAATCGGCCGTGATGTAGCGCCGGATCTCCTCGGTGGAATGGCTCGCCGCGATGAGCTCCTGCCGCGTCGGCGTATCGATCCCGTAGAAGCAGGGGTGCGTGGTCGGCGGGGAGCTGATTCGAACGTGGATCTCCTTCGCGCCCGCCTGACGGATCATCTTGACGATCTTCTTGCACGTCGTCCCCCGGACGATCGAATCGTCGACCACGACGACCCTCTTCCCCGCGAGCGCCTCGCGGACGGGGTTGAGCTTGATCTTGACCCCGAAATGGCGGATGGTCTGCTGGGGCTCGATGAACGTCCGTCCGACGTAGTGGTTCCGGATCAGGCCGTTCTCGTAGGGAAGCCGCGCCTCCTCGGCGTACCCGAGGGCCGCCGGGACGCCCGAATCCGGAACGGGAATGACGACGTCGGCCTCCACGCCGGTCTCGCGGGCGAGTTGTCTCCCCAGCGCCTTGCGGATTCCGTTGACCGTGTTCCCGAAGACCATGCTGTCCGGACGGGCGAAATAGATGTATTCGAACACGCAGTGGGCCGGCTCGACCTTGGGAAAAGGAAAGATCGACTCGATCCCGTTCGGACCGATCTGGATCAGCTCTCCCGGCTCGATGTCCCGGATATATTCAGCCTCGATCAGGTCGAGGGCGCATGTCTCCGACGCCAGGATGTAGGCGCCGTCCAGCGTCCCCAGGCACATCGGACGGAACCCGTGCGGGTCCCGGACGCCGATGAGCGTCTTCTCGTTCATGACCAGGAGGGAATACGCCCCCTCGACCCGGGACAGGGCCTCGACGATCCTCTCCGGCAGAGTCGCAGCATCCGACTGGGCGATCAGGTGAACGATCACCTCCGTGTCGCTGGTCGACTGGAAGATCGCGCCGTACGCCTCGAGTTCGTCGCGGATGAGTCCGGCGTTCGTCAGGTTCCCGTTGTGGGAGAGGGCCAGGCCGCCAAGGGCGTAGTTGACGAGGAGCGGCTGGACGTTCTTGAGGGAACTCCCCCCGGCCGTCGAGTACCGGTTGTGGCCGATGGCGAGAGCGCCGGGCAGGCGGGACAGCCGTTCCGTGGAGAAGATGTCCGAGACGAGGCCCATCGCCTTCTCGATGTGGAGCTGTTTCCCATCGGAAGAGACGATCCCCGCCCCCTCCTGCCCGCGGTGCTGGAGCGAGTAGAGCCCGAGGTACGCCATGTTGGCCGCTTCCGGGTGGCCGTAGATGCCGAAGATGCCGCACTCTTCCCGGAACTTGTCCAGGCGGATCATCCCGATACTCCCAACTGGAGGGCGAGCGCGTTTCTCCACGCGCCGTTCAGACCGGCGACGTCCTCGGACACGAGACCTCTTCCGCCGACCGCAATTTCGAGCTTCTCCCCGCCCACCGTCCCGATCCGGGCGATCGGGGCCTCGTTGCGCCGGGCGACGGCCTCCACATCCGCGACCCTTCCCTCCGGAACCGAGAGGATGATCCGGGACGCCGCCTCGCCGAAGAGGACCTCGTCCGCCCGAGATCCGCCGGGATTCGGGAGATCGACCAGCGCGCCGATCGGTCTCGGCCCGGAGAGACAGCTCTCGGCCAGGGCCACGGCCAGTCCGCCGTCCGACGCGTCGTGCGCGGCCGAGGCAAGACCCTCCTGAATGGCTTCCCGGCAGGCGGCCTGGACGCGCTTCTCCAGGTCGAGATCGAGGGAGGGAGGCGCCCCTGTCTCCAAACCATGGATCGACGCCAGATACTCCGATCCGCCCAACCGCCCCGGCGTCTCGCCCAGAAGAAGGATAGCGTCTCCCTCCTTCGTAAAACCCTGCTGTGCCCGCTTATTCACGTCCTCCAGGAGGCCGACCATCGCGATCATCGGCGTCGGATAGATCCCCGCGCCGTTCGTCTCGTTGTAGAACGAGACGTTGCCGCTCACGACGGGCGTTCCGAGGGCCGCGCAGGCCTCGCTGATTCCGTCGACGGCCTCCGAGAACTGCCACATGGTTTCCGGCCGCTCCGGGCTTCCGAAATTCAGACAGTCCGTCACGGCCAGCGGCGTCGCGCCCGAGCATGAGATGTTCCGGGCCGCTTCAGCCACGGCCAACGCCCCTCCCAGCCGCGGGTCGAGGAAGCAGTAGCGGCTGTTGCAGTCGACGGAGAGGGCCAACCCCTTCGCCGTCCCCTTGATCCTGATGACGGCCGCGTCCGATCCGGGCCGGACGACGGTGTTGGTCCGGACCATGTGATCGTACTGCCTGACCACCCATCCCTTGTGCGCGATTCCCGGAACGGCGAGCAGGGTCCTCAGAACCCGCCCATAGTCGTCCGGCTGTGGAAGGGCCGATGGATCGAACCGGTTCCGCTCGTCCTGGTCCCGCGGCCTCTCGATCGGCCGGTTGTAGACGGGCGCGTCATCGGTCAAGGCCTGGACCGGGATCTCGGCGGCCAGCCTCCCCCCGTCCATGACGCGGAGCGTTCCGCTTCCCGTCACGCGCCCGACGACGGCTACGGGGAGGTCCCATTTCTCGAACATCTCCATGACCCCTGACTCGCGGCCTGCCTTGGCCACGATGAGCATCCGCTCCTGGCTCTCCGAGAGCATCAGTTCGTACGGCGTCATCCCCGGCTCGCGGCGCGGGACCTTGTCCAGCCAGAGCTCGATCCCGGTCCCGGCGCGGCCCGCCATCTCGCAGGAGGAGGACGTGAGCCCCGCCGCCCCCATATCCTGAATCCCCACGATCATGTCCTTCGACATGAGTTCGAGACAGGCTTCGAGCAGGAGCTTTTCCGTGAACGGATCGCCCACCTGGACGGTCGGCCTCTTCTGGTCCGATTCGTCATCGAACTCCGCCGAAGCCATCGTGGCCCCGTGGATGCCGTCCCGCCCCGTCCGCGACCCCACGTAGATCACGGGGTTCCCCACGCCGCTCGCCGTTCCCCGGAAGAGTCTGTCGGACTTGGCGATCCCCAGGGTGAAGACGTTGACCAGAATGTTCCCCGCGAAAGAAGGATGGCAGGACAACTCCCCGCCCACGGTCGGGACGCCGACGCAGTTCCCGTATCCCGAGATCCCGGCCACGACGCCTTCGAGGAGCGTCCGGTGCCTGGGATCGGTCAGCGGGCCGAAGCGGAGGGAATCGAGGGAGGCGATGGGCCGCGCCCCCATCGTGAAGACGTCCCGAAGGATCCCGCCGACGCCCGTGGCGGCTCCCTGGTAGGGCTCGATGAAGGAGGGATGATTGTGGCTTTCCATCTTGAAGACGGCGGCAAGACCGCCGCCGATGTCCACGGCGCCGGCGTTCTCGCCCGGTCCCTGAATGACCCGGGGCCCGGTCGTCGGAAACCGTCTGAGATGAACGCGCGAACTCTTGTAGGAGCAGTGCTCGCTCCACATGACCGAGAAGATTCCCAGCTCGGTGATGTTCGGGGCGCGTCCGAGATGCCCGACGATCCGGGCGTACTCCTCGGCCGAAAGGCCGTGTCGGGCCGCGATCTCTTCCGTCATCTCGACGGCCGCGTCAATCGCCATCGCCTTCTTTCCCCTTTCCCGAAGGGGGCGGCGGCACCGCTCACGTGCCACCCGACCACGATCGGCCGAACCACAGGACAACGACAAAGACGCCGAGAAGAGCGAGCGATCCCCAGTCCATCAGACCCGGCTCTCCGACAGCGAGTTGACCATCGACTTGAACAGCCTGAGTCCGTCCTCGTTTCCCAGGATCTCCTCGGCACAGCGGTCCGGATGCGGCATCATGCCGAGGACGTTCCCCCCCTCGCTCACGATCCCCGCGATATTTTCCATCGCCCCGTTCGGATTGGCCGCGTCCCCGGCGTTTCCGGACGCGTCGCAGTAACGGAAAACCACCTGGTCGTTCCGCTTGAGCTTTTCCAGCGTTTCCGGATCGGCCGTGTAGTTCCCCTCGGCATGCGCGATCGGCATCGTGAGGACCTCGCCCTTCCTGAATTCCGCCGTATACGGCGTCCCGGTCGTCTCGACGCGGAGGTTGACGTCGGCGCAGATGAACTTGAGGCCGCGGTTCCGGATGAGCGCCCCGGGAAGCAGCCCCGCCTCCACGAGGATCTGAAAGCCGTTGCAGATCCCGATGACGGACCCGCCCGCGCGGGCGAACTTCTCCACAGCCTTCATGATCGGAGAGAACCGGGCGATCGCGCCGCACCGGAGGTAGTCCCCGTACGAGAAGCCCCCCGGGATCACGACCCCGTCGAACCCGGCGAGCGATTCCTCCTTGTGCCAGACGAACGACGCCTCCACGCCGACCACGTGTTTGAGCGCGTGATAGCAGTCGTGGTCGCAATTGGAGCCGGGGAAAACCAGGACCGCGAATCTCATGGAACGATCTCGAGCCGGTAGTCCTCGATAATCAGGTTCGCCAGGAGTTTTTCGCACATCTCGCGGACGCGGTGTTCGGCCTCATCCCGCGTTCCGCCGTCGAGCGCGATCTCCAGGTACTTCCCGATGCGGACGCCCCCCACCTCCTTGAACCCGAGCGCGTGAAGGGCCTGCTCCACGGCCTTCCCCTGCGGATCAAGGACGCCCGATTTCAACGTCACGTAGACCTTCGCCTTCAAACCCGCGCCTCCTCGCACACCCGGCGGCAGACCTCCTGGTACGCCTCTTCGACCTTTCCAAGATCCCGGCGGAAGCGGTCCTTGTCCATCTTTTCGCGCGTCCGGGCATCCCACAGGCGGCACGTATCGGGACAAATCTCGTCTCCCAGAACAACATCGCCCCCATGATCGCCAAACTCCAGCTTGAAGTCCACAAGGATCATTCCCCGCTCGGCGAAGAAGGGACGAAGAAGCGCGTTGATCCTCAGGGCCAGTTCCTTGATCCGGCCGATCTGGGCGTCCGTGGCGAGCTTCATCGCGCGGATGTGGGATTCGTTTATCTGAGGGTCCCCCAGGGCGTCGTTCTTATAGCAGAACTCGAGGACCGGCGGGTCGAGCTCCGTCCCTTCCGGGATTCCCAGGTTCTTCGTGAGGCTCCCGGCGGCGACGTTCCGGACGATCACTTCAATCGGGAAGATCTTGAGGCGCTTGACGAGCATCTCCCGGTCCGAGATCCGCTCGACCATGTGCGTGGGAATGCCGTGCTCCGCCAGATGCCGGAAGATCCGCTCGCTCACCTTGTTATTGACGATCCCCTTCTCCAGAATCGTCCCCCGTTTCTGAGCGTTGAAGGCCGTCGCGTCGTCCTTGAAGAACTGGATCAGCAGATCCGGATCGTCCGTCGTGTAGAGTCTCTTGGCCTTGCCTTCGTAGATCTGCTCTCGTCTCTCAGTCATTTCGCCGTCCCTCTCCCGGTCAAATCCCCGCGCCCCCGCCTCACGCCAGCGCTCGGCGGACGATAGCCTCGACGTGCCGGAGGTGATGCTTGAGGTCCAGACAGGCGTCGATCTCCTTCGGAGACATGTGCCGCCTCACGCCGGTGTCGGCCTTCAGGCGCTCGCCGAGCCGCCCCCCCTCCTTCCACACGTCCATGGCGTTTCGCTGGACTAAACGGTACGCCTCGTCGCGAGAGAGTCCCTTCCCAACCAGGGCCAAGAGGACGCTCTCCGAGTAGACCAGGTCCCCCATCTTCTCCAGGTTCGCCCGCATCCGCTCCGGATAGACGAACATGCGGCCGACCAGATCGGCGAACCGCGCCAGCATCGTGTCGACGAGGATCGTCGAGTCGGGAACGATGACGCGCTCCACGGAAGAGTGGCTGATGTCGCGCTCATGCCAGAGAGGAACGTTCTCGATCGCGGCCCACGCGTTGGCGCGGACGATCCGGGCGAGTCCGCAGAGGTTCTCCGCCGTGATGGGATTCCGCTTGTGCGGCATTGCCGAAGAGCCTTTCTGTCCCGGCGAGAAGAACTCTTCCACCTCCAGGACTTCCGTCCGCTGGAGATGCCTCAGCTCCAGGGCGAACTTCTCGATCGAGGCCGCCAGGATGGCGAGCGCCGTCATGTACTCTGCGTGCCGGTCCCGCTGGATGATCTGCGAAGAGACGGCCGCCGGCCTGAGGCCGAGCTTCCGGCACACGTGCGCCTCCACGCGCGGATCCGAGTTCGCGAAGACCCCCACGGCGCCGGAGACCTTTCCGACGCGGATCGTCTCAGCGGCGCGGCGCAGACGGTCCTTGTTCCGCCGCATCTCCTGGTGCCAGTTGGCGAGCTTTACGCCGAACGTAATCGGTTCGGCGTGGATCCCGTGCGTCCGGCCGATCATCGGCGTCCGGGCGAAGCGCCTGGCCTGGCGCTTCAGGACGGCCAGAACGTCGTCCACGCCCCGGAGCATCAGGTCGGCCGCCTCGCCCATCAGGACTGCGAGTCCCGTGTCCAGCACGTCGGACGACGTCATCCCCAGATGAAGCCAGCGCGCCTCCGGGCCCGCCCGCTCCGCCACGTGGGTCAGGAACGCGATGACGTCGTGCTTGACTTCTTTCTCGATCGCGTCGATCCGGGCGGAATCGAGCGGGGGGGACTTCGCGAGCCTCCGCCCGATCCGGCCCGCCGTCCCCTTCGGGACCTTCCCCAGTTTTTCCCACGCTTCGCAGGCGAGCAGTTCCACCTCGAGCCAGACGGCGAACCGCCGCTCGGGGTCCCAGAGCCGCCCCATCTCGGGGCGCGTGTAGCGCGGAATCAACGCCCCACCTCAAGACGGTCCACGAGATACCCCGGAAGGCGGACGTGCTTCATCTTTTCCTGCGTTTCACGGAAATCGTACGCGACGCGCCTCGTCGTGACGCGATTGACGCGGGCATCGAAAACGACGTAGCAGGCCCGCGCGTCGCCGTCGCGCGGCTGGCCGACGCTCCCGACGTTCACCATGTACCGGGCCCCTTCCGCGAGATCGAGATCGTCCTGCTGAAAGAACCGGAACGACCCGTCGTACCCTTTCTCCATGATCAGCGGAAAGTGCGTGTGACCCACGAAGCAGACCTTCTCCGAGAAAGCCATGAAGTTCTCTTCCACGTCGGCGACCGTGGCCATGTACCGCCACTCGCGCGGCATGTTGGGAGAGGCGTGGACGAGCAGAGCGTCCGGAAGCTGGGCCACGACCCGAAGCTCGGACAGAAACCGGCGGTTCGCAGGCGTCAGGACCCCCCGCGTCCACTCGAGCGAAGCACGGGCGTACGGATTGAAATCAAACAACTCGAGGTCGAGCACGGCGCCGGCGTCGTGGTTTCCGCCGATGACGATGTCGGCCTCCTCACGGACCCGGTCCGCAACCTCGTTCGGATTTGGACCGTATCCGATCAGGTCGCCCAGACACAGGACCGCGTCGACGCCCTGATGGCGGGCGTCCGACAGGCACGCATCAAGGGCCTCGCGGTTTCCATGAATGTCGGATATGATCGCGTAATGCAAGTCTCGTCTCCGAACTGACGCCCAGGGGTGTCAAGAGGGATTTTTCGCCGATTCACCGATTCACCGGTCATGCAAGTCTGTTCTGGGACAGGAACCCCCGGCCCTGGAACCACTCCGCCCGGAACCCCCGCCCCGCCTCTTTCTTCAGCCTCCGCTCAATCCTCTCTCCCCACGACTCGTCGGGAAGCTCGAGCGCCACCGTCTTCCACCCGAGGGTCGCGCAGGCCGAGAAGAAAGCCTTGAGCGCCCGGTCGGCGTTCCCCGGGGAGACCGGCTCGTTCCCTACGCCCGCAACGAGGACCCAGGGAGCCGGGAATCGCCTTCC
>MHEK01000085.1:12351-13329 GCA_001803795.1 Nitrospirae bacterium RBG_16_64_22
CCGCCGGAACCCAAACGCCGATTCCGTCGATCGACGCCGTCGGGGAGGAACTGTCGTGTATTTCCACTACCCCTCTTCTCCGCGATTCATGCACGGATGGGTGATTGCGTCGATGGGAACCCAACCACCCAAGAAACAGGAAACCACGGAGACACCGAGCCACAGAGACATTGTAAATTGTAAATTGTAAATTTCAAAATTGTGGTATTTGTCATTTGTTTTCCAATTTTCAATTTACAATTTTCAATTTACAATTTCTCACTCTGCGCCTCTGTGGCGACTTTTGAGGAGTACCCCCCCTACCCAACATGCGTCTCCCGCGCCACGCGATCGAGGATCCCGTTCACGAACGCGCCCGACTCCTCCGTCCCGTACCGCTTGGCGATCTCGATGGCTTCGTTGATCACGACCTTCGATGGAGTCTCCTGGTAGAGCAGTTCGTATATTGCCGACCGGATCAGGTTCCGGTCCACCGGACTCATGCGCGACACGCTCCAGTGCTCGCTGATCCGCCGGAGAAGACCGTCGATCTCCTCGCGGCGGGCCGTCGCTCCCTCCACGAGGTCGTCCGCGAACGCGCGCGTCTCCGCATCGGCCGGATGGTCCTCCCAGAACCGTTCCTTGATCTCCGAAAGGTCGGCCTCCCGGTCGAAGTCGGCCTGAAAAAGAATCTGCATCGCGGCCTCCCGCGCCCGCCGCCTCCGGCTCATCGGAGTTTTCTCAGGAGAGACGCCATCTCGAACGCGGCTGAGGCCGCCTCCCAACCCTTGTTGCCCACGCGGCCTCCGGCCCGTTCGGCCGCCTGATCGAGCGTCTCCGTTGTCAGCAAGCCGAACCCCACACCCACCTCTCCATCGAGTGCGATCTCAGCGATCCCGCGCGACGTCTCGGCGCAGACGTAGTCGAAATGGGGGGTCTCCCCGCGAACCACGGCCCCCAGACAAACGATCGCGTCGTGCCGCTTCGCGCACGCCAGGG
>MHEK01000085.1:13373-27556 GCA_001803795.1 Nitrospirae bacterium RBG_16_64_22
ACCGTCACCGAATCGGGATCGCCGCCCTTCTCCCGGACGCAGGCCAGCGCCCCGTCCAGGAGCCGCCGCGTGATCGTCTCATGATAGCGGCTCACGACGACCGCCACGCGAAGCCCGTCCGCCCGCGCCTCTCCGCGGATCGCGGTCATACGTGGTCCAGAAGATGGCCCAGCTTCGTCTTCTTCGTCCTCAGGTAACGGATGTTCGTCTCGTGCGGGCGGATCTCGATCGGAACGCGGTCGACGACGCGGAGACCGTACCCCTCCAGCCCGACGATCTTGCGGGGGTTGTTCGTCATGAGGCGGATCTCTCCGACCCCCAGATCCACCAGGATCTGCGCCCCGATGCCGTAGTCGCGGAGATCCGGCTTGAATCCCAGCGCGACGTTCGCCTCGACCGTATCCTTGCCCCCGTCCTGCAGGCCGTAGGCCTTGAGCTTGTTGGCGAGGCCGATCCCGCGCCCTTCCTGACGCATGTAGACGACGACCCCGAACCCCTCGTCCTCGATCATCTCCATCGCCCGGCGAAGTTGGTCTCCGCAGTCGCACCGGAGCGATCCGAACACGTCCCCCGTAAGGCACTCGGAGTGGACGCGGACGAGGGTCGGAACGTCCCGGCGGATCTCGCCCTTGACGAGGGCGATGTGCTGGTAGTGGTCGAGATCGTTTTCGTACAGAATGGCCCGGAAATCTCCGTATGCCGAAGGAATGGCCGCGTCCGCCACGCGGTGGATGAGCCGCTCGTTCCGTATCCGGTAGCGGATCAGGTCCTTGATCGTCAGGATCTTGAGCCCGTGCTGGCGGGCGAAGGAGATGAGCTGGGGAACGCGCGCCATCGTGCCGTCCTCGTTCATGATCTCGCAGATCACGCCCGCGGGCGAGAGCCCCGCCAGGCGCGCCAGGTCCACCGAGCCCTCCGTCTGTCCCGCCCGCCGAAGGACTCCCCCCGGCATCGCGCGAAGCGGGAAAACGTGTCCCGGCCGAGCCAGGTCGCCCGGCCTTGTCTTCGGGTCGATCGCCACCTTGATCGTGTGCGCCCGGTCGGCGGCCGAGATTCCCGTCGTGACGCCGTCCCGCGCGTCGATGGCCACGGTGAACGCCGTTCCGAACTGCGCCGTGTTTTCCGGCGCCATCGGCGGGAGCTGAAGCTCCTCCACGCGCTCCGCCGTGAGCGAAAGACAGATGAGTCCTCGGCCCTGGACCGCCATGAAGTTGATCGCCTCGGGCGTCACCTTGTCGGCGGCGAGCGTGAGGTCCCCCTCGTTCTCGCGGTCTTCGTCGTCCACGAGAACGACGATCTCCCCCCTTGCGATCGCTGCGATCCCGTCTTCAGTCGAGTCAAATCGGACGAGCGGTTCAGGCTCGGTCACGGTCGGGTCCTCTCTCGAATGTCGATCTCAGGTCTCGGTCTCGCAATCTTCGATTTCAAATTTCCAATTTCCAATTTCCAACTTACAATTTTCAATTTAGAATCTTATTTTTCCCCGCCCCGTCTTCCCGTACGGCTGGACGAGCTGTTCGACGTACTTCCCGATCAGGTCCACCTCGACGTTGAACGAATCCCCCGCCTTCTTCCCGCCGATGGTCGTCGCCTCGGCCGTGTGGGGGATGATCGCCACGGAGAAGCGCTTCCCGCGGACCGAGTTGACCGTGAGAGAGATCCCGTCCAGCGCCACGGACCCCTTCGGGATCAGATAACGCCGGAGAGAGAGCGGAACATCGATTTCGAGGACCCTGGCGTTCCCCTCCCGCCGGCTCGCCGCGAGCTTTCCAACGCCGTCGACGTGCCCCGAGACCAAGTGGCCCCCCAGGCGGTCGCCCAGCCGGGCCGCCCGTTCGAGGTTGACCGTCTGTCCCCGAACGAGTCTCCCTAGCGTCGTGCGCCTGAGCGTCTCGGGCGAAACCTCCACGCGGAAGGCCTTGGCCGACCTCTTCACGACCGTGAGGCAGACTCCCGACACGGCCACGCTTTCCCCGCGGACAAGCGCCCGGGCGAACGCCGCCGAGATCGTCATCGCCCCGCCCAGACGACCGATTTCGATTCCTTCGACCGTTCCGATCGCCTCGATTATACCAGTAAACATCCGTTCCCCACGGCGAAAAAGCGGGACTGGAGGGCATGGATTAGCGGGGTATTTCTGATGACCTAATCCCTACCCCCCGTTACATCTGCCCGGATAAGGATGTCGCGTCCGATCTTCTCAACGCGCATTTCCCCCAGCCTGATCGCATCGAGCAAACGCCGCGGCGACGCGCCCCCGACGCTTCCAACGGAATCTTTCCCGCCGATGATGACAGGGGCGACGAAGAAGACGGCTTCCCGCACGACACCGGCCGCAAGGAGAGAAGCCGCCAGGTCTCCGCCGCCCTCGACGAGGACGGACATCACCCCCCGGGCGCCGAGGACCGCCATCAAACGCCGGAGGTCGATCCCGCCCCTGACGGCCGGAAAGGCCGCGATCTCGGCGCCCCTTTCTTCCAACCGCCGCCGCCTGAGCGGAGAAGCATCTCGCCGGCAGGCGATCAAGACGGGGCCCATTCCGTCCGCCAACAGCTTCGCCCCCGGCGGGATGGAGAGATTCCCATCCACGATGACGCGGAGCGGCCGGCCTCCCGCCGCCTCAGACCCTCGCGGCAAAGGTCCCCCGGGAAGCAGAGAGGGATCGTCCCGCCGGACGGTCCCCGCCCCCGCCATAACGGCGTCGGCCTCGGCCCGCATCTTCTGGACGACCCGCCGCGCCGCCGGGCCCGTGATCCATTTCGACTCCCCCCGCGCCGTGGCGATCTTCCCGTCCAGCGACTGGGCCAGCTTGAGCGTGACGAAGGGAAACCCCGTTTTCACGTGCCAGGCATATTCGCGGATGACGCCGCGTCCTTCTTCTTCCAGGACGCCCGTCGCGACTTCGATGCCCGCGCGCCGGAGGCTGGCGATCCCCTTTCCGCGCACCCGAGGGTTCGGATCGACCGCCGAGACGACGACGCGAGAAACGCCGCTCGCCAGGACCGCGTCGACACACGGCGGCGTCCGTTTGTTCCTGTGACAGCACGGTTCGAGCGTGACGTAAAGCGAGGCGCCGCGCGCCCGCGGACCGGCCTCGACAAGGGCGTGGACCTCGGCGTGGGGCGTCCCCGCCTTCCGGTGCCACCCCTCGCCGACGATCTTGCCGTTGGAAACGACGACCGCCCCGACAGGGGGATTCGGGCTCGTCCGGCCCCGCCCGAGCCGGGCCAGCTCCAGCGCCCGGGACATGAAACGTTCTTCTTCAGCCGATCTAATCGCTTGTATCACCCTCACCCCAACCCTCTCCCCAAGGGAGAGGGGGTTCTATTCACCTATTCACCTATTCACCTATTCACCGGCCTATCGTTGATCCGATCCCGCCGCCTTCCCCTTTTCGCGGATCGACGCCTGGGCCGCCGCCACGCGCGCGATCGGCACGCGGTACGGCGAGCAGGAAACGTAGTCGAGCCCCACACCGTGGCAGAACTCGACCGAAGATGGCTCTCCGCCGTGCTCTCCACAGATCCCGACCTTGAGCTTCGGCCGGGTCTTCCGCCCCTTCTCCACGCCCATCGCCACGAGCTGGCCCACGCCCTCGCGGTCGAGAACCTGGAACGGGTCTTTCTCCAGGATCCCGTGCTGGATGTAGTGCCGGATGAACTTTCCCGCGTCGTCCCGCGAGAACCCGAACGTCGTCTGCGTGAGGTCGTTCGTCCCGAACGAGAAGAACTCCGCCTCCTCCGCGATCTGATCGGCCGTCACGGCCGCGCGCGGAAGCTCGATCATCGTCCCGACGAGGTATTCGACCGTCACGCCCGTCCGCTTCATAACCTCGCCGGCCGTCTCGTCCACCAGGGCCTTCTGGTTCTTGAGCTCGTTCACGTGGCCGACCAGGGGAATCATGATCTCCGGAACGACCCGAATCCCCTCCTTGTCGAGTTGGCACGCCGCCTCGATGATCGCCGTCACCTGCATCCGCGTGATCTCCGGATAGACGATCCCCAGCCGGCAGCCGCGGTGCCCAAGCATCGGATTGAACTCGTGAAGCGACTCCACGCGGTTCAGGAGCGCCTCCTTGGAAAGGATTTCCCGCGAGTCCCTTCCCGTCACCTTGAGGACGGCGATCTCTGTCATCAGTTCTTCCCGCTTCGGCAGGAACTCGTGCAGGGGCGGATCGAGGAGACGGATCGTGACCGGATAGCCCGCCATTTCCCGGAAGAGGCCGACGAAATCCTCCCTCTGCATCGGCAAGAGCTTGTTCAGGGCCGCCACGCGCGACGACGTATCGACCGCCAGGATCATCTGCTGAACGATCGGAAGCCTGTCCTCCGCGAAGAACATGTGCTCCGTCCGGCAGAGGCCGATCCCCTCGGCGCCGAACCGTCGTGCCGCGCGCGCGTCGCGCGGCACGTCCGCGTTCGCCCGCACCTTGAGCCGCCTCGCCTCGTCCACCCACTTCATGAACACCTCGTACTCCTCGGACAGCGCGGCCTCGATCGTGGGAACCTCGCCCAGGATCACGCGCCCAGTGCTCCCGTCGAGCGTGATGGAGTCGCCTTCCTTCACCTCGTGGCCGTTCACTCGGAAGAGGCGCGCCTCCTCGTTGATCTGGATCTCCTCGCAGCCCACGACACAGCACTTCCCCATTCCGCGCGCCACGACAGCGGCGTGGCTCGTCATTCCCCCGCGCGCCGTCAGGATCCCCTGCGCCGCGTCCATGCCGTGGATGTCGTCCGGGCAGGTCTCGTTCCGGACGAGAACAACCTTCTCCACCGCGCCGCGGATGACCGCATCCTCCGGCGTGAAGACGATCCGGCCGCTCGCCGCGCCCGGCGAGGCCGGGAGTCCCGTCGCGATCACATTGACGTTCGCCCGCGGGTCGAGGATCGGATGAAGGAACTGGTCGAGCTGATTCGGCTCCACCCGGAGAATCGCCTCCTCTTTCGTGATGAGCCCCTCCGTCACCATGTCCGTCGCGATTTTCACGGCCGCGCGCGCCGTCCGCTTCCCCGTCCGGGTCTGGAGCATGTAGAGCCGTCCTTCCTGAACCGTGAACTCAAAGTCCTGCACGTCGCGGTAGTGCTTCTCGAGGCGGGTCGTGATCTCGGAGAGCTGTTTGAACACTTCCGGCATCTCCTGGCCCAGCGTCGCGATCGGCCGGGGCGTCCGGATCCCCGCCACGACGTCCTCCCCCTGGGCGTTCGTGAGATACTCGCCGTAGAATTCCTTCTCCCCCGTGGACGGGTTGCGCGTGAATCCCACGCCCGTCGCCGACGTTTCGCCGAGGTTCCCGAAGACCATCGCCTGCACGTTCACGGCCGTGCCCAGGTTGGCCGGAATATCGTTCAACCTCCGGTATGTGACGGCCCGCGGGTTGTGCCACGAGTTGAACACCGCGTCGCGCGACATCTCGAGCTGGACCGCCGGCTCGGCGGGAAACTCGCGCCCCGTCTTCTCCCGGACGAGGGCCTTGTAAGTCTTCACGAGCTCCTTCAGATCGTCCGCCGAGAGGTCCGTGTCCAGTTTCGCGTGCCGCCCCGCCTTGAGCGCGGAGAGCTTTTCCTCGAACGCGCTCTTCTCGATCCCCAGGACGACGCTTCCGAACATCTGGATGAACCGGCGGTAGGCGTCCCACGCAAACCGTTCGTTCCCCGTCATCCGGGCCAGCCCCGCGACCGTCCGGTCATTGAGGCCCAGGTTCAGGACCGTATCCATCATCCCCGGCATGGAGAACTTCGCGCCGGAGCGGACGGAGACCAGAAGGGGTTTTTCCGGATCGCCGAACCCCCGCCCGACGGCCGCCTCGACTCGGGCCAGGTTCTCCCGCACCTCCGCGTCGAGTCCGCCCGGAACCTTCTTCCCGTTCTCGTAGAACTTATTGCAAGCTTCCGTCGTGATCGTAAAGCCGGGCGGAACGGGAACGCCGGCGTTCGTCATCTCCGCGAGGCCCGCTCCCTTCCCGCCCAGGAGGTCCTTCCATGCCCCCCGCCCCTCGGCTTTGCCGTTGCCGAAAAAGTAGACGTACTTCGTCTTCGATTGTGCCGTAGCCATCGCTTTTCCTGCCTCCCCGGATGTTCTGGCAACTCGGTGGTCCGGCGGCTGAGTCGATTTCCCATTCACCGTTTCACCGATTCACCCATTCACCGACTCACCGATTCTCCCCCTCGAACACCAGCCGCGAGAAATCCGCAATCCGGCCGAAGAGCCGGGCGATCTCGGCCAGCAGGGCCAGCCGGTTGTCGCGGACCTCCGGGTCCTTGTCCATCACGAACACCTCGTTGAAGAAACGGTCCACCGAAGGGCGGAACCGCGCGATCTGGATCAACGCCTCCCGGTACTCCCGCCGGTCGATGTGCAGGCCGATCACGCCCTTCAGCCGGAGAAACGCCGCGTAAAGCTCCTTCTCCGCGTCGAGCGTAAGCCGGGCCCGGTCCACGTTCGCGGACGGCTTTTCCGGGAGGATGTTCCCAACCCTCTTCATCGCCACGGAGAGAGACGGGAAATCCTCCCCTCCCCGCACGACGGTCAGCGCCGTCACCCGAAGCATGAAATCCACCGGATTATCCACGCCGACGGCTCCGACCGCTTCCACCGTGTCCGGACGGTGCCCGTCCTGCTCCAGCAGGGACGCCAGACGGCCGGCCAGAAACGAAACCAGCGACGAGACGAGCGCGGGCGATTCGGCTCGAACGGACCGGACGAGGATTCCGGCGGCGGTGCCGCAAAGATCGCGGAACGAGATATCCCACTTCCTGGCCAGGAGAATCTGGACGATCCCGTTCCCCTGCCGCCGCAGGGCGAAGGGATCCTCGGAGCCCGTCGGGACCAGCCCGGCGGAGAAACAGCCGGCGATCGTGTCCAGCCTGTCCGCGACGGCTACCAGCGCCCCCGCATCGGTCTCCGGAAGACGGTCCCCCGCGTTCCGGGGAAGGTAGTGCTCCTCGATCGCCCGGGCCGCGCCTTCGCTCTCGCCCGATCGGAGGGCGTAGACCCTCCCCATGACCCCCTGGAGCGCCGGAAATTCCCCCACCACTCCCGTCACGAGGTCCGCCTTGCAGAGGACCGCGGCCCGCCGCGCCGCTTCCACCGCCGCCGGATCGACCTTGTCCTTGAGAGATTCCGCCAGCCATTCCGTCAGGAGGGCGACACGCGCGGTTTTTTCCGCCATCGTCCCCAGGTCGGCCTGGAACACGATGCCCGACAGTTTCCCGGCGTACGACGAGAGCGGCTTCTTCCCGTCCTCGTCGAAATAGAAGCGCGCGTCCGAGAGGCGGGCCCGGACGACGCGCTCGTACCCAGCGCGCACCGTATCCATGCTCGTGGCCGGAGTGTTCGAGATGCCGATAAAGTGCGGCAGGAGCCGCCCCGCGGCGTCGCGAACGGCGAAGTTCTTCTGGTGCTCCCGGAGAACGGAGACGATCACCTCCGGGGGAAGGTTAAGAAACGAGGCGTCGAACGACGCGCGCACGGCCACGGGAAACTCCGTCAGATCGGTCACGGTCTCGATTAGAGCGGGGTCGTTCTCTACGACACCGCCCGCTTCGGCGGCGAGCGCCTCGACCTGCACGGTGACCCGACGCCGTCTCTCGGTCCGGTCGGGGATGACGTGCCGCGGCGCGAGCGCGGCCGGATACTCGGACGCGTGTCGGAGGGGAAACGGATCCGGAGAAAGAAACCTGTGACCCCGCGTGGAGCGGCCGGACTGGATCCCCGCCGCCTGGAACGGAATCACCTCCCCGTCGAGAAGGGCGAGAATCCAGTGAACGGGCCGGGCGAACGCAACGTGGCCCTCGCCCCAGCGCATCCTCTTCGGAAACGGAATCGTTTCGATCAGTTCTGGAAGCCGGCGGGCCAGGACGTCCCTGACCGCCTCGCCTTCCAGCCGTTGGACTGCGGCGACGTAGTCTCCTTTCGAGAGCGTCCGGACAACCAGGGACTCGACGGCCACGCCCTGGGCCCGAGCGAACCCTTCCGCCGCCCGGGTGGGGTTCCCCCCGGCGTCGAAGGCCGCCGACCGCGACGGTCCGACGACCTCCTTCTCGCGGTCGGGCTGGCGGTCCGGAAGACCGTCGATCTTGACGGCGAGGCGGCGGGGAGTCCCGAACGTCTCGATGCCCGCCCAAGAAACGTGTTCCTGCTCGAAAAGAGACTCCATCCGCGACTTCACGGCGTCGAGAGCGGGCGGAATAAAGCGGGCCGGGATCTCCTCCGAGCCGATCTCGACGACCAGCAGGCTCACGACCTTGCGCTCAACAGCGGATGGCCCATCCGCCCGCGCAGAGCCAGGTATCCCTCGGCGCACTTGCGGGCCATGTGCCGGACCCGCGCGATGAACCGCGTCCGCTCGTTCACGGAAATGGCCCCGCGGGCGTCGAGCATGTTGAATGTATGCGAGCACTTGAGGCAATGGTCGTAGGCGGGAAGGACCAGATCCATGTCCAGGAGCCTCTTCGCTTCGGCCTCGAACCGGTCGAACAGGGCGAACTGGAGGGCCGTGTCCGCCTCCTCGAAGTTGTACTTCGAGAACTGGACCTCGTCCTCATGGTGGATCTCGCCGTACTTGATCCCGTGCGCCCACTCGAGGTCGAAGACATTTTCGACGCCCTGCAGGTACATGGCGATCCGCTCCAGGCCGTACGTGAGCTCGACCGAGACCGGCTTGAGCTCGATCCCGCCGACCTGTTGGAAGTAGGTGAACTGCGTGATCTCCATCCCGTCGAGCCAGACCTCCCACCCGAGCCCCCATGCCCCGAGCGTCGGCGACTCCCAGTCGTCCTCGACGAAACGGATGTCGTGATCGAGCGGATTGATCCCAAGATGGGCCAGCGACCGCAGGTAGACCTCCTGAGAGTCCAGGGGCGACGGCTTGAGGACGACCTGAAACTGGTAGTAGTGCTGGAGGCGGTTCGGGTTCTCGCCGTACCGGCCGTCCGTGGGGCGGCGCGACGGCTCGACGTACGCGACCCGCCAGGGCTCCGGCCCCAGGACGCGGAAGAAGGTGGCGGGGTTGAACGTTCCCGCGCCGACCTCGACATCGTACGGCTGTTGGATGAGACATCCTTCCCTGGCCCAGAACGCCTGCAAGGAGAGGATAACATCTTGAAACGTCAAGGGAAAAACCTCTTATTTTCCGAGAAGAAACGAGGAGTTATGCTACCAACCGCCCCGCGGGGTGTCAAGGTCAAAAGACCCATTGCCGGTGTTTTTCCCAGATTTATGTTCTGGCGGATTCCATATTTGTCTTGACATTCTCCGCCGCCTTTCATATTCTCCCCCCGTTTTCCCCCCCAGTTTCCTCACCGTCGAGGAGAAATCGTGTCGCGACAAAGTCGTCAGCGGCCGTACGCGCAAAATCTCTATCCGACCGCGTTCCCTCGTCCCTTGCTGGGCGAAGGCGCTCCAGTTCACCCGCTCTGCTTCTCCTCATCCGAACTCGGCCCAACGCATTCACCCTGTCTTCCCTTCTCGTTTCGCGCTCCGTCGTCCGGAATGATCCCTCCCTCCGACCTGGAAACCCCCGCCGGCGCCCCTGTTCCGCAAGGCATCGCAAAGATCGTTTCCGACCCCGTCAACACGACAAGCAGATTCCCGGGAGGCTGAGATATGGCTCAAGCAGCGGTTCACCATGGAGAACACGAAACGAGCGTCTGGCCGCTCTCCACCGGCCTCGCGGTCCTCTTCGCCGCGCTCGCGCTGACGGCCCACTTCGCCTGGCAAATGCCTCTCCTCGGGCTGGTGCTGGGAGGCGGCGCGGCGGCCCTTCTGGCCGTGGGGATCGGGGGATGGGCCCGCGAGTTCTTCACGAAGGGCACCGAGGAAGGGGTCGGCCCTATAGCCGTGGGCGCGTTCATCGCCTCGGAAGTGATCATCTTCGGCACGATGTTCGTCGCTTTCTGGATGGGCCGGATCGTCTACGCCGAGCAGTGGAGCGCATGGATCCCGTCGAACCTGAACCTCGTTCTGGCGCTCTGGCTCACGCTCATCCTCTGGGCATCGAGCGGCACGATCATCATGGCCGAGCGGGCGATGGAGCGCGGCGACCGCAGCGCCTCCCTCGGCTGGATCGGGGCCACCTTTGTCCTCGGACTTCTGTTCGTCGTCCTCCACATGAACGAATGGGCGCACCTGGCCGCGGGAGGGTTCAAGCTCGGGTCGAGCATATATGCCACGACCTTCTACTCACTCACGGGCGTGCACACGTCCCACGTGGTCATCGGCCTTCTCATGCAGATCGTGCTGTTCGGCGTCGTCGCGACGCGCCTCATGACGCCCCAGCGCGTCACGTTCTTCCGGGCGTCGAGCATCTACTGGCACTTCGTCGACATCATGTGGCTCATGGTCGCGAGCAACGCCTACCTCGTGGGAGGCCTCCGGTAGCATGCGGACGCTGATCGCCATTGCCCTGCTTGCCTGGGCGGCCTCGGCGGAGGCCGGCTACAACCGACCCGCCCTCCGGGACGCGTTCGACCCCGACGCCCTGCGGATCGAGGAGGGCATATACCTGGGTCAGGCCGTGCCCGACGTGGCCGTGCGGACGGAGTCGGGAACCGCGCGGTTGCACGGGCTGATCGGCGATCGGCCGACGATCCTGGTCCTGGCCTACTACACCTGCCACGGCCCCTGCCCGACGACGGTCCGCAATCTGCTCGAATCGGTTCGTCCTCTCGAAGGAGAAGACTTCCGCGTCCTGGTCCTCTCGTTCGACAAGAAGGATACGCCGGAGACCATGGCCCGCCTCAAGGAGAGCGTCGGGCCCGTTCCCGCTTCGTGGACGTTCGGCCTGCTCTCCCCTGAGGACAGCCAACGGCTCACCCAGGCGATCGGCTTCACCTTCTTCTTTTCGGAGCGGGACCAGGCGTTTGTCCATCCGACCGTCCTCACGTTTCTCTCCCCGGCGGGAGAGGTCATGCGCTACCTGTACGGCACCGATCCCCGTCCTCAGGACATCCGGCTCGCCCTCGTCGAGGCCAGGAACCGCGTCCGGCGCTTGAACGAGCTCGTCGACATGGCAACGCTCGCGTGCTACCGGTACGATTCCGCCCGAAGCCGCTACGTCATCCATCCGACGCTCATCTTCGGCGGCCTCGGGCTCGGCGTTCTGGCCGTCACGGGCATCGCGGCATTCATGTACGGAAGATCCCCCAAAGGAGGTCGCAAACAATGATGGAGACGCTTCTCTTCGTTCCCGGCTGGCCCGGCGGACCCCTCGCTTGGGCCGGCGGGCAGACCCCCGTCGCCTACCCGGCCCAGTTCTGGGACCAGATCTTCAACATCTGGCTCGTCGTCGCCGTCATCATTTACCTCGTTGTCGCCCTCCCGATGATCTACTTCCTTTTCCGGTACCGCTACCGGAAGGGCGTCAACGAGGAAGGCTCCCATGAGGAGGGCGGCTTCGGGATCGAGATCCTCTGGACGGCCGTCCCGCTCATCATCGTGATCTACCTCGCGACCCAGAGCTTCGCGAACTACACCCAGCAGAGGACCGCCCCGCCCGGCGCCCTCCCGGTGAAGGTCCAGGGAATGATGTGGGCCTGGACGTTCGAATACCCGAACGGCAAGAAGGCGGTCAACGACCTCTACGTACCGGTCGGCAAGCCGGTGAAACTCCTCCTGACGTCTACCGACGTCGTCCACGCCTTTCACATTCCGGAGGCCAAAACGATGGAAGACGCGGTCCCCGGACGCGTGACGCACATGTGGTTCCAGTTCAACAAAATCGGCGAATACAGAGGATACTGCCGCGAGTACTGCGGAACGCTGCATTCGATGATGCTGGCGACGATCAAGGTCGTGAGCCAGGATGAGTTCGACAAGTGGCTCCAGCAACCGAGCTAGAAGGAGGCATATGATGCAAGAAGCTGTTGCCGTCCAGACGCCGTGGTTCAGGGCGAGCTTCAAGGAGTGGATCCTGACAACGGACCACAAGAAGATCGCCGTCCTCTACGCCGTCACGTCCCTCGTCTTCTTCGCCGTGGCGGGCCTCATGGGCCTGGTGATCCGCCTTGAGCTCACCTCGCCGGGCATGCAGTACGTCTCCCACGACTTCTACAACTACCTCCTCACGGGTCACGGGGCGGTTCTTCTGCTCTGGTGGGCCATCGCCTTCTGGGGGGCCTTCACGAACTTCCTCATCCCGCTCATGATCGGCGCGCGCGATGTCGCCTTCCCCCGGCTCAACCAGCTCTCGTACTGGTTCTTCTTTTCCGCGAGCATCCTGGTCCTCATCACGCTCATCCCGAGCCAGCACATCAAGATGATGTGGACTGGGTACCCGCCGTTCTCTCTCAACGACGGCGCCGGGCCCACGGTCCTCTACGTGCTCATCATCTGGCTGGTCGCGGGCTCGACGCTCGGGACCGGCGTGAACTTCATCACGACCGTCCTCAAGATGAGGACCCCGGGGGTCACACTCGGCAGGATGAACCTCATGATCCACGGTCTCATCGGCTCGATCGTCATCCAGCTCCTGGGCGTCCCTGCCTTCGTGGGGGCCGTCACCATGCTGTTCCTCGACAAGTACATCGGGACCGGGTTCTTCAACCCGGCCGTCGGCGGGGACCCGGTCCTCTACCAGCACCTCTTTTGGTTTTACTCCCACCCGGCGGTTTACGTGATGATCCTCCCGGCTTTCGGCGTTTTTTCAGAGGTTATTTCCGCCATGTCCCGAAAGCCGATCTTCGGCCAGAAATCGATGATGATCGCGCTCTGGGCGATCGCCATCCTCGGTTTCGAGGTTTGGGCGCACCACATGTTCACCTCCGGCATGCCGGACTGGCTCCGCATCGTCATGTCTTACACGACGGTGCTGATCGCCGTCCCGACCGGGATCAAGATCTTCAACTGGGTCGCCACGCTCCACAAGGGCGCGATCCGGTTCCACACGCCCATGCTCTTCACGCTGGGCGGGATCTTCATGTTCCTGATCGGCGGGCTGACCGGGATCCCCCTGGCCCTTCCCTCGTTCGACATCCACGTTCACGACTCTGCGTTCGTCGTCGGCCACTTCCACTACGTTCTCGCCATGGCCGTAACCTTCGGCGCCTTCAGCGGGGCCTACTTCTGGTATCCCAAGGTCACCGGCCGGATGTTCCCGGAGGGGCTCGGAAAAGCAAGCTTCTGGCTCATGCTCGTCGGGTCGAACATCTTCTACTTCACGCAAATGATGGTCGGAATCGCGGGCATGCCCCGCCGCTACGCGGACTATCCCGCGATCCCCGAATGGATCACGCTGAACGAAATCCAGACGGTCGGCGCGTTCATCCTGGCCGCGGGCGTCGTCCTGAGCTTCCTCGCATGGATCCGCGGCCTCAAGGGCCCCAAGGCCGACCGGAATCCGTGGGGTTCGCCGTCCCTGGAATGGACAACGGCCTCGCCGCCCGCGCCGCACAACTTCGACAAGTTCCCGGTCGAGGTCCCGGAGGGCTGGTCGCCGTATCATTACGGGAAGCGGTCATGACTCACACCAGGAAATCCATCAATCGCGTCGCCTGGATTCTCGGAGGGGTCGCCCTCGTCTCTTTCGTGTTCGGCGTGCTCATGTTCCTGCCCGCCGAGCACCGGGCAAAGAAGATCCAGGAGACGGTCAAGAAATACCAGGCAAAGCAGGAAAGGAGGGCGCATTCGTGGTCCGACTCATCGTCGCGCTGACCGCCCTGTCCGTCTACCTCCTGATGGTCCTGGGAGGCCTCGTCACGTCCACGGGTTCCGGTCTCGCCTGTCCCGACTGGCCGCTCTGCTACGGATCGGTCGCTCCGCCGCTCAAAGTCGACATCTGGCTCGAGTGGGGACACCGGCTCCTCGGCGGGATCGCGGGCCTCCTCATCCTCGCCTCCACGATCCTCGTCTGCCGCCGCTACCGGAACGCGCCCCGCGTGACCGCCGGCGTCACGCTCGCCCTCCTCGTCGGCGTCGTCATCCTGGGCGGCGTGGTCGTGCTGGTGGATGCGCCGCTCCTCCGGACCGCCTGGCACACCGTGATCACATCTTCGCACATCGTCCTTTCGACGCTCATCCTCGTCTCCCTCGTCTTCACGTACGCTCTCGTGCGCGACAAGGATCCGGGGACGGGCCGCCTGCCCTTCGCCGTCCCCTTCTTTGCCCTCGTCGGCCTGCAATCCTTCGTGGGGGTCGTCGTCCGGTACAGCGCGGCCGGCGGCGTCTGTCCCGACTTCCCGACGTGTCAG
>MHEK01000086.1:0-188 GCA_001803795.1 Nitrospirae bacterium RBG_16_64_22
AGTCGGGACGCGTCCGCGTACCGGAGATCGTCCCGCCGATGAGCGTCGAAGCGCTGGCGCATTTCGGCGAGACAGAGACCTTGCGTCTCTGGATGGATCCCCGGGGGGACGAGGCCTGGCGGGACCTCGGCGCGGCGCGGGGCCCTGCCTTTCTTCTCGCGGTGGGCCCGGAAGGGGGATGGACGGAT
>MHEK01000086.1:211-7234 GCA_001803795.1 Nitrospirae bacterium RBG_16_64_22
CAGCGGGTTCAGGATCGTTCGGGCGGGTCCCCGGACGCTCCGCGTCGAGACGGCCGCCGTGGTCTTTCTGGCCCTTCTTCAGAGTTGTTTTGGGGACCTTTCGTAGCAATCTGCCTGGGGTGTGGTTTTTTTGCCGTTTTCTTGATATGCTCTGTACTTACTCAGGCCAACCCTCCTGGCCGACGGCGAAAGGTGGAGAGTGTCCGGAGAGCGAATTCTCGTTGTCGATGACGAGGCCGTCGTCCGGGAGCTGACCCAGGAGATTCTCAGGGAAGAGAAATACGAGACCGCGGCCGCGTCGAGCGGCGCGGAGGCCCTGGACAAGCTCTCGGGACACCGGTTCGACCTGATCCTGACGGACGTGAAGATGCCGGCCATGGACGGTCTCGCCTTCCTCCGCGAAGCCTCTCTCCTGCAGAGGGGCATGGCCGCCGTCGTGATGACCGGCCACGGCTCGATGGACCTCGTCATCGACGCGATGCGGAGCGGCGCGAGCGGGTTCGTCCTCAAGCCGTTCACCCGGCAGGAGCTCCTCCTCGTCATTCAGGAAGCGTTCAAGAAGCAAGCTCTCATCCGCGAGAACATCCGCCTCAAGTCTCTCCTTCCGCTCATCGAGATCGGCCGTTCACTGCTCACGGAAACGCGCGAGGAGACGATTCTCGAGAGGGCCGTCCGGATCGCCCGGGACGAAGCGGGCGCCGACCGCGTCTCGATCATGCTGGAGGAGCCGGGAGAGGACGTCCTTCTCATCCGCGCGGCCGTCGGTCTTCCGGACGCGATCGCCCGGTCGACGCGGATGAAGCTCGGAGAAGGAATCTCGGGCCGCGTGGCGCTTGGCCCCGGCGGCGTCCTCCTGAACGGCGAGGACGATACGCCTCCCGAGCTCCGGAGGCTCCTGCGCGACGGCCAGCTCGGCTCGGCGATATGCCTGCCTTTCATGCTGCCAGTCTCGACGATGCGGGGAGTCCTGAACGTCGGGCGGCTCAGGGGGGGACCCAAATTCGCCCGGAGCGACGTCGAGATGCTGGGGATCGTCTGTGCCCAGTTGGCGGCCGCGATTACCAATACGCGCCTCTACAGCGCCGTTGTCGAGAAGAGCCGGGAGTTGGAGGAATCGCAGTTCGATTCCATCAAGTCGCTGGCCCAGGCGATCGAGGCAAAGGACGACTACACCGGCGGCCATTGCGACCGCCTGATCGAGTTCGCGCTCGAGATGGCCCGGGAGCTCGGTCTCGAGGCCAGCGAGACGGACCATCTCAAGTACGCGGCGGCCCTGCACGACATCGGCAAGATCGGGATCAGCGAAACGATCCTCAACAAGCCGGCGCGTCTCACCCCCGAGGAATACGAGGTGATGAAAAACCACGTTCGGAAGGGGGCCGAGATTCTATCTCAGGTCAAGTTTCTCTCGCCGGTCGTTCCCCTCATCACCCACCACCAGGAGTGGTTCGACGGCAACGGTTATCCGGACAGGCTCCAGGGGGACGCGATTCCGCTCGGGGCCCGGATCGTCGCGGTTCTCGACACGTTCGACGCGATGACGACCGACCGTCCCTACCGCAAGGCCCTGCCGGTCGGAACGGCCTTGGCCGAGATGCGCCGCCAGTCGGGGAAACAGTTCGATCCCCGGGTCGTCGCGGCGTTCGAGAAGGTCCTGTCGCGGAAAGAAGAGATCGCACCGGGTCCCACATCCTCCTAGCAAGCTTGTCGTTGAAGAATCTCGCCCATTCAAGGCGGGATTCTCAACACCCACCCGCATTGACCGAAATGCGGGTTTCTGGCAGCTTCCCGTAAAGCCGTCCAAACAGGTTCTAAGGCTCCATCCCCTCCAGGAGTCAGGAACGATGCGGTTACAACCCCGCTCTCGGAACCACGCCCTGCCTTTGCGGGATTCACACAGGTTCTCGCGGAACCGCGTACGCGTCCTTTTCCCAGGCCCCGTTCTGCCATCGCATGCCGTGCCATGCCCCCGGCGACCGGGACCACGCCCAAGAATATTTATAGTTTTATCAACGTCCCCCTATGGCCCTCGTCCCCCTATGGCCCTATGGCCTTTGCGGGCGCCCTGGTTCGTTTGGCGGGTCGATCTGGAAGAATGATGGGGGTGTTTGCTGCGTTGATCTGCCGCGAGGCCGGGCCTTGGGGGTGTCGGGGACGAGGCAGGGACGGCTGAGTCAGCGTCTGGCCGCGACGTACTTCTTGAGCGCTTGGTCGATGCGAGACTGCCAGCCCGGGCCTGCGGCACGAAAAAAATCGACCACATCGCGCGACAGGCGAATACTCAAGTGCTCCTTGATTGGCGCTCTCTGTGGACCCCGAACGCGCTGTGGGATGTCCGGATGGGAATCACGAACCGGACGCACTCGGGAGAGCATGCGTTTCGTAAGCGGCGGCGATTCCACCGCGTTCCAATCCTTGGAAGAAATGCCTTCAGGTTTTTTTGCGCGCTTCATAATATTCCCTTTCCCGATTGTTCGCCCGGCGCAGGCTGATGACGCGGATGCTGCCGCCGCGGAGAACGTAGACGAGAACATGAACCTCGCCCCGTATGGGTCCGAGAGCCACCCAGCGCTCCTCGCCATAGTCTCGTCGGTCATCGCGTGTCTCGACGGCGGCGTGCCAATCGAAGTCCAGCGCTTCTTGGAAATCGATACCATGCTTGGCGAGGTTCGCGGCCTGTTTCCCCTCGTCCCAGTCGTATCGCGCAGACAAATTGTATATACGCTTACCCGTCCGTGTCAAGAGACCGGATGAGATTAGGAAGGGGTGAAGGAGAGGGTGGATGAAATGGTGAGGATCAGGTGGGGGGGAGAGGTCGGACCAACGAATGACACCATGTTGGGGCAACCCATACGGAAGCCGGAAGGACCCTCCTCATCCGGCCTTTCGGCCGTCCGATTCGCTCAGAAGCGCGACGTACTCCGCTCCGGACACGAGGGTCAGGGCGAGGTAGAAGATCCAGAACGGAAGCAGGATCAGGGCGGTCAGGGACCCGTAGATGCTTCCGAAGTCCACGACCTCGCGCGCGTACCAGGCGAATCCGTACTGGGCGCCCTTCCACGCTCCCGTGGCCAGGAGGGCGCCGAGGAAGGCGTGCCCCAGGCGGATCGGCCGGTTCGGCAGGACGGCGTAGAGCCACGTGAGCGCGCCGACGCTCAGGACGACCGGGATGACGCCGCCGACGAACGGGTTGTCGATAAGGAGCGCCGTCACGTTCGTCGATGAGACGACGAGCGGATGGGCCATCAGGAACCTCGCGGCGGACATGACGAACGTCGTCGCCAGGATCAGGGCCGCGAGGATCGTGATGAAGAGGATCGAGATGAGCGTTGTGACCAGGAAGTGGCGCCGGCGCTGGGTCCGGAAGATGGTGTTGACGGCGAACTCGATCGACGTGAAGGCGAGCGTGGCGGTCCAGAGAAATATCCCGAACGAAAGGAGCGTCATGTGGCGGTGGGCGATGATCGACTCGAGCTCGAGGACGATCTTGTCGTCCATCTGCGGGTAGACCCCGAGGAGGTAGTGGAGCGTGACGTCGTAGAACGCCCGGCGGTCTCCCAGGAAGTAGCCGAGCGACGTCACCAGGACGAGGAGGAGCGCCGGGGTCGAGAGGATCGTGTAGAACGCGATCGCGGCGGCGTGGTAGACGCCGTGGTTGTCGTACAGGCCGACGAATATCCGGGGAATCAGGCGCAGGGCCCGGAAGATCCCGTCCCGCCGTCCTCGTATCAACGGCGTTTTCCTTTGCCGCCGGCTCGGCCCGCCGGGGCGGACTTTGCCGCCTTCTCTCCGGGAGCCGGACGCGCGCGGCGTCCTCGGGAAGATGACCCTCCTCCGCGCCTCTCCTTGTCGGACGCCCTGAACGCCAGGCGGAGCGGGGTCCCCTCGAAACCGAATGCTTCGCGCAGGGCATGTTCCAGGAAGCGCCGGTAAGAGACCGGGACCTCGCCGGGCCGGTTCGTGAACAGGACGAAAGACGGGGGGCGCACGCGGGTCTGGACGGCGTACTTGACCTTGACGGCGCCCCGGGCGGACCGGGGCGGCGGATGGCGCGCGACCGCCTGCTCGATGACGCGGTTGAGCTTCGGCGTCGAAACGCGCCGGGAGTACGATTCCATGACCTTCAGAATTTCGGCCGGAATCGGCCGGAGGCCGCGGCGCTCGGCCGCCGAGATCGTCCGGATCGGCGCGTAAGAGAGAAAACGCAGGCGGTGGCGGATGGGATCGAGGAACCGCGGGTCTTCGCGGTTCTCCCTGGGGAGAAGGTCCCACTTGTTCAGGAGGACGATCACGCCTCGGCCCGCTTCCGCCACGGCGCCCGCGAGGTTGAGGTCCTGCTCCGTCAGCCCTTCAGAGACGTCCACGAGGAGGAGGACGACGTCCGATTCCTCGATCGCCCGCATGGTCTGGATGATCGAGAACTTCTCGATTCCCCGCTCGATCCGTCCCCGCCTCCGAACACCGGCCGTGTCGACGAAGACGAAGGCGCGGCCGTCCAGGACAGCTTCCTCGGAGACGGCGTCGCGCGTCGTCCCGGGAAGGGGGCTCGTGACGAACCGGTCGCGCCCGAGGAGGGTGTTGAGGAGGGTCGATTTCCCGACGTTGGGACGGCCGACGACAGAGACGCGCGGGACCTCGATTGGAGTCGTTTCGCCGGCGGGTCCGGCCGGTTCCGGGACGGCGGCGAGCAGGGTTTCGAGGAACTGGTCGAATCCGTAGCCGTTTCGGGCGGACAGGGGAAGAGGGACGCCGAGAGCCAGCGCGTGGAATTCGGCCGCCGCGTTCTCCATGGTCGGTCCATCGATCTTGTTGGCGGCGACGAGGACCGGTTTCTCCGTTTGGCGGAGGCGCAGAGCGATCTCCCGGTCGAAGGGCGTCAGCCCCGCAACGGCGTCGACGACGAGGACGATGACGTCCGCTTCGGAGATCGCCATTTCGGCCTGGGCCTGGACCTGGCGCGCGAGGTCATCCTTGGAGGCGAAGGTGAGCCCTCCGGTGTCGGCCACGAGGAACCGGCGCTCGTCCCACTGGGCGGCCGCGATGCGCCGGTCCCGCGTCACGCCGGGCGTGTCCCGGACGGTTGCCATCGATTTCCGGACCAGCCGGTTGAAGAGCGTCGATTTGCCGACGTTCGGAAGACCGACGAGCGCGACGATCGGTGCGGGCATGACGGGGGCTCCTGGGGGGTTGAAGGTTCAAAGGTTCAAAGGTCCAGAGGTCCAAAGGTCCAGAGGGAAAGTCCTAATCCTAACTTCCCGGGGCCACCGAACCTACCACATCAAGCCGGCGGGTTCAAGGCGCGCTGATCGCGTCAAGACACGGATGGGCTGTTAAGAGCAAATAGATTTGTCCGGTTTTGTGGCGAATAGATTGTCCGCTCGGTTTTTTGCCTGCAATTCCCGGTTTTTCGTCCTACAGATTTCCAATTTCAAATTTTCAATTTCCAATTTTCAATCTTTCGGCCCCGCGTGAATGGCGCGGATGGGCTTGCCCTCCTTTCGTCCTTGTGGTACAAGTTTGCGACCTTTCAGCGTTTTCCCGCGGAGCGATTCCCGAATGGACACCCGCTACAACCCTTCTTCCGTCGAGGCCAAGTGGCAGAAGATCTGGGAGGACCGTCGGGTCTTCCGCGCCGCCGACGAGGCCGGCCGGCCGAAGCGGTACGTCCTCGAAATGTTCCCCTACCCGTCCGGCCGGATCCACATGGGACACGTCCGCAATTACGCCATCGGCGACGTCGTGGCGCGCGTTTTCCGGATGCGCGGATACGACGTTCTGCACCCCATGGGGTGGGACGCCTTCGGCCTTCCGGCCGAGAACGCGGCGATCGACCGGGGCGTGCCTCCCGCCCGCTGGACGCTTGAGAACATCGCCTACATGAAAGCCCAGCTTGGGAAGCTGGGCCTTTCCTACGACTGGTCGCGGGAGGTGACGACGTGCCTGCCCGAGTACTACAAATGGAACCAGTGGCTCTTCCTCAAGATGCTCGAACGGGGCCTCGCGTACAAGAAGCTCTCGATCGTCAACTGGTGCCCCTCCTGCGAGACGGTCCTGGCGAACGAGCAGGTGGAGGGGGGGCACTGCTGGCGTTGCGACGCGGTGGTCGTCCCGAAGGAGCTGTCCCAGTGGTTCTTCAGGATCACCGCCTACGCCGATGAGCTTCTAGCGGAGTGCGACCGCTTGACGGGTTGGCCGGAGCGCGTCCTCGCGATGCAGAGGAACTGGATCGGCCGCTCGTCGGGCGTCGAGGTCCGGTTCCCGCTGGCCGAACCGGTCTCGGGGGAGAAGGAGATCAAGATCTTCACGACGCGGCCGGACACGCTCTACGGCGTCACGTTCATGATCCTCGCGCCTGAGCATCCGCTGGTCGAGCCGCTCATCGCCGGTTTGCCCGAGGCGGAGAAGGTCCGGGAAGCCGCGGCGAAGATGCGCGCCGAGGACAGGATCGCCCGGTCAGCCGAGGGGGGAGAGAAGCACGGCGTCTTCACGGGGCGGCACGCGGTCAACCCGCTCACGGGCCGGAATGTTCCGATCTGGGTCGCCGACTTCGTCCTTCCCGAGTACGGGACGGGCGCGGTCATGGCCGTTCCGGCCCACGATCAGCGGGACTTCGAGTTCGCGCGCAAGTACGCTCTTCCGATCGAGGTCGTCATCGACCCGCCCGGCGTCCCGCTCGATCCCAAGACGATGACGGAGGCGTACACGGAGCCGGGATTCCTCGTGAACTCCGGCCCGTTCGGCGGGCTTCCGTCGGCGGAGGCGAAGGAGAAAATCTCGGACCACGTCGAGGCGAAGGGGGTGGGCGAGAGGCGGGTGAACTACAGGCTCCGCGACTGGGGGATCTCGCGCCAGAGATATTGGGGGACGCCGATCCCCGTGATCTACTGCGGGCGGTGCGGGGTCGTGCCCGTCCCCGAGAAGGACCTTCCTGTCCTTCTTCCGGAGGACGTATTGATCACCGGGAGAGGGGCGTCTCCGCTCGCGTCCGCGGAGGCGTTCGCTTCCGCGCCGTGTCCGGCGTGC
>MHEK01000086.1:7257-18326 GCA_001803795.1 Nitrospirae bacterium RBG_16_64_22
GGGAGACCGACACGATGGACACGTTCGTCGACTCCTCGTGGTACTTCCTGCGCTACACGTCGCCAAGCGCCTCCGACCGGCCGTTCGACCGATCGGCGGCCGACCGGTGGATGCCCGTCGACCAGTACATCGGCGGGATCGAGCACGCCGTCCTTCATCTCCTCTATTCGCGGTTCTTCACGAAGGTCCTCCGCGACCTCGGTCTCGTGTCGGCGGGCGAGCCGTTCGCGAATCTTCTCACGCAGGGAATGGTCATCAAGGATGGGGCGAAGATGTCGAAGTCGAAGGGGAACGTGGTGGACCCGGACGCTCTCATCGAGAAGTACGGCGCGGACACGGCCCGCCTCTTCTCGCTCTTCGCGGCGCCGCCCGAGAAGGACCTCGATTGGAACGACCGGGGCGTGGAGGGGGCACACCGATTCCTCGGGCGCCTGTGGCGGCTGGTCTCGGAGAACCGCGCGTGGATGCGGAAAGACGCCGGCCGGCGCCCCTCCGGGGCCGAAGCTGAGGATGCCCGGAAGCTCCGACGGAGCACGCACGCTACGATCAAGAAGGTTACGGAGGATTTCGACCGGGGGTTCCAATTCAACACGGCGATCGCCTCCCTGATGGAGCACATGAACGTTCTCACCCGGTTCGCCGCGGAATCCGGCATCGGGCCGGACTCGGCGCCGGAGGTCCGGCTCTCGTTTGTCGAGGGCGTGGAGACGCTCGTCGTTCTCCTCTCTCCGTTTGCCCCGCACATTTCCGAGGAGGTGTGGGCGGAGTTGGGCCACGCAACGCTCGTCGCGGCGGAGCCCTGGCCGGCCGCCGATCCCGGCCTCGCGCGGGCGGAGGACGTGGAGATCGTCGTCCAGGTCAACGGGAAGCTGAGGGCGAGGCTCACGTTTCCGGCGGGGACGCCAGAGGACGATCTTCGCGAGGCGGCCCTGGCCGATCCCAAGATCCGCCCGCAGATCGGGGACCGTCCCGTCCGGAAGGTGATCGTCGTCCCCGACCGCCTGGTGAACGTCGTCGTATGATGCGGACGGGCGGACAGACGGGGCGCCTGGCCTTCCTCGTTCTCGCGGGCCTGCTCGCGGCCGGGATCGCCGGTTGCGGCTATCACTTCGCCGGCCGCGTCATCGGACTGCCCAAACACATCCAGTCGATTGCCGTTCCACCGTTCGAGAACGCGACGTTCGAGCCGCGGCTCGACGATATCTTCACGCGCGCCGTCACGAACGAGTTGATCCGCGACGGCCGGCTCGCGCTCGTCCCGGCCGACCGGGCCGACGCCGTTCTCCAGGCCCGGATCGTGTCGTACGATCAGGTCCCGCTCTCCTTCGACGCGGCCCAGCGCGCCCGCGAGATGCGGATCAGGGTGCGTTTCGACCTTTCCCTGGTCGAACGGACGACGAAGAAAACGCTCTGGAAGGAGACGGGAATGGAGACGCGCCCGACCGGGGCGGCGTTCAAGGTCGTGGACAGCATCGAGACGACGAAGACGAACAAGGACGAGGCGCTCCAGAACGTCGCGAAGGACTTCTCGGAGGACCTCGTGGCGCGGATGTTCGAGGCGTTCTAACGGGACGCTGAAGAGGCACAGAGGCACAAAGGCACAAAGGCACAGAGGCACAGAGATAAGGAGAGTTTTGGGGCAAGGATGAAAGCTGCCGAGTTCAACGCTTTGCTCGACAAGGGTACGGTCCCCGGCGTTGTCCTCCTTCACGGGCAGGAAGCCTATCTGCGGGACCGGATCTTGGCCCGCGTGCGGAGCGCCATTCTTGGGAACGCCCTCGTCGAGTTCAACCTCGAGACGTTCTACGGCCGGGAGGCCCAGGGCGAAGAGATCCTCCAGTCCTGGCGGACGCTTCCGTTCGGGACGCCGCGCCGCCTGGTCATCGTTCGGGACGCCGAGAAGATCAACGCCGCGGGTCAGGAGCTTCTCGCGGAAGCGATGAGCACTCCGGAGGAGAGCGCCTGCCTGGTGCTCGCGGCAGAAAAGGCCGACTTCCGGAAGAAGCTGTTCGCCGCGGCGCGTTCGCGCGGGGCCGAAGTGTCTCTCATGAAGCCGTTCGAAAGTGAGATGCCCGGATACGCCCGGAGGATGGCCCAGGAGAGGGGACTCTCTCTCTCCGAGGGAGCCGCCCAGCGGATCGTCGAGGAGGCGGGAGAGGACCTGCTCACGCTCGCGGGCGAGATCGAGAAGCTTTCGCTGGTTGTTGCGCAGGGGCGCCTGGTTTCGGAGGAAGACGCGGCTCGCTGGTCCGGCCGGCGCAGGGCGGCCTCGGCCTTCAAGGTAATTGGAGACGCGGCATCGGGGCGCCTGCCAGAGGCTCTGGCCGGCGCGGAACGTCTCGCGGAGGAGGGGGAGGAGCCCATCAAGGTTCTCTCGCTCCTCGCCCGCCAGATGCGGCTCTACGCCCTCTCGGACGATCTCGCCCGAAGGGGTGTTCCGCGGCAGGAGATTCCGAGGCGCCTGGGGATGGCGCCCATGTTCAGCCAGGAGTTCATGTCCCAGGCCGACTGCGTTGGATCAAGGGCGGCCGGGTTCCTCCGGCCGGTTCTGGACGGCGATGTTGCCATTAAGAGGGGGGCCCGGGATCCGAAGCGGGTGGTGGAACATCTCCTGGCGCGCGTGGCCCTGGCTTCCAGATGCGGGAAGAGACGGGGCGCTCGGGACCGGTCTAATTGAGGGATTCGGGATTGTCTGAGCGCGACGACTCAGGCTTTGGCGGCGCTTACTTTCCGGACGAGGCGAGAGACCTTCCGGCTCGCCGCCTTCTTGTGGAAGATTCCCTTGCCGCCGGCCTTGTCGATGGCGGGAACGGCGCCGGCCAGCGCCTTGCGGGCCGTCTCCGTGTCTCCCTTCTCGAGGGCTTCGATGACGTGCCGTGTGAGCGTGCGGATCTTCGATTTGACCGAGCGGTTCATGAGGCGCTTCTTCTGAGCTTGACGTTCCCGCTTTTCGGTCGACTTGTGTCTTGCCATGGAACCTCCAGTTAGATCGATCGGAAGGACGCTTAATTATCATATGGTTCTGAACGGTGTCAAGGTCTTTCCCTGGGATTTCCGCCCGTGACGGAAGCCGGGACGGGGGTCTCGGGGGAGAAAGAAGCGGCCCGGGTCGCGCGGGCGGCGGGCGTCATCGGCGCCGCAACGCTTCTCTCCCGCGTCCTGGGGCTCGTCCGCGAGATCGTCGTGACGCGCGCCTTCGGCGCCACGCACGCGGCCGACGCTTTCTTCGTGGCCTTCCGCATTCCGAACCTCCTCCGGGAATTGCTGGCCGAAGGTTCGATGTCCGCGGCCTTCGTGCCCGTCTTCTCCGAGTACCTCTCCAAACGTTCCCGCGCCGAGGCGGTAGACCTCGCCCACGCGGTCTTCACGGTCCTCCTCATCCTCCTGTCGTCCGCGACGATCCTGGGGATCTTCGCGGCGCCGTGGATCGTCCGGGTCATCGCGCCTGGCTTCGGCGTGGAGGACAAGTTCGACCTGACCGTCACCCTCGCGCGCGTCATGTTCCCCTTCCTCATCTTCGTCGGGTTCGCCGCGCTCGCGATGGGGATCCTGAACGCGCTCCGGCGGTTCACGGTGCCGGCCCTGGCGCCGGCCGTGCTCAACGTGGGCGTGATATCCGGTGTCCTCTTTCTTCCGCCATACCTCGATCCGCCGATCCTGGGGCTGGCGATCGGCGAGCTGATCGGCGGCCTCCTCCAGTTCGCGATCCAGATCCCGCCGCTCCTCAAGGAGAGGATCGCTTTCCGCCTCCGCTGGCGGCCGCGGGACCCCGGCCTCGCGCAGATCCGCCGTCTCTTCCTCGCGTTCCTCGTGGGCGCCGGGGCTCTGCAGATCAACAACTTCGTCCTCACGATCCTGGCCTCGTATCTCGCGGCGGGGAGCGTTTCCTACCTCTACTACGGGATGCGATTGATCCACCTTCCATTGGGCGTGTTCGGGGTCGCCATGGCCACCGCGATTCTCCCCGCGCTTTCCGTCCAGGCCACGCACGGCGAGGTGGGACGCCTGCGGGAGACCTTCGCGTCGGGGATGAGTCTCGTCCTCCTGATCACGGTGCCCGCGGCGGTCGGGCTCGTCTCGTTCGCCGGCCCGATCGTCTCGACGATCTTCATGCGGGGCGCGTTCGACGCCTCAGCCGCGCACGGTACGGCCCAGGCGGTCATGGCCTACGCCGTCGGGCTCTGGGCCTTCGCGGCCGTCCGGGTGGCCGTCGCCGCCTTCTACTCCATGCAGGAGACGCGCGTTCCCGTGGCCGGCACGCTCGTCACGGTCGCCGCCAATCTAATTCTGAGCCTTCTTCTCATGGGTCCGCTCAAGCACGCGGGGCTGGCGCTCGCCACGGCCTTGGCCGCCGTCCTGAACCTGGGGTTCCTTCTCTATTTCCTTCGGCGCCGGCTCGAGACGGTCGGGGGACGGCGGATCGCCGGCGCCTTCCTCAAGGCCGCGGCGGGATCGGTGCCGATCGGGCTCGTCGGTGTCTTTCTCTCACGGGACGTTCTTTGGCTTGCGGATGGCCGGCTGGGCGAGAAGGCCGTTTGGCTGGCGCTCGGGATCGGGGCGGGTGTCGTGATTTACGGCGTCATTCTCCGCGTCCTCGCTCCCGAGGAGTGGTCGCGGGCGAGGGGGATTGTTCGGAGACGCGGTTGATGTCGATCGTCGTCAAGACAGACTGGGGCTGGATCGGCGTTCGCGCGACGGATCGGGGAATCGCGCGGGTCGTCCTGCCCTGCCGCAGGCGCGCGGATGCGCTCTCGGAAATAGCGCCCGCCCGGAGTCCCTCTCCCTCCGGGAGAGGGGAGGGTGAGGGGGTTGCCGTCCGCCTCGAGAAGAGGGCGATAAGCCTTCTCGCGGACTACTTCCGGACCGGCCGGATGGATTGGAATCTTCCTCTCGATCTGGGCGGGGCGACGGACTTCGAGAAAGTGGTCTGGCAGGCGGCCCGGGGAATCCCCCCCGGATCGGTCGTGACCTACGGGGAGATGGCCCGGCGGATCGGGAAGCCGGGGGCGGCCCGGGCCGTCGGAAGGGCCCTCGGTCGCAATCCGGTGCCCGTTGCTGTTCCGTGCCATCGCATTGTCGGCGCGAACGGGAGGCTGACCGGCTTCTCCGCTCCCGGGGGGGTGGAGCTGAAGGCCCGATTGATCTTCCACGAGCGGGCGTACGGACGCGAGTAATCCGCGGAGGTTCCAGCAATATTCCAGCAATAATGCCTTGACACGCGGAGGGCCAGGCTGTACTCTCCAGCGTTCGCGCACGATCCCAACGATCATATTGTAAATTGGAACAGGGTCTAGAACATGCCGACGCTCAAGAAAAGCACAGTATCCACCAAGCCTGGGGCGGCCAAGAAGTGGCACCTCGTGGACGCCGACGGGAAGACGCTCGGACGGCTCGCGTCGAGGGTGGCCGCCGTCCTGCGGGGGAAGCACAAGGCGGCCTACACGCCGCACGTCGATACGGGGGACTTTGTCATCGTCATCAACGCGGGGCGCGTCCACCTGACGGGGAAGAAGGAAACGGACAAGGTCTACTACCGCCATTCGAACTACCCGGGAGGGCTCAAGTCGGCCACGGTTGCGGAGCTTCGCGCCCGCCGGCCCGCGGCGATCATCGAGTACGCCGTTCAGGGGATGCTTCCCAAGAACAAGCTCGGGCGCCGGGTCCTCAAGCATCTCAAGGTGTACGAAGGAAGCGAGCATCCGCACACATCGCAGGCGCCGAAGCCGCTCTCGGTTTCCTGAAGGGCGGACGGTCTTGAATAGAGCGACCAGAGGGTCCTGATGTCAAGCACGGTCAAACTCAACGCGACAGGGAAAAGGAAGTGTTCGATCGCCAGGATTTTCATGAGTCCGGGCGTGGGGGCGTTCACCGTCAACCAACGGCCGGTGGAAGAGTTCTTCGGACGCGACGTCCTACGGATGGTCGTCCGACAGCCGTTCGAGGTGACGGGGACGGTCGGGAAGTACGATGTCGAGGCGAACGTGACGGGGGGCGGGAACTCCGGCCAGGCCGGCGCCATCCGGCACGGCATCGCCCGCGCTCTTCTGGAAGCCGATCCCGCTCTCAGGGACCAGCTCAAGAAGGAGGGCCTCCTGACCCGCGACCCCCGGATCAAGGAGCGAAAGAAGTACGGCCGCAAGGGGGCCCGCAAGCGGTTCCAGTTCTCTAAACGGTAACTCTTCCGATCGGACGGATGAGTTTGTGATCGAAGGGGGAGGGTCAGCCGGCCTTCCCCCTTTCTTTTTTGACGCGGAGAAAGAGAATGGGGAAAAAGATCAGGGTTGCCATCGTCGGGGCCAGCGGGTACACGGGCGGGGAGCTTTTTCGCCTTCTCATCCGGCATCCTTCCGTGCGGGTCGCCTTGGCGACGTCCGAGAGGGAGGCGGGGAAGCCGGTCGCCGACTCTCACCCGTTCCTCAGGGGATTCGTCGCCATCGAGTTCATCAAGGCCGATCCGGCGGCTGTTGCCAGATCCGCGGATTTCGCGTTCCTTGCCCTTCCGCACGGAGAGTCGTTCAAGATGGCCCGTCTTCTTTTGAAGGCGGGGCTGAAGGTCGTGGACCTCTCGGCCGACTTCCGGCTGAGGGATCCCAGGGCATACAGGAGATGGTACGACGCGACTCACGGCGATCCGGATCTCCTCCATGGGGCGGTGTACGGCCTGACGGAGTTTCGCCGGAAGGAAGTCGCCCGGGCGAGGCTCGTGGCGAATCCCGGTTGTTATCCCACGGCGGCCCTGCTCGGCCTGTTGCCGTTCCTCGAAAGCGGCGTCGTCGCGCCTGGATCGGTGATTGTCGACGCGAAATCGGGCGTCTCCGGCGCGGGCCGCACGCCGAGCGCGGCGTCCCACTATCCGGAGACCACCGAGGCGTTCGGCCCATACAAGGTGGGCAGTCACAGGCACACGCCCGAGATCGCCCAGGAGGCGGCCGCGTCTCTCGGGCGGCGGGTCCCGGTTCGTTTCGTTCCGCACCTGGTTCCGATGAGCCGTGGAATCCTGGCGGCGGTTTACTTCCGGACGAGGAGGACAGCGGATGACGAGGCTCTTCGGAGCGTCCTCGTCCGGCGGTACGGTCACGAGCCTTTTGTTCGCGTTCTTCCGCCCGGCCGCTTTCCGAATACGCGGGACGTGCGGGGGACGAATCTCGCCGACGTGCAGGTGAAAGTCTTCGAAGGCGGGCGGGACGCCGTCGTCATGGCGGCGATCGACAATCTGGGGAAGGGGGCCGCGGGCCAGGCGATCCAGAACATGAACGTCATGATGGGGTTCCCAGAGACGGCCGGGCTGGATTTCCCGGGAGCGGTCCCATGAGTCCCGAAGGAACCGCAAAGGGCGTGACGGCGCCGAAGGGGTTCCGCGCGGGGGGAATCGCGTGCGGGATCAAGAAGTCGGGCGCCCTTGACCTCGCCCTGCTCGTCTCCGACCTTCCGGCGTCAGCCGCGGGGACATTTACGCGGAACAGGTTCCGCGCCTCCTGCGTCGACCACTCGGAGCGGGTGGCGCGGCGGGGCAGAGCGCGCGCCGTCGTCGCGAACAGCGGCAACGCGAACGCGGCGACTGGGAAGCAGGGCAAGCGGGACACGGCCGAAATGGCCCGGCGGACAGCCGCGGCCCTTCGCGTGCCCGCCGGGGATGTACTCGTGGCGTCCACGGGCGTGATTGGCGTTCCGCTTCCCATGGCGGCCGTTCTCGACGGGATCGAGGAACTTGCGGCGAGGCTCGGCGCGGCGGGAGGCCGGAGGGCCGCCAGGGCGATCATGACGACCGATTCCGTCGCGAAAGAAGCGGCCGTGAGGAAGCGTATCGGCGGCGCGACCGTCGCCGTGGGAGGCATGGCCAAGGGATCGGGGATGATCCATCCCGACATGGCCACGATGCTGGCCTTCATCACGACGGATGCGCATGTTCCCGCGCCCGCTCTGAGAAAGGTCCTTCGCGGCGCCGTGGACGACTCGTTCAACGCGATCACCGTGGACGGCGAGACGAGCACGAACGACATGGTCCTCTGCCTGGCGAACGGAGCGGCCGGCGGAGCGGCGGTCCTCGCCGGCCGGGACTTGGACGTTTTTTCCGGGATGCTTGGGGACGTCTGCCGGGACTTGGCCGAGAAGATCGTTCGGGACGGAGAGGGGGCGAGCAAGTTCATCCGGGTCGTCGTGACCGGCGCGGCCTCCGTTTCGGCCGCGCGGCGGGTCGCGCGGGCGGTGGCCGTTTCCCCCCTGGTCAAGACGGCCGTCTACGGAGGCGACCCGAACTGGGGCCGGATCGCCGCGGCGGCCGGGAACGCCGGCGTCGCGTTCCGGCCGGAGAAGGTGAGCATCCGGGTCGGGGGCGTCCCGATCGTTCGCCGCGGAGAGGGATTGGGGCCGGCGGCGGAACGGGAAGTGGCGCGGTCTCTCCGCGGAAAAGAGATCGAGATCGGCGTGGACCTGGGAGCCGGAAAGGCCCGGGCCTCCTACTTCACCTGCGACCTGACCCACGAGTACATAACGATCAACGCCAGCTACCGGACCTGACCGCGATGCCGACGCTCACGCGCTGGCTGATCAAGACGGCCCTGGTCTATTTCGTCGCATCCCTCCTTATCGGCGTGCTCCTGGCCGCGCGTGACGCATTCGGGCTGTCCCCCGCGCTCGCGGCCCTGATGCCCGTCTACTTCCATCTCCTCATGGTCGGTTGGGTGACCCAGCTCATCTTCGGCGTAGCCTTCTGGATGTTTCCCCGGTACTCGAAGGAGATGCCTCGCGGCCGCGAGGGGCTTGCCTGGGCGATGTACGCGAGCCTCAACGCGGGGCTTCTGCTGAGGGCGCTCTCGGAGCCGATGCACGCGGCTACGACGGCGCCATTCTGGGCCGGGGTCCTCGTCGTCTCGGCCCTGCTGAAGTGGTCGGCGGGGCTCATGTTCGTCGCAAACATGTGGAAGCGGATCCGGGAGAAGTGACGTGCCGCGCCTGAGCGTTCTTCTCATCCGCACGGCTCTCGTCTATTTCGCCGTCGGGTTCACGCTGGGCTGTCTGATGCTGGTCGAGAAGGCCGTCCGGATCGACCCCGTTCTGTGGCGGTTCTTCGACGCCCACGTGGAGTTCCTGCTCGTCGGCTGGACGGTTCAACTGGCCATGGGAGTCGCGTTCTGGATGCTCCCGCGCTTCGAAGGCGGGACGAGCCGGGGAAACGAGCCGGCCGCGTGGACGGCGTTCTTCCTTGTCAACGCGGGTGTTTTGCTCGCGGGCCTCGGATCGTTCCTCGGACTTCCGCAGGCGGTTTCTCTCGTCGGCCGGCTGTGCGAAGCTGGCGCGGCGCTGGCCTTCGCCGTCCACGCCTGGCCCCGGATACGCCCTTCGCCGGCGTGATGCGGGTTGACGGCTCGTCCCACTACGCCTTCCCCGTTGCCTTGTACCATCCGATAGCGATCAGCTCGCGGATGACCTCGATCTCCAGCACGAGCGAATTCCAGATCCCGTAGCGGAAGAACAGGCCGCTTCCCAGGTCCTCGCTTCCGTAGACGTCGAACGCGGGGGAAGCGAAGACGTGCCGGAACCCGGCCGCGCGGAACGCCATCGCCGATCTCCGGATATGGGTGGGCGACGTCACGATCAAGTACCTGTCCTTTTCGATGTCGCCGAAACCGGCTTCCTTGATGTACTTCGCGTGCTCGGCCGTGCTTCGCGCCTTCGTTTCCAGCAGGACGGCTTCCGCCGGCACGCCGCGCAGGATGAGTTCGTTCTGGATCTGTCCGAGGGAAGAGGTTTCAAGAGGTCCGTCGACCCGGTGAGAGACGACGATCCTGGCCTTCGGGTTCTTCCTGTATTCATCAGCCGTCTTGTGGGCGCGCATGAGCATGCACGGCGAGGGAACGCCTCCGCACGGCAGGAGGAGAATGTAGTCCGCCTTGGAGGAATGCCCAGCCGCGCCGGCCAGCCAGGCCTGGGCCTGGCCAGGGACGCCGGCCGCGGCGGCGCCGACGGCTCCGGCGAAGACAAGGCCGAGGAGGGCGAGAAATGCCCGCATCTTTCCGTAAAAGCTCGACATCATCCGATTCATCCGATGTCCCTTGCGTTTGCCCGCCGGCGACGACGGCGGTATTATAGACTCCGTGAAGGAAAGGGCGAAGGACAAACGGTCCACGCCGGAACGGTTGCCGGGAGCCGTGAAGGAGGGTCGTCGCAGGCCCTGACCTCGGCCGGCCCCATTCCGTCCGGGCGGGACCACCCGCTCCTTGGGGACACAATGGAGCACAGGTTCATCGCCGATGCAATGCTCGGGCGTCTGGCCCGGTGGCTGCGCGCCCTGGGGTGCGACGTCGAGTATTTCCCCGATATCTCGGACAAGGAGATCGCCGAGCGGGCCGAGCGGGAGGGGCGGGTGATCCTCACGCGGGACACCCTCCTCATCCGCCGCCGGAAGGTCCGGGACAACCACTTCTTCGTCGAGGGGGATCACTACCCCGATCAACTCCGGCAGGTCGTCCGGCGCTTCGGGATCGATCCTCGCGGAAAGTTTCTCACGCGCTGTGTCGAGTGCAACGCCGTCCTTGAAGACTGCTCCGGGGAGAGCGTCCGCGGCAAGGTGCCGCCGTATGTCTTCGAGACGCAGGAGGCGTTCAAGATTTGTCCCTCTTGCCGGAGAATCTACTGGCCCGCGACGCACAGAGCGCGGATGGTGGCGAAGATCGAGGAGATACTGGGGAAAGCATGAGGACGGAGCGTCAGATCTCGTCCGGCGGCGTGATCTTCCGGCGGTCGGGCAGGAAGATCGAAGTCGCTTTGATCGCCGTTAAGGGCGGCACTGTCTGGTGCCTTCCCAAGGGGCTCGTCGAGAAGGGCGAGAACCTGGCCCGGACGGCCCACCGGGAGGTCAAGGAAGAGACGGGCCTCGACGGGAAGATCCTCGGCAAGATCGACTCTATCCACTACTTCTACGCGCACAAGGAAGAGAACGAGACGGTCCGGTATTTCAAGATCGTCTATTTCTTCCTGATGGAATGCACCGGCGGGGACATCTCCGGCCACGACGAGGAAGTCGACGACTGCATGTGGTTTTCGATCGGCGAGGCGGCTCGTCAGCTTAC
>MHEK01000087.1 GCA_001803795.1 Nitrospirae bacterium RBG_16_64_22
ACGATGTAGGTTTCGTAGAACTCCTCGTCGGACTTGGTCAGGTAGATGATCCCTTCCACCAGCCCGATGATGCCCATGGGGATGGCGCCGATGCCGCAGGTCAGGACGCTGACGAGGAGCATGATGACGGCGGGCGTCGTGAGCCCCAGGATGAACTTGTGGATGCCGAACGCCCCCAGGAAGATGCCGCATAGCCCGGCCGCCATTTTGGTTCCCGATGCCTGGCGGACGGCCGGGTCCGCCTGCTGTCTCACGCCGCACTTCGGGCAGATTTCTGCCCGCGCATCGATGGCCGCCGCGCAGGCAAAGCAGAACTTCGTGGCAGACTCGCTCATTTCGCCGACCTCCCCATTGGCCGTTTCCCGGTCTGCGTTCCGGATGCGTCGAGGCTGGGAATGGGATGCCTCTCGGATATTCCCGACCAGAAAAGCCTATGGACGGACTGTTGGGAAGTCAAGGCGTTTTCGGCCAAAGCGCGTGCGCTTGCCGGCGCGGACGCTGCCCGCAGGAACGGGACCGCCCGTCCAAACCCTCCGCCCAAACCCTCACTTGAAAAGCGCGGGTCTTTTTCTTATAGTGAATTCACCAGGTTTCAGGTTCCAGGTTCCAGGGAGGGGCCCGATGCTTTCGGGTTTCAACACGGACTGCACGGTCGCGGGGAAGGTCTTCCACATCCAGACGGAAGATAACGGGCTCAAGAACCCGACGATCGTGACGCTGGTCTACCAGGGAGGGGCGATCATCGCCTCCAAGAAGACGAGCTACGCCGACATCCTGGCGGCGGACTGCCTTTCGGACGTCGTCCGGGAGCTCATGGAGGAACAGCACAGGTCGGTCATTTCGGACATCAAGGCCGGGCGCCTGGGCCAGCCCTCCGGCGAGGGCGGGAAGGGGAGGTTCGGCGAGGCCGTGATCTCCGACAAGAGCCTGGACGAAGTCGTCCTGGGCTACCTGCTCAAGGAAGAAGGGGAAGACACGCCCAAGCCGTCCGACGCCTCATGACGCGGCCCCTCCGTCCCGCCGCGGCCTTATGATCCGCTTCTACCACGTCACGAAACGGTACGACAACCGCTGGCCGGCCCTGCAGGACATCTCCCTGCGCGTGGACAAAGGGGAGATGGCCTTTCTCACCGGACCGACGGGCGCCGGGAAGAGCACGCTCCTCAAGCTCGTCTTCGGGGCCGAGCGGGCGGACGAGGGGCAGATCCTCGTCGCGGGCTGGGACATCGCCCGTCTCAAGCGGAAGAGCTTTCCCTTCCTCCGGCGGAACATCGGCGTCGTCTTCCAGGACTACAAGCTGATTCCACGGCGGTCGGTCTTCGACAACGTGGGCCTCGCCCTGCGCGTCTCCGGCGTCCCTGCGCGGGAAATCGCCCGGCGGGTCGACGGCATCCTGGCCGGCGTGGGGCTCCTGAACAAGCGCGACAACCTCCCGATCCATCTCTCCGGCGGCGAGCAGCAGAGGATCGCGATCGCCCGGGCGCTCGTCCATGAGCCCACGATCCTCCTCGCGGACGAGCCGACGGGGAACCTCGACCCCAAGACCTCCTGGTCGATCATCGACCTCTTCAAGGACGCGAACGCCCGGGGCACGACCGTCCTGATCGCCACGCACAACCGCGAAATCGTCACTTCCGCCCACCGGCGGGTGATCGCCCTGGAGACGGGACACGTCGTCCAGGGGGGAGAGCCGGAATGATCGGCCGGTTCGCGTACGCCGCGGCGGAGGCGCTCCGCGGGATCCGATCGGGGGGCGTCTCGTCGGTCCTCGCCCTCCTGGCTACGTCGATCGCCCTCTCCATCCTGGGTCTTTTCATTCTGACCGCCCACAACTTCACGCGCCTCCTCGACCGGTGGAGCGAGGGGTTCCAGGTGAGCGTCTATCTCGCCGACGGGACCGGATCGAAGGAAGCGGCCGCCCTTCTCGCCGCCGTCCGCCGGCAGCCCGAGGTGGCCTCAGCCGCCCACACGACCCCCGAGGAGGCCCTCAAGACGTTCAAGAAGGAGCTCGGCGATCAGAAATCCCTCCTGGAAGGGCTGGGCGAGAACCCCCTCCCGGCCTCCATCGACATCAAGCTAAAGCCCGAAGCCCGAACGCTCGTAGAAGTGGAGGCCCTCGCGCGCCGGCTCAAGGCTCTCCCCGGCGCCGCCGAAATCCAGTACGGCCAGGAGTGGATATCCAACCTCTCCCTCATCATGGGCGTGCTCCGCATCGTCAGCCTCGCGGGCGGCGGCCTGATCGCCGCGGGCGTCGTCTTTCTCGTGGCGAACACGATCAAACTCACGATCTACGCCCGCCGCGACGAGGTCGAGGTGCTGGGCATCCTTGGGGCGACCCCTTCGTTCATCCGCACCCCGTTCGTTCTGGAAGGGATGATCCAGGGGGGGCTGGGCGCGGCGGCGGCTCTGGCCGTCCTCGCGGCCCTCGTCGGGTGGGTCAATTTCGAGCTGGGACGGACCTCGCACCTCCTGGTGGGAAGCGTCCGGATCGAACGTCTCCCCCTCTCCGCGGCCGCCGGGCTCGAGCTTTTCGGAATCGCCCTGGGATGGATCGGAAGCCGCATTTCGACCGGGCGCCTTCTCGAGAAATGACCGGCCTCCGACTCCTCGCGCTTCTCATTTTGGTCCTCCTCCCGCTAACGGACGCCTCTGCGTCCTCCCAGCCGTCCCCCAAGAAAAAGCTGGGCGAGATCCAGAAGCAGATCCGCGAGGAAACCCAGAAGGTCCGCGAAGCCGCCCGCCAGGAACGCTCGGTCATGGCCCAGATGGACGAGATCGACCGGGACCTGAACGAGAAGGAGAAGGAGCTCTTCTCCATCCGGCGCCGGATGGAGGAGTCGCGAAGGGAATACAACCGGCTCAAGCAGGAGCAGTCCGGGTTCGAGAGGAAGCTCTCGGAGCAGAAGAAGCTTCTCTCCGCGCGCCTGCGGTCGATCTACAAGAGCAACCGCCAGGGCGCGGCGCAGGCCTTCTTTTCCGCGCCTCACGTTCAGGCCGGCATGCGCCGCCTGAATTACCTGGCCCGGATCGCCGACCAGGACCGCCAGTCGATCGTGACCTACCAGACGATGCTCTCGCGGCTCGTCGTGAAGTCCGAGGAGATCGAGGCCAAACGGCGGGACCTCCAGGTCCTGGAGGCCGACGTCGAGAAGGCCAAGGGGGCGGTCGCCGGGGAGCGAACGCGGAAGAACGCCCTCCTGGCCCAGATCCGGAAGGAAAAGAAAATCGGCGAGGAAGTCATCCTGGGCCTTCGCGAGGCCGCCCAGAGGCTGAAGACCCTCATGACGGAGCTCCCCAAGAAGCGCGAGCTTCAGCCCCATCGCGGCAGCGGCTTCGCCCGCGAGAAAGGGCGCCTGCCCTGGCCCGCCCGGGGAAAAGTAGTCGGCCCGTTCGGGCCGTACAAGGACCCGGAGCTCGGCGCCACGTTCACGCGGAACGGCGTCGAGATCGAGTCCACGGCGGGAACGGAGATCAAGTCGGTCCATGAAGGCGTCGTGATCTTTGCCGACTGGTTCAAGGGGTTCGGCAACCTGATCGTTCTCAGCCACGGCGACCACTACTACTCGCTCTACGCCCGGCTGGCCGAGATCATGACCGCCGTGGGACAGCGCGTGTCCCGCGGACATCCGATCGGACGGTCGGGCGAGGGGGGCTCGCCCAGGGGGAGCCTCTTCTATTTCGAGATCCGGGACCGGACCGAACCGCTCGATCCGCTTCAGTGGCTCAAAAAAACGCGTTGAGCGTCGGAAGGTTTCTTAGGTATCATATTGACGAATTCCACCAAGCCGGCGGCACGGCACTCCTTTGATGCCAATATTGGCGCCAAATCTGGATGACGCGAAATCTGGAGGTTTTCTTGGGAAGCACAGCGAAGCGAACGACGATCGTCATGGTCTTTCTCGGCGTTACGATGGCCGCCGGCCTTCTGGTCGGCCGGGGTCTCGTCCCCAAGGTCATGGCCGTCGCCGACATGGAAGGATACGAGACCCTCAAGGTGTTCACCGAGGTCCTCTCGCTCGTCCAGAAGAATTACGTGGAGGATGTTAAGACGAAGGAGATCGTCTACGGCGCCATCCGCGGGATGCTGAACACGCTCGATCCCCACTCGGCTTTCATGAAGCCGGAACAGTACAAGGAGATGCAGGTCGAGACGAAGGGGGAGTTCGGCGGGATCGGGATCCAGATCGGGATCAAGGACGCGATGCTCACGGTCATCGCCCCGCTCGAGGGGACGCCCGCCGACAAGGCGGGGATCCGCCCCGGCGACAAGGTCGTCAAGGTCGACGGGAAATCGACGAAGGACATGACCCTGACGGAAGCGGTGGAAAAGATGCGGGGCCCCAAGGGGACGCAGGTTACGCTCACGATCCTCCGCGACGAGTTCGCCGCACCGAAGGATTTCACGATTACCCGCGACATCATCAAGATCCAGAGCGTCCGGCACAAGGACCTGGGCGACGGCGTCGGATACATCCGGATCACCCAGTTCCAGGAGAGGACGAGCGAGGACCTCGCAAAGGCGATCGCAAAAATGAAGGAAGCGAAGGTCACTGCCCTGGTCCTCGATCTCCGGAACAACCCGGGCGGCCTCTTGAACCAGGCCGTCGAGGCGGCCGACTTCTTCCTCCCGCCGAAGAAGCTCGTCGTCTACATCAAGGGGCGGCGGGGGGACAAGGACGAGTTCTTTACGCGCGAAGAGGAAACGTTCCAGGGAATCCCGATCGTCGTCCTGGTCAACGAGGGGAGCGCGTCGGCCTCGGAGATCGTCGCGGGCGCCCTCCAGGACTGGGGCCGGGCCGTCGTCATGGGGACCCAGACGTTCGGGAAAGGGTCCGTCCAGACCGTCCTGCCTCTGACCGACGGTTCCGGAATCCGGCTCACGACGGCCAAGTACTACACGCCCAAGGGCCGGTCGATCCAGAACACCGGGATCGCCCCGGACATCCTCGTGGACGCGGAAGGGCGGGAGCCTGAACTCGCGGCTGGCGTCGACCGTCCGCGGGAGAAGGACCTCGATCGGCACCTCCCGAACGATCAGGCCCCCCAAAAGGAGCCGGCGATCAAGGACCTCAAGAAAGACCAGCCCGCCAAGAAGACGGAGCCCCGGCGGCCCGGGGACTCGCCCCGCGACGACCCTCAGCTCAAGCGGGCCGTCGATCTCCTGAAGTCGTGGAGGGTCTTCCGAAACCTTCCCCCGGCGAGTCAGGTTAACCCGCCGGCGGCAACGCCCTAGGGAAGAAAGCACGGAGGCTTAAGGACCAGGGCGGGGCCAAGGCTTGAAATGTGCGGCCGGAAACCGCCGAAAGATCAACATGTTGCCCCGACGAGCCTGAAAGGGGGGATCTTTTTTTTCATCCCCCCCTTGCTTTGGAACGTCCAGGTGATTATTATCTCCTCCGCACCGGGCCGCATTGTGGCCCGGATCTTTTCCCCGGAATGACTCCGCCGGCCTCGACAGGCTTCCGATCATCATGGGCAATTCCGGCTTGACCCTCCCGTCAACGGGGTGCTCCGGTGGGGACAGATACTGTAACGGGCCCGCGTGGCCCTCAGGAAACAAGGAGGAACGAATGACAACGAAGACCGAATCGAAATCGAAGGTGAGCTTCAAGCCTCTCAAGGAGCGCGTGTTCGTCCGGTACAACGAAGAGGACGAGAAGAGCGCGGGAGGGCTCTTCATTCCGGATACCGCCAAGGAGAAGCCTCAGCGCGGCACCGTCGAAGCCGTCGGAAGCGAGGTCAAGGAAGTCAAGGTCGGCGAGACGATCCTTTTCGACAAGTATTCGGGATCCAAGATCGTCGTCGACGGCATCGACTACTTGATCTTGAAAGAGGAAGACATTCTCGGCATTTTCGCGGGATAGCCCGATCGGGCCGCGCCCGGCAGTCCCTGACCGGGGGACGGTCCTGTCCGAATCCCGGAGCCGATTTGACCACAAAGGAGGTTCTGAATGGCTAAGCAGATGATATTCAACGACGAGGCGCGCGGGGCGATGCTCCGCGGCGTGAACCAGCTTGCCGACGCGGTCAAGGCGACCCTCGGCCCCAAGGGGCGGAACGTCGTCATCGACAAGAAGTTCGGCGCTCCCACGATCACGAAGGACGGCGTGACGGTGGCCAAGGAGATCGAGCTGAGGGACCCTTACGAGAACATGGGCGCCCAGCTCGTCCGCGAGGTCGCCAGCAAGACGAGCGACGTCGCCGGGGACGGCACGACGACGGCGACGGTCCTGGCCCAGGCGATCCTCCGCGAGGGCGCCAAGGTCGTCGCGGCCGGCGCCAACCCGATGGACGTCAAGCGCGGCATCGAGAAGGCCGTGGAGGTCGTCGTCTCCGAGCTCAAGGCCATCAGCAAGCCGACGGCGGACAAGAAAGAGATCGCCCAGATCGGCACCATCTCGGCGAACAACGACTCCACGATCGGCGACCTGATCGCCGAGGCGATGGAGAAGGTCGGCAAGGACGGCGTCATCACGGTCGAGGAGGCCAAGTCGATGTCGACCTCGCTCGACGTCGTCGAGGGAATGCAGTTCGACAGGGGGTACATCTCTCCCTACTTCGTGACCGACGCCGAGCGGATGGAGGTGAACCTCGAAAATCCCTACATCCTCATCAGCGAGAAGAAGATCAGCAACATGAAGGACCTCCTGCCGATCCTCGAGCAGATCGCCAAGATGGGCAAGCCGCTCCTCATCATCGCCGAGGACGTCGAGGGAGAGGCGCTGGCGACCCTGGTCGTCAACAAGCTCCGCGGAACACTCTTCTGCGCGGGCGTCAAGGCCCCGGGATTCGGCGACCGGCGGAAGGCCATGCTGGAGGACATCGCGGTCCTGACGGGCGGACAGATGATCTCCGAGGACATCGGCGTCAAGCTCGAGAACGTGAAGATCGGCGACCTCGGGCGGGCCAAGCGGATCACTATCGACAAGGAGAACACGACGATCGTCGAGGGAGCGGGCGACTCGGCCAAGATCCAGGGCCGCGTCAAGCAGATCAAGGCCCAGGTCGAGGAGACCACCTCCGACTACGACCGCGAGAAGCTCCAGGAGCGGCTGGCGAAGATCGTCGGCGGAGTGGCCGTGATCAACGTCGGCGCCGCGACGGAGACGGAGATGAAGGAGAAGAAGGCGCGGGTCGAGGACGCCCTGCACGCCACCCGCGCGGCCGTCGAAGAGGGAATCGTCCCCGGCGGCGGCGTCGCGCTACTCCGCTGTATCCCCGCGCTCGACAAGCTGAAGCTCGACCACGACCAGCAGGTCGGCGTCAAGATCGTCAAGCGGGCGCTCGAAGAGCCGATCCGGCAGATCGTGGCCAACGCGGGCCTCGAGGGATCGGTGATCGTGGAGAAGGTCAAGTCCGAACCGAAGAACATCGGCTTCGACGCGGCCACGGACAAGTACGTGGACATGATGCAGACGGGCATCATCGACCCGACGAAGGTCACCCGTTTCGCGCTCCAGAACGCCGCGTCGGTCGCCGCCCTCATGCTCACGACGAGCGTGATGGTCACCGAGCTTCCCGAAGAGAAGCCGGAACCGGCGATGCCGGGAGGCGGTGGAATGGGCGGGATGTACTAAGGCCCCTCCGCTTTCGGACACAACCGGGCCAAGGGGATCTCGGAGAGATCCGAGGTCCCCTTTCTATTGCGATCGGTCCGGCCTGCGAAACGTCCCGTCAAGGGTGGACGGACGCGGGCGATCTTGCTAAGATTTGGCCGTCCCCGTCCACTGGCGGGGAGCGCGACGACTGGGGGATTCAATGGGAAATGCCGTGAAGGTTGACGAGCAGTCTTGGGAACAGGAAGTCCTCAAACACGACGGGCTCGTCCTCGTCGACTTCTGGGCCGTCTGGTGCGGGCCGTGCCAGATGATCGCGCCGATCGTCGACGACATGGCGGCTGAGTACACGGGCCGGGTGAAGGTGGTCAAGCTCAACACCGACGAGAATCCCGCCATTGCGGGCCGGTACAAGATCATGGGGATCCCCACGCTCATGTTCTTCAAGGGCGGGCAGGTCGTGGACACCGTCGTGGGCGCCGTCCCAAAGGGAAACCTCAAGTCCAAGATCGACAAGCTCCTCACCGCCTGACCGCCGCCGCGGGAACATAGACCTATCCCCCGGTCCGCTTGTCCGAAACGCGCGGTTTGTGCTAAACGATGGGTAACCGCGCCCCGCGGGGATCGCGGGGCGGGCGTCCGGCCGGGTGGGCCAGGTTGGTATGCTCCGCGAACTCCACATCCGACAATTCGCGCTGATCGACGCCCTCGAGCAGGGCTTCGCCGGGGGTTTCACGGCGATCACGGGGGAGACGGGTGCGGGGAAGTCGATCCTCGTCGACGCGCTCGCCCTTCTTCTCGGCGAGCGGGCCGTGGGTGAATGGATCCGGACCGGAGCCGACGAGGCGGCCGTCGAAGCGGTCTTCGAGCCGCCGGAGCCGGTCCGGAAGCGGGCCGCCGCGCGTCTCGACGGCGCCCTCCCCGCGGACGAGCCGCTCATCCTCAAGCGCGTCCTCTCCCGCGCCGGGCGGAACCGGGCCTACCTGAACGGGAGCCCCGTCCCCCTCTCTCTCCTGGAGGAGATCGGCGAGCTTCTCGTCGACATCCACGGCCAGCATGCCCATCAGTCCCTCCTGCACGCGTCCCATCACCTTCTTTTCCTTGACGCTTTCGGAGGCACGGCCGAAGACCGCGAGGCTTTTCAGGCCCGCTTCGCCGGGTATCGCGACCTTTGCCGCCGGCTGGAGGAGATAGAGGTCCGCGAGCGGGACCGGGCGGAAAAAGAGGATCTGTACCGGTTTCAATTGAGAGAAATCGAGGACCTCAAGCTGATCGACGGCGAAGACGACAAGCTCCGCCGGGAGGCGCAGGTCCTGACCCACGCCGAGAAACTCTCGGCGGGAGCGTCCGAGGCCCACACCCTGCTCGCGGAAGGCGAGCCGGACGCCGCTACCCTCCTCTCGCGATCTCGCGCACTTCTCAAGGACCTCTCCGCGATAGATCCCCGGCTGTCCGAGACAGCGGAGATGCTGGAGCAGGCGCGCCTTCTGGCGGGCGAGGCGGGATCGAACCTCCGGGCCTACCTGGAAGAGATCGAATTCGACCCCGAGCGCCAGAGGGAGGTCCAGGAACGTCTCTTTCAGATTGAGCGGCTCAAGAAAAAATGGGGAGGGACGATCGCGGACATCCTGGCCCGCGCCGAGACGATCCGAAACGCCCTTGCGGAGACGGAGACGGCCGGGGAACGCCGGGAGGCGCTCTCCCGGGAAATCGACCGGACCTCGGCGGACCTGGGCCGCGAAGCCGCCGCGCTGACGTCGAAACGAAAAAAGGCGGCCGCCTCGTTGGAGAAGCAGATCGCGGGAGAGCTCGAAGCCCTCGGGATGCCGCATGCGCGCCTGACCGTCCGGTTCTCTCCCGTCGAGGGCAATCCGCCGTGGAACAGCGCGGGAGGCGAGACGGCAGAGTTCCTCTTTTCGGCCAACCCGGGCGAGGAACCGCGTCCCCTGGCCCGGATCGCTTCCGGCGGGGAGATCTCGCGCGTGATGCTCGCCCTCAAGAGTCTGTCCATCGCCGCCTCGCCGGTCCCCGTCCTCATCTTCGACGAGGTGGACGCCGGCGTCGGAGGGGCCGTCGCCTCGGCCGTCGGCGAGCGGCTCAAGCGACTCTCCCGCGGCGCGCAGGTCTTCTGCGTCACCCACCTCCCGCAGGTCGCGAGCCTCGCGGACACTCAGCTCAGCGTCGAGAAGGAGGTCCGGAAGGACCGGACGGTCACGAGCGTCCGCGCGCTTTCGCAAACCGAGAGGGTCGAGGAGATCGCCCGGATGCTGGGCGGAAAGAGCGTCACGCCCGTCACGCGCAGGCACGCGGAGGAGATGCTGGAAAAAGGCGCCGGCAAGGCGTGAGACCGCTTGGCTTCAGCCGAATCGCTCGTCCTCGCCCAGGTAACGCCACTGCCCGACCGGGAGGCCCCCCAGGGGGACACGGCCGATCCGCACCCGCTTCAGGCCGACGACCTTCAGCTTGACCTGCTCGCACATTCGGCGGATCTGCCGCTTCTTTCCCTCCTTCAGGACGAACTTGAGCTGATCGCCGTTCAGCCGCGAGACGTCCGCCGGCCGGAGCGCCTTTCCATCCAGCGAAAGCCCGTGCCGGAGGAGGCGCAGTCCCTCTTCGGTCACGTCGCCCTGGACGCGGACAAGGTACTCCTTCTCCACTTCCGAGTTTTCTCCGATCAACTGCCGCGCGATCCGGCCGTCCTGGGTGAGGACCAGGAGGCCGGTCGAATCGATATCGAGCCTCCCGGCCGGGGCGAGTCCCTTCAAGTGGGATCGATCGAACTTCCGCGGAGAGCGGTCTCCCTTGAGGCGAGTTGCCTCGGCGATCAGCGAAACGGCGGGTGGATACCCTTTCTCCGGCTGTGCGGAGACGTACCCGATTGGCTTGTTGAGCAGGAAGGTGACGGTCTCGCTCTGACTGGCTCGCGCTTCCTCGCTCAGCGTGACGACCTGATAGGGGCGGACCTTCGTTCCGAGGGTGTCGACCACCTCGCCGTCCACGCGGACCCAGCCCCGCTCGATGAAGGCATCCGCCTCCCGCCGGGAGCATATCCCCCGTGAGGCCATCAATTTTGACAGGCGAATGCTTTCCACGAAGAGTCCCGAATGCCAGCAAGAAAGCCGGGTGAACCCTGAAAGAGCGGTTCATTTACCGCAGAGGGCGCGGAGCGCGCGGAGAAAGAATCGCACAGGATGGTCTCGTTCTCCACAGATCCGTCAATCCTCTGCGTTCTCCGTGATCTCCGCGGTCAAACCGAATGATAGGGTATCAGAACAGGCCGCCCCTTGCCCAGGGAATCGCCTCCGGACGAAGGGACTGCCGAAGAATATTGAGGAGTAATACAGCCCCAAGGGGGGAGGCGATCTTAAATGGTTGCTGATTGTAAGTTGAATTGACAATTAGACCATGGTCCGCTAGAAAACAAAACGGAACCCGTCCCCCCTTGGGCTCTTGGGCTTACTTTCTGTTGCGCCCACAGGATAAGCCGGGGCTAGAATGCGAGGCGCAGGACGAACGGGAAGGCACGGGCGAAGGCGGACGGGATAGCCCGCGACAGAAACGTCTGGCGGAGGCTCTTGCCTTGCGTGAAACCAAGACCCGCATCGTTGTCTACATCGAGGCCGGCGCCCAAGGAGCTCCGGCCGGGATCGCCGGCAAGTTCCTCCAGCTTCGATGGCGCGGCCAGGAGCACCTGATCTTCTCCCAGGCGGCGCTTGACGGCTACCACACGCAGATACTCGCCCGTTTCCTCGAAGAGAGCGATATTCCCCATCACCGGACAGGCAAGCAAGCTCTCGTCGTTGACTCGCCTGATATCGTCGTGATCGGAGGCGGCCGGTTCCGTGTGGACCAGGGCGGGGCGACGCTCGATCTCTGGGACAATTCCCAGGCCTTCGGGCGCTTCGATGAGCGGGGGCTCGCCGGGAGAATCGCCGCCGCCGATCACCCCTGGAAACGCTTCTCAGTCAACGTCGCCTGACGAGCGGCCGCGGGGATGGATGTCAGGAGAAGCGGAGCAATATGCTCCCTTGTAGGAAGACGCCTCGCTCTGGTATAAATAGGACGTGCAACCGGAGAGCCCCGGGAGAGTCTCGGGGCTTTTTTGTGCGCTTATCCCGCAGGAGAACTCTTTGAACGCTCTGACTCAGACAGCCGTCCGGACGGACGTCCGGAACATCGCCATCATCGCCCACGTCGACCACGGGAAAACGACGCTCGTCGACAAAATGCTCCGCCAGGCCGGCGTCTTCCGGACGGGAGAGGCCGTTGCAGAGCGGGTCATGGACACGAACGACCTCGAGAAGGAACGGGGGATCACGATCCTCTCCAAGGCCACGTCGGTCCACTGGGGCGATCGCCGCTTCAATATCGTCGACACGCCAGGCCACGCCGACTTCTCCGGGGAGGTGGAGCGCGTCCTGACGATGGTAGACGGCGTTCTGCTCCTCGTGGACGCCTGCGAGGGGCCGATGCCCCAGACGAAGTTCGTCCTCCGGAAGAGCCTCGATCTGGGGCTCCGGCCGATCGTCGTCGTCAACAAGATCGACCGGCCGGCCGCGCGCTCTCACGAGGTTGTCGATCAGGTCTTCGATCTCTTCGTGGAGCTGAACGCGACCGAAGCCCAGCTCGACTTCCCCGTCATCTTCGTCTCGGCCAAGGAAGGGTACGCGCGCCTCGATCCGGCCGGTCCGGAGACGGACCTGGGGCCTCTGTTCAACTTGATTCTCGAGCACGTGCCCGCTCCCGCGGGAGATCCCGCGATTCCCTTCCAGATGCAGGTCACGTCGATCGAATACGACAACTACATCGGCCGGATGGCGCTCGGCCGCGTCATGAACGGGCGGATCGCGCCGGGCGAGACGGCCGCCCGCGTCATGGTCGACGGGGCCGCCGTCAAGGCGAAGGTCACGCATCTCTTCGTCTACGAGGGGCTCCGCCGGACCCCGCTCGCGGAGGCGCGCGCGGGCGACATCGTCCTTCTCGCCGGCTTCGACGAGGTGGAAATCGGCGAGACGCTGACCGACCCCGAGCGGCCCACCCCCCTTCCCCCGCTCTCCATCGGCGAGCCGACGCTCTCGATCTACTTCATCGTCAACAACTCGCCTTTCGCGGGAAGGGAAGGGAAATACGTTTCGTCCCGGAACCTCCGCGAGCGGCTCATGCGGGAGCTCCGGTCCAACGTTGCGCTCCGTGTGGAGGAGACCGACCAGCCGGAGGTCTTCAAGGTCTCGGGGCGGGGGGAACTCCATCTCTCGATCCTCATCGAGACAATGCGCCGGGAAGGCCACGAGCTGGCCGTCTCGCGGCCCGAGGTCATCTTGCGGGAGATCGACGGGGAAGTGAACGAGCCGTTCGAGACCGTTCTGATCGACGTCCCCGAGGAGTACGTCGGCGTCGTGATGGAGACCCTTGGCCCGCGCCGGGCGGAGATGCAGGACATGACGAGCCTCGGCGACGGGACGGTGCGGCTCGAGTTCCTCGTTCCGTCACGAGGGCTCTTCGGCTACCGGAACGCGTTCCTCACCGATACCCGCGGGACGGGGATCCTCAACCACACGTTCCACTCCTACCGGCCGTTCGCCGGGGAGATCCCCGGCCGCCTGCGAGGGTCGCTCATCTCGATGGAGACGGGGACCGCGGTCGCCTACGCCCTCTGGAACCTCCAGGAGCGGGGCGTCCTCTTCGTCGAGCCGGGCGAGCCGATCTACGAGGGGATGGTCGTCGGCGAGCACGCGCGGACGAACGACCTTCGCGTGAACCCCTGCAAGATGAAGCACCTCACGAACATCCGCGCCGCCGGCGCCGACGAGGCGATCCGCCTCACCCCGCCGCGCGAGAAGACGCTGGAACGGGCCATCGAGTTCATCGCCGATGACGAGCTGGTAGAGGTAACGCCGAAGTCGATCCGCCTGCGGAAGCGAGACCTCACCGGTCACGACGCGAAGCGAAAGAAGGGATAGCGTCCGGGGTACGCTTGGCTTTCACTGGTCCGGAGTCAGGCAGGACGGGCCGTTCCGTTGGACAGCAGAACTCCCGCAGACGCAGTGGCCGTCGCGTGCGTCGGTTTTTGCTTCCCGGTCGGTCTCCCTCTCACGCTGTCAGGCGAAGCTCCTTCCGGATCATGTCAGCCAGCCACTTGCGGATCAGCGTTTGATACGGAATCGACTGCATCGTCGCGATCTTGCGGAGCGCGAGGATCTGCGCGGCGTCGAGCTTGATCGAGAGATTCTTCAGCCGCCTCTTCCGCTTTCCCTTCAATATCTGTTCCCGAAGTTCTTCATCAAGAGCAAACTCCACGGGCTCCTCGACGAGATCGCTCAAGACGCCCCGGCGGTCGTAGTATTCCGCGATCGTTTCTCTCCGTTTCTTCGGCATACTCATGGACCCGCTCCCCTTCTTGCGCTCTGGTAGTACCGCCGCTCGGTCCCGCTCATGTCCCATCCCGTTATGACCCGGACGCGTTCGGACGCCCTCTTCTCGAACACAATCACCAGCAGACGGCCGGCCTGCGTCCGGCCAAAGGCGGCATAGTGTCCTTTCTTCGTCTTCCGGACCAGCGGAGCGATCGCAAGGACCTCTTCCGCCTCGTCCGGCTCGATCCCGTGGCCGAGCGCGAGGTGCAGAACGTTTCCGTCGTCCCATTCGAAGTCGCCGATCCTCATTCATACTCCAGGGACGAGATCGTGGTAATACATTGCACTACACCTCCCCCCGGCTGTCAAGGCGTTTTTCCAGGGGACTTTCCCTTGGATTTGATGCATCGCTTCCGCAACGTTGTTTCTAATTGTGCATTTCCGTTGCCACGCAAC
>MHEK01000088.1 GCA_001803795.1 Nitrospirae bacterium RBG_16_64_22
CCCGTACAGGTACCCGAGATGGATCCCGATCCCCAAGGCGAGCACGAGCATGATGCCGCAGAACGTGACCTTGCCGGCGGATCGATCCATCCTCAGCCCTCCTAACGAACGCCGTGTCCGATTCTCTCCCACCGAACCCATCGGTCGGAGCCGTCCCACGACCAGTAGACCACGAACGCTTTTCCGCGGATCTTCCCGTATGGAACGACACCCCAGTAGCGGCTGTCGTTCGAATGGTCGCGGTTGTCTCCCATGACGAACACCGTGTCCGGGGACACCGTGAAAGGGCCGAAGTTGTCGCGCGGATCGACCTCGGGCGGCAGGATGATCGGAACGTCGTGGACGGCGTAGTCCTCCCGGAGCGACTGGCCGTTGACGTAGACGGCTTTGTCCCGCAACTCGATCACGTCTCCCGGAAGACCGATCACCCGCTTGATGAAATCACGCTCGTCGTCCCGCGGGAACTTGAAGACGATGATATCGCCCCGTTCCGGATTCCCCAACGGAAAAACCTTGTTCTCCGTGAACGGAATCCCGACGCCGTAGACGAACTTGTTCACCAGGATATGGTCTCCGATGTCCAGGGTCGGCAGCATCGATCCGGACGGAATCTTGAAGGCCTGCACGACGAACGTCCGGATCGTCAGGGCCAGAAGGATGGCGAGACCGAACGTCCAGACGTAATCGAGCAGGACGGCCAGCCGCCGGCTCCGGACCTTCTCGTGGATCCACTCAGAAACCTGCAAATCGCATCCTCCCCGCGTAAGATAAAAGAATTGTAAATTGAAAATTGGAAATTGAAAATTGTAAATCGCAAAGCGAAATGCCACCCGACCCGTCGCCGCCCGATTCTTGTTTGCTCAGGTTTTCAATTTCAAACTTACAATTTCCAATTTGCAATTTTCAATCGGTTCTTCCTCAGTCCTTGATCCTCAGCACCGCCAGGAACGCCTCCTGTGGGATTGAGACGCGGCCGACCTGCTTCATCCGCCTCTTTCCTTCCTTCTGCTTCTCCAGGAGCTTTCGCTTTCGGGTGATGTCCCCGCCGTAGCACTTGGCCGTGACGTTCTTTCGGAGGGCCGGGACGGTCTCCCGGGCGACGACCTTCGTACCCAGCGCGGCCTGGATCGCCACCTCGTAGAGCTGTCGCGGAATGATCTCCTTCATCTTCTCCGCCAGCTGACGGCCGCGCCGGGATGCTTTCTCCCGGTGAACGATGACGGACAGAGCGTCCACCGTCTCGCCGTTCAGGAGGAGGTCGAGCTTCACCAGGTCAGATTCCCTGTATCCGATCAGGTCGTAGTCGAACGAGGCGTACCCTCGCGTGGCGGACTTGAGCCGGTCGTAAAAATCCAGGACGACCTCGTTCAGCGGGATCTCGTACGTCACCATCACCCGGTCGGGCCCGATGTACTTGAGATCGGTCTGCGTTCCCCTCCGCTCCTGGCACAGGGCGAGAATGGCGCCGACGTACTCCTCCGGGGTGATGACGACCGCCCGGATGAACGGCTCCTCGATGGAGTCGATCCGTCCTCTGTCGGGAAACGTCGCCGGGTTGTCGACGGAGACGGTCTCCCCGTCCGTCAAATGGACGCGATAGACGACCGTGGGCGCCGTGGAGATGAGCGAGAGGCGGAACTCCCGTTCGAGGCGCTCCTGGATGATCTCCATGTGGAGAAGCCCGAGGAACCCGCACCGGAAACCGAACCCCAGGGCCAGCGAGCTTTCCGGCTCGTAGCTGAAGGAGGCGTCGTTCAGGCGGAGCTTCTCCAGGGCGTCGCGAAGGTCCTCGTACTGACTGCTGTCGATCGGGTAAAGGCCGGCGAAGACCATCGGCTTCACGTCCTTGTATCCCGGGAGGATCTCGGCCGGCCGGCGGTCCGGCTCGATGACCGTATCGCCGATCCGCGTGTCCTGGACGTCCCGGATTCCCGCGAGGACGTATCCGACTTCCCCGACGGAGAGGCTTTCCCCCGGGACCATCTTGAGGGCCATCGTGCCGACGGACAGGACCTGGTACTCCCCGCCTGTCGCCGCGAGGCGGATTCTCATCCCCGGCACGATCCGCCCGTCCACGACGCGGACGAGCATCACGACGCCCTGGTAATTGTCGAACCAGGAGTCGAACAGGAGGGCGCGCAACGGCGCGTCCGGATCTCCCTTCGGCGCGGGAATCCGCCCGACGATCGCTTCCAGGATCTCGATCGTCCCGCGCCCCTCTTTGGCGGAGGCCAGGACGGCCCGCGACGCGTCGATCCCGACGACGTCCTCGATCTGGGCCCGCACCCGCTCCGGGTCGGCCGCGGGAAGGTCGATCTTGTTGATCACGGGAATCAGTTCGAGATTGTGCTCGATGGCGAGATACGCGTTGGCCAGAGTCTGGGCCTCGACCCCCTGCGCGGCGTCCACGACGAGGATCGCCCCTTCGCACGCCGCGAGGCTTCGAGAGACCTCGTACGTAAAGTCCACGTGCCCGGGCGTATCGATGAGGTTCAGGACGTAACGCTGTCCGTCCTTCGCTCTGTAGTTGAGCCGGACGGCGTGCGCCTTGATCGTGATCCCCCGCTCCCGCTCCAGATCCATGTTATCTAGGATCTGGTCGGTCTTCTCGCGAGCGGAGATCGTTCCCGTTTCCTCGAGCAGGCGGTCGGCGAGCGTCGACTTGCCGTGGTCGATATGGGCGATGATGCAGAAGTTCCGGATCCGCTCAGTCGTCATGAGAAGTCATCGGCGCGACGCGTCCCCGGCGCGGCCCACGCCCAGCCAGGCGGCCCGCGCGGCCCCCAGCAGGCCGGCGTCCGCCCCCAAACCCGCGGGCAGGACATGCGTCCGCTCCGCCAGCCACGAATACGTTCGACGTTTCATTTCCTTCATCATGTCCTCGATAAAGAAATCCCAGGCCTCCGCGGCCCCGCCGCCGATCAGGATCGCCTGGGGATTGAGAAGGCTGATCACGCCTGCGGCCGCGATGCCGAGCGACCGGCCGACGCGGTGGAAGACCGACCGGGCCACGGCGTCTCCCTCCCTCGCCGCCAGCCAGACGTCGCGGGCCGCGAGCCTGCTCCATCCGCTCTCATCCGCCGGGAGATACGCCGAATCGGCCCCTCCCTCCAGCGCTTCCCGCGCCATTCGGACGATCGCCGTCGCCGAGGCGAACATCTCCAGGCACCCGCGGCTCCCGCACCCGCAGACGGGACCTTCGGGATCGACCATCACGTGCCCAACCTCACCCGCGGCCCCGTCCGCCCCGCGCCAGACGTCTCCGTCCAGGACGATCCCTCCTCCAACCCCGGTCCCCAGGGTATAGAGGACGAAATGCCTGAACGACGATCCCGCCCCGACCCAAGACTCGCCCAAGGCCGCCGCGTTGGCGTCGTTTTCCAGAAAGACAGGCAGACCGACTGCCCGGCCCACCTCGCCGCCCAGCGGAACGTCCCGCCATTCCGGAAAGTTGGCCGAGACCACGATCCGGCCCATTGCCTGGTCCACAAGCCCCGGAGAGCCGATCCCGACGCCGAGGACGCCCCTGCTCCCGGCCAGGCGCCGCACCAGCGCAGCGATCTCGCCGACGACCTCCGCCCCCCGCGAGGGCGGAGTCGGAACCCTCTCGGCGTCCAGAATCTTCCCGTTCCGGTCGACGAGGGCGGCCCTTAGGTTCGTCCCGCCGAGATCCACGCCGATCACGGTCGCCGGAGTCAGCGACATATCTCCCCGTCTCCTGTCCCACGTTGCCGCCAACGGGCAATCCGACTTTTCATCTTAACACATCCTCAGCCGGGCTCTCCCCGGTTTGAGCATCCCACATTCCTCCAGCCGCTCACGGAAGAAACGCGGCCCCGCAGTCGGGGCGTTCCCAAACCGTCACGCGGCGGAGGGACACGCGAGCGGGGAGAAGCGGGGCGATCCGGTCCGCCAGCCAGCGGGCGATCCCCTCCGCCGAAGGAATGACCGCGGCAAACGGGGCGACTTCGTTCAAGCGGCGGCCCTCCATTGGTTCGAGGATGTCCCTCAGAGCGGTCTGAACATCTTCAAAGTCCACGGCGATCCCGCGCGAGTCCAGGTCGACAGCCGCGACGACGACCTCCACGCTCCAGTCGTGCTCGTGCGGCGCCTCGAGGCATCCGTTTTTTTCCAGAATCTGGTGGGAGGCCCGGAACCCGCATCGAACCGTCAATTCAAACATCTGTCATCCTAAGAACCGCAGTTCATTAACCGCAGAGAACCCCGATCCGATCGGGGGAGAAACATCTTTTCGGGCGGTTTTGAAGCTCACCTGCCGGGTGAGGTCGATGTGTCTTCCGATCCATGGAACTCCTTTGCGTTCTCTGCGTGCTCCGCGGTTGGAGAACCCTGCCTTGAAAGGCGGGGTTCTCCGACCTCCAAGGTACTTTTCGTTGTTTGCATTCGTGCGCCTTGACCCCGCCCCAAGGGGCGGGGATTGCGGCGCACTTTGCGGTTCAACTGCTTTTTCTAGGATCATCCATCCGACCCGCGTTGCAATTCGGCGGACCGGGATGCTATCTTGTGCACGGGCCGAACATCCCGGCGCCGGCGGATCTCGGCCGGCCGCGGGTTTGCCGCTCCTCCCGCTCGGCCGGAGGCCCACTCGATCTGGCGAACCAGCCCCAGAAGGAGCGAAACCTCCCGCCTTGTCAACTCCGAGCGACCGAATAGGAGGCGAACCTCATCGAATACTGCGTCCGGATTCTGACGATTGAGATATCCGATTTCAAGAAGAACACCCTTCATCCGGTCGAGGAGCCTTCCGCGATCCCGAGCCGGAGCAAGATCGGACCGATCGGGTCCGCTGAGCTTCATCCGGGACGCGGTGAGCGCTCCCAGCGTGACCGCGACGGCGTGGGAGAGGTTCAGCGAGGGGCAGGCGGGGGATGTGGGGACCCGGAAGAACCGGTCGCACACGCGGCGATCGGCCTCCGTCAGACCTGTCGCTTCCGGTCCAAAAAGAACGGCGACCGTGCGGCCCGCCCCGACCTGCGCCGCGACACGCCGGCCCGAGGCGAAGACCGAACCGGCGTTTCGCCGGGCCGTCATGCCGACGGCGATTTCCGCGTCGGCCACGGCTTCGTCGACGCTCTCGAATACGCGGGCGCGATCGAGGACAGCCTGGGAATGGTACGCGATCGTCCGGGCCTCATCGCCCCGAGGATCCGCCTCCGGCGCGACGACCCGCAGATCCCGGACGCCGAAGTTGTCGCAGACGCGGGCAACGGCCCCGATGTTGCCCGCCCGCGCTGGCCGGACCAGGACGACGACGAGCCGCCCCGCGCAGGTTCCCTGAAGATGATCTATGGCTTTGTCTCGGACTTCGGTTTGACATCGGCCGGAGGGGTCGCGGCCGGCGGCGTCCCCGGCGCCGGCGCGGGCTCTGCCGGGGCGATCTTCACGCGGTCGGAGGGAGTCGACTCGATCTTCACGTCCGAAAGCTTGAGCTTCCCCTTCTTGGCCGTCTCGACCGACAACCGCCCGCGAAGCTCCGTGACCCCGTCACCCGTGACCTCGATCGTCAGGGTCGTTTCTTCCAGCGCCTTTCCCTTCGACACCTTCAGCTCGTACCGGCCTGGCATGAGCGTCACGGCGAGCGAAAAGTCGCCGAAGGGCGTGGCGTCCGTCTTCCCGACGAGGTTCTCCCCCGAGAGCAGTTTGACCGCCGAGCCGCCAGCCGCCGTCGGCTTCACGATCTTCACGTCGACAGGCTGTGCTCGCAGAGGTGAAGACCCGATCGGAATCGCTGCGACCAGCAGTCCCGCCAGCACGAACCATCCGCCGAAACGAGATTTCCGCCTCATGTCTTCTTCCTCCCCGTCAGGCCGAACCATTCGCCCCTTGACCAAGGTTCGAATAATCTCACGATCTCCCCGGAAAATCAACGGAATCGAGATCCGCCCTCTCTCCCCCGCGGAGCGGCCGTGAAGGTCTGCCCCGAAGGCCACGCGTTCGAGGAGAGGCTCGTCTCCTCGTGCCCCTTCTGTCATCCCGACATCCCTCTCGTCCCGAACCGGCCTCCCCGGCCGTGGGTTTCCTTCCTCCTGTCGCTGATCATCTTCGGCGGAGGTCAGTTCTACAACGGCCGGAAGGCGCGGGGAATCCTCACCTTCCTCGGACTGTCAGCCGGCACCTTCTCCATCTGGTACGGCATCGTCGAGTTCGCAGGAAACAAGGAGAGCGGGACGGGCCTCATCCTCGCCGGACTCGTGCTCTTAGTCCCCGTCTGGCTCTTTTCCCTGGCCGACGCTTACGAGGATGCCGTCGAGATCGGGACCGGCGCGGCCGCGGTCACGGAGCGGAATCCACGCGTCGCGGCCCTCTTGAACCTGCTTCCCCGGACCTGGGGGTTCGGCTACATATACGCGGGAGAGGTGCGGACGGGCGTTCTTCTCTTCGCCGCCGGATTCGTCCTCACGATCTGGGCAACGAGAAGCGGACTCGGGGTCCTCGCTTCCCTCCTTACGCTCGTCCAACTCGCGACGTCCGCCCATGCCTACGTCATCACGCGCCGCGCCCAGACGCTCGCCGCCGCGAAGCACGGCGCGCGTCTCCGCAAAATCCCGTCCGGCGGGCCGTGGGTCTTCCGAATCGCCGCTGGGCTGATTGTCTTCTTCGAGCTCGCTTTGGCCGCTCTTCAAGTGTTCCCGGTCTTGTTTTCCGCCCCCTGACACCTGGCCTATCAGAGGGTATTCTGCAACACCCTGCTACGAGACCTGGTAGACGAACTGGTGCCCGCATTTCGTACAGCCGACACGGTAGGCTTTCCCCGGCTCGACTGCCTTGAGGCGCATCGCGTGGCCGCAGATCGAGCATGTGACTTGCCGGGGATCGGCCGACGGCGGCGCCTCCTTCGGCCGATCCGCTGTCGGCGCCTCGACCTTGGGCGCGACCGGCCTCCCGCGCCCTTCGGCCTCCGCCGCCCCGGCGTTCAAGTCGCCGATCTCCCTCGAGCCGCAGTTCCAGCATTCCGCCGCGACGAACGTCTTTCCCAGAGATTCCAGGTCATCCGGCTTCACCAGGGCGATGTCGTTCAGCCTGCCCCCGGAATAAGTGGCCACAAAACGAAAAAGCGGCTCGGGATGGAAGACGCCTTTGAACATCTTCTCGTTTCCACACTGGCGGCACTTCGGCATGCGTCCTCCCCTCCCCTGCGAAGAGCGGCAGATTGTAAATTGGAAATTGTAAATTGTAAAGCAAAAGCCCCTCGCACTGGCCGTTATCCGAGCCTCGTTTACCGATTTGCAATTTCAAATTTACAATTTCCAATCGGTTCTTCCTCGGAAGGCGATTTCCTTCCGCGCCTCGTTCAAGACAAGGAGCAAAACGGCGAACGGAACCAGGAACAGCCATCCCGCGAGCGGAATCGGGTGCGTCCCGAAGACGGCGTTCAAAGCCGGATGATAGACGATTGCCGCCTGTAGCGCCACCTCGCACGCCATTCCCCAAAGGAGCAGACGGTTGCCCAGGAACCCGATCCGCCGGACCGGCGTCGTTTCGCTTCGCGACGTGAGCCCGTTCGCCACCTGGGTCACGACGATGGCGGTCAGGCACATCGTCGTCGCCTGCGTGTAGAGCGGATCGGACGCCCCGAGAGGCGTCCCCCACGTCCATCCTCCGGCCGCAAGCACCCAGAAGTATCCGGCCAGACCCGCTGTCGCCTCGATCGGCCCCAACAGCAGGTAGGCCCGCGAGAGCAGGGGCCAGGAAAGGAGCCTTTCCGTCCGCGGCCGCGGCGGCCGGCGCATGACGTCCGGTTCCGGCCGTTCGCGTCCCAGGGCCAGGGCCGGCAACATGTCCGTCCCGAGGTCGACGGCGAGGATCTGGATGACCGTCAAAGGAAGGGGAATGGAAAAGATCGCGAAAGCGAGATACGGAACGACCTCCGGAACGTTCGACGTCAGGATGTACGAGAGGAACTTCTTGATGTTGGCGTAGACGGCCCTCCCTTCCTCGATTCCGGCGACGATGCTGGCGAAGTTGTCGTCGAGCAGGATGACGTCCGAAGCCTCCTTGGCCGCCTCCGTTCCGGCCATCCCCATGGCAACGCCGATATCGGCCTTCTTGAGGGCCGGCGCATCGTTGACGCCGTCGCCCGTCACGGCGACGATCTCCCCCGTTCGCTTCAGCGCGGAAACGATCGCGAGCTTGTGCGCCGGGGTCATCCTCGCGAAGACGGCCCCAGGGGTTTCGACCGCCCGTCGGAGGCTCCCGGCTCCTTGAAGATCGCCGGGCGTGAACACCCGGATCGTTCCGTCGTCCCCCAGGCCGACCCGGTCTGCGACGGCTCGGGCCGTCTCGGCGCTGTCCCCCGTCACCATAATCACGCGGATTCCGGCCTCCCGGCAGATTGACACGGCCCCAGAAACTTCGGGCCGCGGCGGGTCTTCCATCCCCACGAGCCCCAGGAACGTGAACCCGTCTTCCGGAATTCCGGCTCCTTCGGCCAAGTTGTTCTTCTCGGCGACGGCCAGCACGCGCATCGCTCCTTGGGCCATCTCCCGCGCCGCCGCCAGGATCATTTCCCTCGTTTCGGCCGTCATCGGGCCGTCCCCTTCCTCATTCGCCCACCGATCACACTGTTCTGCAACGACTTCGGGCGCGCCCTTGAGGAAGGCCGAAAGCCTTCCGTCCGGCCGTCGGTTGAGCGTCGTCATCCTCTTGCGGATCGAATCGAAAGGAATCTCGTCGATCCTCGGGTGATCGCTTCTCGCCGCTCCGGGGTCGATGACGGCCGCCGCCGCAGTGACGAGCGCCGATTCGGTCGGATCGCCCGTCCATACTCCCGGCCGGGACGCTTCGGCATCCGACGCCAGCACCCCCGCCCTGAAGAACCGGACGATCCCCTGGGGGACGGCGTTCATCGCCACGGGCGCGGGAGCGTCGAGCCATTCCCCCCCGATCCAGAGCCGCCGCGCCGCCATGATGTTTTGCGTCAACGTCCCGGTCTTGTCGGTGCAGATCACCGTCGCGCAGCCCAGCGTTTCGACGGCGGAGAGCGTCCGGACCAGGACCTTTCTCGCGGCCATGCGCCTCGCGGCCGCGGCAAGGGACAGCGTCACGGTCGGCAGGAGTCCTTCCGGAACGAGGGCCACGATGATGCCCAGGGCGAACAGGAAGTTCTGCCAGAACCCTCTCCCGAGAACCACGCCGAACGCGAAGAACACGACCCCGACCACGACGGCGATGGCCGCCAGGCGGCGCGAGAGTCTGGCGACTTCCTGCTCCAAGGGCGTCGCTTCGGCTCGAACGCGCCCCGCCATGTGGGCGACCTTCCCGAACTCGGTCTGCATCCCCGTGGCGAAAACGATGCCCAGACCGCGGCCCCGGACGACGGTCGTTCCCGCGAACGCGAGGTTCGCCGCCTCCGCCCGCTCGACGCCCTGGGCCGGCTCGCTGTTCCTGTCCAGCGGGCGCGACTCGCCGGTCAGCGGGGCGTTGTTTACCTGAAGGCCGTGGCACTCCAGTATCCGCACGTCCGCCGGAACGCGCCCTCCCTCGGCCAGGAACAGAAGGTCTCCCGGAACGAGAGTGCCGGCGTCCGCCTGGACCTCCCGATTTCCCCGCCGGACGAGCACCGACACCGGAAGCATGCGCGCCAAGGCCTCGAGCTCCCGTTCCGCCCTGTACTCCTGCCAGAACGAGAAGACCGCGTTGATGACGATCACCGCGACGATCGCCCAGCCGAGGAACTGCATCCCCTCCCCCGGCCCGAGCCGGTGGGCGGCGAACGCGATCGCGGCCGCGACCAACAAGAGGAGAGCGAAGAAGTGCGTAAACTTGGCCAGGAACCGGAGAAGCAACGGCGTCCGTGCGGGGGCTTGAAGGACATTCGGACCGTGGAAGGAAAGGCGCTGACGGGCCTCTCCATCCGAGAGACCCTCGGGATGCGACCGAAGGACAGAGTAGGCCTCGGAGGCTGGGATCTCGTGGATTCCCACGCGGCTAGCCGGGACGAAAGACCAGCAGATCGCAGGGGGTTTCCCGGAAAAGGATCTCGAGAGGATGGCTCCTAAGCATCCGGCGCGAAGCTTCCCGCCGCGTCACGGCCGTCAGGATCGCCTCGGCGTGAAGCTCGACGGCCCGGGCCATCGTCTCGCGGCACGCGAATGGAACGACCGAAAAATGCTCCTCCGCCTCCCGCCCTTCGCCGAGGAGGGCCATCCGGATCGGGGCGGCGATCTCACCCGCCCTGGATTCGTGCCGCCTGAAGACGGCCGGCGCGGCCTCCCGCAGGAATCCGCTCGATTTCTCAAAAATGGTGAGGATTTCCGCGCTGACGTGGGCGGCGCGGGCGAGCATGGAAACGACCGGCGCCAGACTGGCCGCGAGCGCCTCGTCGGGGCCGAGGGAGACCAACATCTTGCGGGGATGCGCCAGCCGGCCGGGGTCCACGACCCGGACGGCCAGAACGGAGCAGGGAAGCTCCGCCATCATCCACCGGGAGACCGTCCGGATGAAGTAGCGGTTCTCCCTCGCGTGGCGCCGTCTAGCGGCGGCCATGGCGAGATCGATCTTTTCCTCCTGAACGACGGCGGCGATCTGGGGGCATGCCCGCCCCTCCCGGATGAGGCCGGTCGTTTCGATCTGGGACGCGCGCCCCTCGCGGACGATCCGTTCGACCGAGGCCATCGCCGCGTCCTTTTCCTCCCCGGTCGCCCGGGGGGAAATAACGGTCAGGACGTGGAGGCTGGCGCCCGACGCGTGCGCGAACCGGACGGCGTACCGGGCCGTCGCCTCCGCGTTGAACGATCCGTCGACGGCCATGAGGATGCGCGAGAACGGGCGGGTTGTCATCTATGAGTTGATAGGTGAATCGGTGAATGGGTGAATAACAACGCACCCAAGGGCGTGATGAGTCGTTTTGCGATTCACAATTTTCAATTTTCAATTTCCAATTTGCGCGAGTTAGTAGACCTGATACTTCCCCCTCGAAAGCCCGTCGCAGAACCGGGGGATGTCGTCCAGGGCCGCGTCCACGAGGACCCGGACCTGGCCGGCGATCGCATCGAAGCTGAACCCTTTCTTGACGGCGACCCGGACGGCGGAAACGGTCGGCCGGTTCACGGGCGTTCCGATCTGCGAGCAAAGCCAGACGGTCGCTTCCCGGACGCCCTTGATCTGCTGGTAGATATCGTTCGCGATCCTGTCGCTCAACACGTTGTAGATCTTTCCGACGTGCGAGACGGGGTTCTTCCCCGGCGCCGCCTCGGCCCCCCTCGGCCGATGGAGCGCGATAAGGCCGTTCACCATGTTTCCCCGTCCGACCTGACCGCTGTCGGCGTCCTCGGCCGACGTCCCGAGGACCGAGAGGTACATCCCCGCCATTCCCCGGCCCCGGGCATCCAGCGCGTTCATCTCCACGCGGACCCGCTCCAGGTTCCCCCGCCGCTCCTTCACGGCGTCCTGGATGGCCTCCAGTATCTCGCCCTTTCGCTTGAAGTAGATCGACTCGCGGTCGATGTAGCGGTCGATCAGCGGCATGGCGATCGTCAGCGAGAGGTCCTTTCCCAAGCGCCATCCCATCACCTTCACGTCCTCCCCCGTTTCGGGGAACGCTTCCTTGAACGACTTGCCGTTCAGGGTTCGCTCGACCTCGAGAACGGTCCTCTCCGTGTCGGTCAGGGGCGCATACCCCACGACCGCCGACGTATCGTTGGCCCCCAGCACGGCCGCTTCGCTCTTGAATAGGCCGGTCAGCTCCTCCGAACCGGGCCGCATCTCGACCTGGTAGTCGAGGTCCTTCTCCGGATCCACGAACCGAAGATGCTTGCGGATCCAGCGCCTCGCCGCCGCCACGGCGACGGCTTCCACGTCGATCCCTTTGCCATCGGCTTGCCACAGCGCCCGGTCTCCCATGACGAGCCTCATCGGCTCGATCACGCGTCCCCCGCCGAACCGCCGCTCGACGCGGCCCGCCACCAGGAGCCCCTTGTCGCAGTTGTGATGAAGGATGGCGCCGAACCTCTTCCGGTACTCCTTCGAGAGGCCGATCGACACCTCTTCCATGATGCCGTCGCAGACGGAGTCGGGGTGCCCCACCCCCTTCCGCTCCACGATCTCCACGGACCGCTCGCTGACGAGCGGGCCCTCGTCCAGTTCGACGACGATCCGTTTCAGCCGTTCGCTCGCTCGATCCACCCCCGCTCCTCCATGAATGCCAGTACCTTCGATGCCCCCGTCTCCGCCGGCTCATTCCCCCGGCAGAAGACTTCGGGCGACTCGGGGGCCTCATACGACGCCCCCAAACCGGGGACGGTGCGGCTCTCGCCCGCCCGTCCCTTCGTGTAGATACCCTTCGGATCTCGATCCATGCAGACATCGAGAGGCGTATCGACGAAGACCTCCGCGAACAGGGGGAGAACCCGCCTTCCCCTCGCGCGGTACGCGCGTCTGTTGCCCGTCGCGTCGATCAGAACCGGCACGCCCTTCTCGACGAACATCCGGGCCAGTTCGACGACAGCCCCGTAGAACCAGTCCCTCTCTTTTTCGGAATAATCCGGCTCCGGCGTCAGAAGCCGCCTCATGGCGTCCGATTCGAGGACGACCGGATCGAGCCCCCGCCTTCGCATCTCCTCCGCCACCGCCCCGGCCAGCGTGCTCTTCCCCGACGCCGGGAGGCCCGTGAACCAGATGCAGAACGAGGTCGCGCTCACGGCTCCAGATAACGATGCACCCGGCCCGGATCGAAGCGGTCGTCCTCCAGCACGCGCCGAATGAACAAGAAGACCGCCTCCCGAACGTTCGAAGCGAGCGTGGGATACCACAATGGAGAAGCGATCACCAGCCCACGAAAGGCAAAGAAGGGCGCCGCCACATCCAGAATCTCCCGGTCTCCCGTCCGGTCCAGGTATTCCGACCAGAACAAACCAAACAACTCGGCGAACGGGCCTTCAAAACGTCCCGTGGACCTCAGCGCCTGGAAGAGGTAGTTGATCGAGAGCGACGTCACGTCGTCCGCCGGCTCGCCCCATTCGCCGCGCGCCCGGTCGAGAACCGAGAAGTCCGTCCCCTCGCGGAAGAGGATGTTCCATGGATGGAAGTCGCCGTGGACCTGCCTCAGACGATGCGTTCGCTTCTTGATCCGCCACCGCCACCTGACGGCGGCGTGCTCGATCTCTTCCAGGAGCCGGGGCGGCGCCGCCGCGAAGTCGGCTGGATACGAATCCGCCAGCCCCATCAGGCACTCGCCGTGGCCGATCAGTTCGCGGATCCGGCGGACGTACAGCCCCGGATCGGGGCCCCGAACGGCATGGATCTCGGCCAAGTAGGCAGCGAGCGTCGCGCAACGCTCCCGGTCCAGGTCCGTAACGCGCCCCGCCCGCATGATCCGGTCGAGGTCCTCGGCGTACTGGGCGCCGGACGCAAACTCCGTCAGGACGAAGAACTCATCGGCCCGCCCGACGGAGACGAGGCGGTCCGGAAGGATCGCCCCGGCGTCCAGGGACCGGACATGGCGCGGGAGACGCGGGAAGACGTCGTTCTCCCAAATCATCGCCGCCGCGCGGTCGGACTTGTGCTCGTGCCCGAAGGGGCCCGCCGCCATCGTTTCCAGGACGGCCCGAAACGTCCGCCCCCGCGCCTCGTAGTCGATCAGAACGGGAATGCCGTAGCCGTACGACTTGATCTCTTCGGCGGACTCTCCTTGAAGGGGAACGATCGAGATGACCCGGGCCGGCGCGTCGAGGAGCCGTGACAGGTAGTCCTCGATCCGTTCGGCCGACAAAGCGGCCGGCAAGGCGGAGGTCGCGCGGGACATCGCATCTCTCCGTGAAATCGGCAGAATCGGAGGGATCATACCATCGACCCGGTCCCATGACAACAGCCTTGGGGCCGGCCATGGCATCTTGACCGCGCCGCACTTGACACCCTGGGGAGGGCGAAAGTATGATTGGATCAAGACAAGGCGGCCGGCTTCAAGGATGGCATTTGCGGCCGCCCACCCGAAACGAAGGCAGGCGCTGAATGTTCGAGAAGTTTACCGATCGGGGACGCAAGGTCATCATCCTGGCCCGCGAAGAGGCCGAGCGCCACCAGAACGACTACCTGGGGACCGAACACCTGCTCCTCGGGATCCTCCGGGAAGAAGACGGGATCCCCGTCGCCGTCCTCAAGAAGATGGGGCTCACGACGGAAGAGATCAAGCTCGAAGTCGAGCGGAACCTTCCACGGGGGACCAACATCCTCACGTTCGGCGAGATCCCCTTCACGCCGAGGGCCAAGAAAGTCCTCGAGCTCGCCATCGAAGAGGCGAAGCTCCTCGGCCATAACTACATCGGAAGCGAGCACCTCCTGCTGGGCCTCATCCGCGAGGAGGAAGGGATCGGCGGAAAGATCCTCCGCAGTCTCGGCGCGAACCTCCTGGGCGCGCGCCAGCTCACGATCAACTTCGTCCGGCGCGGCGTCGTCCAGAACACGGAGAAGAAGACGGCCACGCCGGCCCTGGACGAGTTCGGCCGGGACCTGACCCAGCTCGCGCGCGAGCAAAAGCTCGACCCCGTCATCGGCCGGGAGGACGAGATCGAGCGCGTGATGCAGATCCTCTGCCGCCGGACGAAGAACAATCCCGCGATCATCGGCGAGCCCGGCGTCGGCAAGACCGCGATCGTCGAGGGGCTCGCCCAGAAGATCGTCAACAACGACGTCCCCGAGAACCTCTACAACCGGCGGATCGTGGCGCTCGACCTGGGATCGCTCATCGCGGGCACCAAGTACCGCGGCCAGTTCGAGGAGCGCCTCAAGGTCGTCATGAAGGAGATCGTCCAGGCCGACAACGTGATCCTCTTCATCGACGAGCTTCACACGCTCGTGGGGGCGGGCGCGGCCGAGGGCTCGATCGACGCCTCCAGCATGCTGAAGCCGGCCCTCGCACGGGGCGAGATCCAGTGCATCGGCGCGACGACGCTCGATGAGTACCGGAAGTACATCGAGAAGGACGGGGCCCTGGAGCGGCGGTTCCAGCCGATCCACGTCCAGCCGCCCAATATCGAAGAGACGGTCAACATCATCCGCGGGCTCCGAAGCAAGTACGAGGCGCACCACAAGGTCCGGATCGCGGACGAGTCGATCACGGCGGCCGTGCGCCTGTCCGACCGCTACGTCTCCGATCGGTTCCTCCCCGACAAGGCGATCGACGTGATCGACGAAGCCGGCTCGCGGGCCAAGCTCCTCAAGTTCACGGCGCCGCCCGAGCTCAAGAACATCGAAAAGGACCTGAAGCGGATCGCCCGCGAGAAGAACCTCTTCATCAAGCTCCAGGACTTCGAGAAGGCCGCCGCGCTCAAGGCCGAGGAGGAGAAGTCCAAGAAGCGCCTCGAGGAGCTTCAGCGGCACTGGCGGGAGAACCAGGAGAAGGAAGAGCCGACGATCTCCGAGGAGGACATTGCCCTCACGATCTCGAAGATCACGGGGATTCCCCTCTTCAAACTCGAGGAGAAGGAGACCGAGAAGCTCCTCCGCATGGAAGATGAGCTCCACCGCCGCATCGTCGGCCAGGACGAGGCGATCAAGGCGGTCTGTCGGTCCATCCGCCGCTCGCGCGCCGGCGTCAAGAACCGGAAGAAACCGATCGGGTCGTTCGTCTTCATGGGCCCCACGGGCGTCGGGAAAACGGAACTCGCCCGAGCGCTCGCGGCGTTCCTCTTCGACGACGATAACGCCCTGATCCGCGTCGACATGTCGGAGTACATGGAGAAGTTCTCGTCCTCGCGCCTGCTCGGGGCCCCTCCTGGGTACGTGGGGTACGAGGAAGGGGGCCAGCTCACGGAGAAGGTGCGCCGCCGCCCCTACTCGGTCATTCTCCTCGACGAGATCGAGAAGGCCCATCCGGACATCTTCAACCTTCTCCTCCAGGTCCTGGACGAGGGGCATCTGACCGATTCGTTCGGCCGCAAGGTCGACTTCAAGAACGCCGTCGTGATCATGACGTCGAACATCGGCGCGCGGTTCATCGACAAGGGCGGCGTGGGGCTAGGCTTCCAGAAGCTCGACGTGACGGAAACTCACAAGAAGATGGAGGCCTCCATCCGGTCGGAGCTGAAGCACACGTTCAACCCGGAGTTCCTGAACCGCGTGGACGAGATCGTCGTCTTCCACTCGCTCACGCAGGACCACCTGAAGGATATCATCGACATCCTCATTGCCGACCTCAACCGACAGCTTCTGGAGCAGGGGATTCAGCTTGACGTGGACGACAAAGCGAAGGAATGGATCCTCAAGGAGGGCTACCAGCCGTCCTACGGGGCGCGTCCCCTTCGGCGGGCGATCCAGAAGCACCTTGAGGACCCCCTCTCGGAGGAGATCCTGAAGGGGCGCTTCAAGGAAGGCGGCCACATCCGCGCCACAATCCAGGAAGGCGGCGTCCATTTCACCGAAGCCGGCCTCCCCGCCCTCACCGGCGCCTGATCGGAAGACCGTACCCGTCTCCGCCAAACCGCAGGGGCGTACAACCGTACGCCCCTGCTTTTTTTCTACGGCTTGGGCTTCCCCCCGCATAACTTGCGGGCGTCGGGCGCCTGTTGTCGCCCTTCAGCCGACGCCTAGGGGCCGGCCAGCCGCCGGAATTCCTTTTCGTCGATCGTCTTGACGCCCAGGGCGCGGGCTTTGTCGGCTTTCGATCCGGGATCCTCCCCCACGACGACGTAGTCGGTCTTCTTGCTCACGCTGTCCGTGACCTTCCCTCCCCGGGCCTTCACCATCGCGGCGGCCTCCTCGCGCGGGATCGAGATCGTCCCAGTAAAGACGAACGTCTTTCCGGCGAGCGTCTGCCCGGCTTTTGGCGCTGCCTTTCGTTCCTCCTTCATCCGGACGCCCGCCCTCTCAAGCTTCTCCATGACCTTGATGTTCCGCGGCTCGCGGAAGTGATCGGCGATTGCCTGCGCTACGATCGGCCCAACCTCCTCGACATCCTCCAGCTCCGCGGCCGATGCCTTGCGGAGAGCGTCGATCGAATGGAACCTGTCCGCCAGAACCTCGGCCGTCCGGACGCCGACGTGCCGGATGCCCAAAGCGAAGATGAGGCGGGAAAGCGGCCGGTCCTTGCTGGCCTCGATCGCCGAGACGAGATTTGCGGCTGATTTCTCGCCCATCCGCTCCAGCGGCACGAGGTCTCCCTCGGAGAGGGCGTAGAGGTCCGCCGCGTCCTTGACCAGCCCCTTCTCCAGGAACTGGGCGACGATCGCCGGCCCCAGGTTTTCGATCTCCATCGCGCTCCGGCCCCCGAAGTACTCGATCGTCCGCGCAAGCTGGGCGGGGCAGGAGACGTTCGTGCACCGCGACGCGGCCTCCCCTTCCTCGCGCACGACGCGGGCGCCGCAGACGGGACAGTCTTTCGGCATCTCGAACCGCTTCTCGTGACCGGTCCGCACGGAGGTCACGACGCCTACGACCTTGGGGATCACTTCTCCCCCCCGCTCCAGGATCACGCGGTCGCCGATCCGGACGTCCTTCCGCCGGATCTCGTCCTCGTTATGGAGGGTGGCCCGCTTGACCGTCACGCCTCCGAGCGGGACCAGCTCAAGGTGCGCGACGGGCGTCAGCGTCCCCGTCCGCCCCACCTGGACCTCGATGGACAGGAGCCTGGTCGTTGCCTGCTTCGCGGGGAACTTGTAGGAGATCGCCCATCGCGGGCTCTTTCCCGTCGCGCCCAGGCGCTCCTGGAGGGCGATATCGTTCACCTTGACCACCATCCCGTCGATCTCGTAAGGAAGGGTGTCCCGTTTCTCCTCCCAGGAATCGCAGACCCGGATGACCTCCTCGACCCCGCGACAGACACGGATGTTCGGATTCACCTTGAAGCCGAGCGTGCCTAGAAAATCTAGACCCTGTGCGTGAGTCGGGAATGCGGGCGCCCCCCTTCCGGGAAGATAGGCGTAGAAGAATGCGTCCAGTCGCCGTCCGGCGACGTCCCGCGGGTCTTGAAGCTTGAGCGATCCGGAGCAGGCGTTCCGGGGATTGGCGAAGAGCGGATCTCCCGCGTCCTCCCGCTCCTCGTTGACGCGCTCGAACGCCTTCCGGGGCATGAAGACCTCCCCTCGGACCTCGAACGTGAGCCGGCCGGCCTCTCCCGCTCCCCTGACGGAGAGAGGAATGCTCCGGATCGTCCGCAGGTTCGCCGTAATCTCGTCTCCGGTCTCCCCGTTGCCGCGCGTCCCGCCCACCCGAAGGGACCCCTGTTCGTACCGGAGGGCGACGGCCACGCCGTCGATCTTGAGCTCAACGACGTATTCCGGGACTTCCGCCCCCAGGAAACGGGCGACCCGGTTGTGGAACAGGGTCAATTCTTCCTTGGAGTAGGTATTGTCGAGCGAAAGCATCGGGACCGCGTGGCGGAAGGGAGGGAAGACCTTGGTCGGCTGGCCGCCGACCCGCTGGGTGGGCGAATCGGGCGTGACGAGCTCGGGATGGGCGTTCTCGATCGATCTCAGTTCGTCGATGAGGGCATCGTACTCGGCGTCGGAAATCTCCGGAGCGTCCTCGACGTAGTACTTTCTATCATGATGCGCGATCTTCTCGCGGAGACGCCGGGCCTTACGGACGATTTCCTCGCGGGCCATCAGTCGGACGCGGCCCGCGCCCACGGAGGCGCTTGGGCCTCCACCCGGTTCCGGCCGCGTTGTTTTGCGTAGCGGACCGCCTCCTCCACGCTCCTGACAAGGCTGTCGGCGCGGCTTCCATCCTCCGGGAAGACGGCTACGCCCGCGCTGATCGTGATCCGGCCGCCCGGCTGGTTCACGGCCAGCGGCATCTCGCTTGTTTCCACCTTCGCCCGGATGGTGTCGGCCACGTGCGCGGCCCCGTCCCGACCCGTCTCGGGAAGAATGATGCCGAAGGCCTGGCCGCTGACGCGGCATGGGATGTCGACCGACCGTGTGCTCTCCCGCACCAACCCGGCGACGATCCGCAGGACCTCGTCTCCCGCTTCGTGTCCGCGCGTCTCGTTGTAGTTCCGGAAATAATCGATGTCGAACCAGACGAGCGAGAGAGGCCTCTGGAAGCGCCGCGCCTTGTTGATTTCCGTCTCGAGGTATTTGCGGAAGTAGGTGGCGTTGTAAAGGCGGGTCTGGAGATCCACGTCGGCGTGAAGCTTGATCTCCTGAAAGAGCTGGTGGTTCTCGATGCCCACGGCCGAGAGTTGGCCGACGATCCCGAGGACGCGTTTTAACACGGCCGTGACCTTTTCCATCTCGCCCACGACGATGACCCCCAGGAGCGAATCCCGCTGGACAACCGGGGACACGACCATGAACGGAAGGTCTTTGTCCGCCGCCTTCCGGAGTCCCTCGCGGATGAGGACGCTCTCGTTCTGGAAGTCCGCGGCGTCCATCGTGATCCGCTTCAGCGCGGCTGTCCCGATCCGGCCTTCGCCGACCCGGACCTCCTTGATCTCTCGCGCGACCTCCGGCTTCAGCCCGGTCGCAATCCGAAGGATGAGGAGATCCCCGTGGGCCGAATAGAAGAGAACGAGCCGGGCGTCCGTCAGACTGCGGACGATCGTCACGATCGCCGTGTGAATGTCCTTGAGTGTGACGGACGACGTGAGGTTCCGGAGAAGGTCCGGAAGAACGGCCAGAACGCGGGACATCTCGGAGCGCTCGCGCCGAGCCGTCTCCGCCTCGGCCGAGAGGTCCTTGAACGACTTCTGGAGATGCTCCATCGACCTCTGAAGGTCGATCTGGCCCGACTCGGCGCGGCGAGACGGACCGCTTCGGGGCCTGCGGCGGACCCGGCCGATCAGGAACCCCGCCAGGAGCGCCGCGGCAACGGCGGCCATGACCGAAAGCGTGAATGTCGAAAAGAGGCTCTCCATGCCCGTCAGGTAATCGTGATTCCCGCGTACCCGACAACGCTCGTGTCGTCGCGTGTGACGTCGCCCGACGTGGCGTACGCCACGAGTTCCGCGCGGGTCGCGTTCAGCGCCTTTGCAGCCCCAAGCGTCACGACGGCGGGGATGTAGCCGCACATTGTGACGCCGTAGTCCTCCACCGTGCGATACAGGCCCTCCGGATCCATGGCGACGATCCGGTCGATGGCGAGGCGGTCCTGCCGTTGCGCCCGCTCCCGCGACTCGAAATGCGTCATGTCGCTCGACGCGACGATCAGGACATCTTCTCCGCTCTTACGAATCGCCCTGGCCAATCCTTCGGCCAGCGCCGCCGCGTCCCGGTAGGAGATGTGCTTGAGAACGACGGGCAGGATGGCCATGTCCGGCCTCAGAGCGTGGAGAAAAGGGATCTGCACTTCGAGGGAATGTTCTCCCCGATGCGCCCGATCGTCGAAGCGGACGGCGCCGACCTCGGCCCTGAGCGCGGCCGCCAGACCGGCGTCGATCGGCACCAGACCGCCGGGATAGGCCCATTCCCCTTCTCCCATCACGGCGATCGGGTCGCCCAGGCCCGTGTGGTTCGGCCCGATGAGGACCACCCGCCGGGGAACTTCGATGAGGCGGTAGACGGCGGCGGCCGTTGAGCCCGAATAGACGTATCCGGCGTGCGGGACCACGACGCCGCGCGCCTTGATTTTGGTCTTGGGCTTCTCTCCCAGGAGAGTCTCAACCGTCCGCTGAAGGGCGTCGGCTTCCCGGGGATAGAAGAGGCCCGCCACCGCCGCGGGGCGCGCGGTCATCGGACGGCCTCTTCGCCGCGCAGATACGGGACGGACGCCAGCGGGGTCGCCTCGCACAGCGGATCGGGCACGGCGAGCCGTTCCGATCGGACCATTTCGAGACGGTCCTCCGAGAAGACAGTCGCCGACTGCCAGCAAAGGGTTACGATCTTCACGCCGCGCGGATACGACCTGAGCGGGCTCTCCCGGGGAAGGACGACTCTCGAAGTGGCGAGATCGAACTGGTGGGCCTGATAAACGATGATCGACGGAAAAGCCGTCTCACGCGCGAGGATGAACGGAAACCCCGTCCGAATCGGAACTTTCGGGATCCTGGGGGTAACCCGCATCTCGATCCAGCTCGACCCATTGCCCTCGACGCATATGGTCGATGCGCCCGCTTCCGAGCCCCAGCGCGCGGACGCCTTCCCCCGCCCTCCCGTGACGGGCTCCAGGAGGAAGCCCCTTTTCTCCTCGAACGCCCCGATTGCGTGGATGCGTCCGACCTCGACCCGATCGGCGCCGGGTGCGGCAAAACGGGCGCAGAACCAGCCGCCCAGCGTAAACCCGGGCAGGATCTCAAGGATATCGAACGTGCGGGCAACGAGGCGCCGGGCGGACTCCAGGCGCACGAGCGAGAGGATGATGACCATCTCGTTGGAGGGGGCATTTTCTTGAGGCACGGGTGTCCCTCCGCGCGTGTCTCTTCAAGGAATGCTTTAATTCTACGGTCCCCGGCCGGCGAAGTCAATGCGCCTTCGAACCAGGACTTTCCCCAATTTTTCCCTTCCCCCTCAGGGGGAAGGACAGGATGGGGGTGGATTTCTTCACCGTTCTGTCGAACCCCATCCCCACCCCTCCCCTTGAAGGGGAGGGAAGCAGGCCGCACGTGCGGGAAAATGGCGCTGGAACACGGAAACACCCGAACCATGACCCATGGGCACCGACGAATCCCTTGAGGTCTCCACGATGAGCCGTCCGACGCAAGGCCCTTCCTCATCCCTTGAAGAGTTTCCCCAAAAAATCGGCGTTCCACTTCAAGAACCGAAAAACAAACAACCCCTCAATCACTTACCCCAAGAACCCCCTAAATCCTGGGGAAGGTCCTGGCCTCCGAACGCCTCCGAGCCGGGGGGGGAAAGATATCCATTGACCAGGAACGCTTTCGGAAGGAAGATGCCGCCGGAAAATATGAATGCTCGCGCAGTCCTCGAAAGGTTCTTCTACGACGGTCTTGGCTCAGTCGATCCAGAGCAAGCCGTTTCCCGGGCTCTCAGGTTCCGGGGAACATTGCTTGCCCTCGGACGGACGCGTATCGACCTCGACCGCTTCCGCCGGATGTACGCGCTCGGCGCGGGCAAGGCCGCGGCCGGGATGCTCCGCGGCCTGATGAAGGCCGTCCCCAGGCCGATCGACGGCGGCGTGCTCGCGGCGAACCTCCCCCCTTTTGGGCCGGTTGGACCCGTCGAGGTGTGCCGCGCCGGGCATCCGGTCCCGGACGGAAACGGCCTCGCGGCGGCGCGAAAGATTCTCGACATGGCGTTGTCCTCGCGCGGCGACGACCTCGTTTTTGTTCTCATCTCCGGCGGCGCGTCGTCCATGACGCCCGCACCCCCGCCGGGTCTCTCTCTTGCCGACATCCGCAAAACGACCGAGCTCCTCATCGCCTCCGGCGCCGCAATCCAGGAGGTGAACGCCGTCCGCCGCCACCTCTCGTGCATCGCCGGGGGCCGGCTCGCCCGCGCCATCTTCCCCGCCGCGTCGATCACGCTCCTTCTCTCCGACGTGGTCGGCGACGATCTCGAAGCGATCGGATCCGGACCGACGGTCCCCGATCCGACGACGTTTCAGAACGCATGGAAGGTTCTCTCTCGCCTCCATCTCTTGAGCAAAATCCCCAAGTCCGTCCTGGCCCATCTCCGCGCGGGAAGAACGCGTCTTGTCCCCGAGACTCCAAAACCGGGAGATCCGGTCTTCGGGCGCGCTCGAACCATCCTCGTCGCCTCCAACCGGACGATGCTCGACGCCGTTGCGAAAGCCGCCCGGATGGGCGGCCTCTCCGCGGAAATATTGACCGACGCGCTCCAGGGCGAGGCCCGGGACGTCGGCGCAGTCCTCGCGGACCTCGCCCTCGCCCGGTCGCGCTCTTGCCGTCGGTCTCTCCTTCTCGTGGCCGGCGGCGAGACGACCGTCCGAGTTTTTGGAAAAGGGACCGGAGGCCGGAATCAGGAGATGGCGCTCGGATTTGCCGACCGGATCCGGGGGGCGGAAGGAATCACGGCCCTCTTCGCCGGAACGGACGGGCGAGACGGAAACTCCACCGCCGCGGGGGGATGGGCCGACGGCGGGACGGCCGCACGGGGCGAACGCGCGCTCGGCGTCTCCATCGGCTCCGTCCTCTCGGGCAACAATTCCACCCCTTTCCTCCGCTCAGCCGGAGATCTCTTCGTGACCGGCCCAACGGGAACAAACGTCCGTGACGCGGCGTTGATCCTGATCGATCGCCCCGCCCGATCCTGTTAGCCCCGCTACCGGCCGTCCAGCAAGAGATAGAGCCAGTTCGCGGCGATCGCTGCGACAGCCAGAGGACGAAGAAAAGGATGCGCCCGTCCCGTCAGCCGCCCTCCGGCCGCGAGCCAGACCGACGCCAGCAAGCCGAGACCGACTCCTGCCGTGGCGAGCGGCTGGAGCCGGAAGGCGGCCAAGACGTCTCCCTTCGCGAGCGCGATCAGCGCCCGCGTCGTTCCGCACGTCGGGCAGGGAATTCCTGTCAGTTCCTTAAGAGGGCACGCCAGAACGTGCGCGGCTTCCGGCAAAGCGGCCAGGACGAGGAGAACCCCAACACTCGCGGCGATCCCGGCCGCGCCTACGCCCCTCCAGATTGCGTTGTCCACCGTGAGGCTCATTCCCCGCCCATTCCCGCGATGATGGCCGGGATGAGAACGGCGGCGGCAATGCCGATGACGGCAAGACCGCAACAGAGCGCGAGAGGAAGGAGAGCCGCGGCAATCGCCCTGCCCGTCGTCGTCTCGTGCGCCTCGCGGATGCCGATCACCTCCGCCACGAGGACCCAGACCGCGCCGATCAAACCGCCGCAGAACGGGATCGCGTTCAGGATCTGGATGCCGTTCGCCCAGCAGACGACGCGGAAGGTCGCCCCGATTCCGTTCCGGGCGCCTCCAACCATCCAGAGAAAGAAATGCAGGATGACCGTGCCCAGGTAGAGGCCCATGAGGACCAAGAGCGGCGAAAACGGGACCAACAGCAGGTAAATACCCATCTCGCGCCTGTCCACCTCGCCGCCGGCCAATCCCAACCCGAGCGCGACCAGGCCCTGCCAGAAGATGCCGGCTCCGAACCCGATCGTCCCGAGAATGAGCGCGTACGAGACGGGCGAGCATTGCGGCCCGCTGACAGGCATCGATCGGAAGAACTCCGTCGGACGAACCATCGAATCGCGAAGGGTTCGCCAGAGGGCCGCGATGAGCCCGACGTCCTGCCTCCGATCCCACGGCGTTCCCCGCCAAGGCGGGGCGCCTCCCGGCCCCGTGACTCTCTCAAAGACCGGTTCCGAGACAGGCGGCGCCACCCCCCCCGGGAGCGGCTCCGAAAACGGCCGGCCGCACGCCGGGCAACGGGACTCCGCGAGACCTTCGGGGACCGGCTGGCCGCAGTTCGGGCAGTTCATCGTAAAAACCGCAGTTCACTTACCGCAGAGAACGCGGAGTCCGCCGAGGAACACCTTTTCAGGCGGCTTTGATGCTCACCTGCCTGGTGCAGAGAACGAAGAGGTCGATGTGTCTTCCACTCCCTGGCACTCCTTTGCGTTCTCTGCGTTCTCCGCGGTTCAACTGCTTTTTCTAGGTTCATGATTCCCCCTTTCCGAGTCGGCCCGGGCCCTCGGCCTCTTCCTTGATCTTCGCGAGCCACGCCCGGATCTCCGCGCGGATCTGCTCCCTGAGGGCCTCGTGCGTTTCCTGGATGTCGGCCGTCTGGAAGCCGCCTCCCTCAAGCCACAGGAGCGCTCGAAGAAACCGCCGGACGAACGACTCGGCCTCGCCTTTTCGTACCTCATCCGGAACGGAGAGAGCGCGAAATGCCTCCTCGTGCGTCAGGCGGCACCCCGCTGACGAGGGGACCACGTCGAGAACGATCTCCAAGTCGGAATGGATCTCGGATTTGCAGACGATGCGTCGCGGAGGGTCGTAGTCGATGACGCGGCTCACGTGCTCGATCCGCGTCCGGTCCCTTCTGACCACGAACCGCCAGCGGGAACCGGCGCGGATCGGTCCCCCGTCGAGCGCCTCGCAGGCGATTACCCGCCACGCGGGATTCAGGCGCGCCCTTCGGCACAAGTCGGAGACGAGAGCGAAGACGTCCGCTGGAGCCGCCTGGATCTCGACAGCCTCGCGGATGCGCTCCATAAGGTGCTCCCCGGCCGGACTCTCCGTCTATGCAAGAAGGGTGACGCCGACAATAACGCTTGCGGCTCCGGATGCGATGCGAAGGAGCCGTTCGACTGGCGGAGGCACGGCGCGGAGCGTCCGGCCCACCGTGTAGGTCATGACCGCCATCGCGCCCATGGCGCCCGCCCCGTAAAGAAGAACCGTCATCCAGCGATGAAGGGCGCTCGGCGCCGCAGACCATGCCACGGCCGCCAGAACGCCGCTCCCCGCCAAACCGTGAAGCATCCCCATCCCCAGACTGCGTCCCAGCGAGAGAATGGCGCGCCCGTGGTCGTGCTCGTGGATATCCGAAACCCCCTGAATGTGCGAGTGCGCGTGAGCGTGAGCGCGTCCGTTGTCGTGGTCGTGCATGTGAACGTGCCAGCGGCCTGAAAGGACGTCATGAAGGACGACGGCCCCGAGCAGGATCAGCACGCCGCCGACGACCCGGTCCGGCCAGCCTTCCATGGAATCGGACAGAAACGAAAGGCCGAGCGCTACAAACCCGAACACGACCAGGAGGACGAGACCATGCCCAGCGCCCCACGCAAGACCGAGCCGGAGGGCCAGACGAGTATTCGGTTCCCGGGCAACGATAGCGGACACGGCCGCCATGTGGTCCGGCTCGAACGCGTGCCGGACGCCGGCCAGCAAACCGCTCACCAGCCACAAGAGGATGCTCAGGTCCATGGCGCGTTTCCCTCTCCACGAGACTTCGGCGGACTATAACAGGAAGCCCCGTTCCCCGCAAGAAAGCGCCTCGCCCCCGTTGTTCTTCCACTCCCAACGTTTCGACATCTCCATCCGGCCGTCATCCGTTTGCGAAGAGGCTTTATTGACAGT
>MHEK01000089.1:0-134 GCA_001803795.1 Nitrospirae bacterium RBG_16_64_22
GAGACCGTCAAGAACTTCCTCTTCGACCAGTACCTGCGCGCGCACCGCAACGCCGAGGAGCTGATCAAGCGCGGCGAGTCGAAGACCCTGGAGTTCAAGTCCACGCTGCGCTGGAACCTCAAGGAAGACCGGCA
>MHEK01000089.1:302-19008 GCA_001803795.1 Nitrospirae bacterium RBG_16_64_22
TCGCAATGGCCTCGGGGATCGGGCCGGGACCTGCATCGATCCGAAGACCCAGATCGTGCAGGGCAAGACGGTGTGCGTCGTGACCTGCCAGCGGAGCCGCGAACCGGTGTTCCTGAAGTGGAAGGGAATGGAATCGAGCCCGGACGGCGACTTCTTCGTGCGGAGCGGGCCGGGGACGGTGAAGCTGCCTCCCGGCAGCGCCCAGGAGTACATCCGGACCCGTTTCGCCGCGCTCGGGCGGGAGAGGAAGCCTGATGCCCCCACGAAGGGGCCTGTCTGATACGCCGATGGATGGAATGGAGGAAGCGCGAAAGCGCCTCGAGGCGGCCCGGTCGGTCGCCGTCCTCACGGGGGCGGGGATCTCGGCGGATTCTGGCGTGCCGACGTTTCGGGGGCCGGACGGGCTGTGGCGGAACTTCCGGCCGGAGGAACTGGCGACGCCGGAGGCGTTTCTCCGCGATCCCAGCCTCGTCTGGGAATGGTACGACTGGCGGAGGATGAAGGTGGCGGCCTGCAGGCCGAACCCCGCCCACGAGGCGCTCGTCCGGCTTGAAGGGCGTGTTTCCCGCTTCACTCTTCTCACTCAGAACGTGGACGGCCTTCACCGCGAGGCCGGGAGCCGGAACATCGTTGAGCTTCACGGGAACATCTGGAAAGTGCGTTGCACGGCCTGCGGCGAGGTCTCGGACAACAGGGACGTCCCGATCAGGGTCCCGCCCCACTGCGAAAAATGCGGCGGGCTATTGCGTCCTCACATCGTCTGGTTTGGCGAGTCGCTCGATCCGGACGACGTCCGGGCCGCTTTTGAAGCGGCGGAGTCGTGCGAGGTTTTCCTTGTCGTGGGGACGTCGGGCATCGTCCAGCCCGCCGCCTCGTTCGTTTCCGTCGCCAGGCGGGCCGGAGCCTTTGTCATCGAAGCCAACCTCGACTCCACGCCGAACACGGGGATCGTGGACGTCCACCTGTCCGGTCGGGCGGCCGAGGTCCTCCCGGCCCTGGTTCCATAGCCGCCCAGCCGCCATGCTGCCGCTCGCTCTCCTTACACTCGTCTGCGTCGTGACCTACACGTTCGAGATCGTTTTCGGAATCGCGGGCACGATCATGATGCTCGCGCTGATGAGCTTCTTCTACGACGCCAGGACGCTGGTGATCTATTCGGTTCTCCCCCAGATCCTCGTCGCGGCGATCGGGCTGGTCCGCTCGCCCAAGACCGTGAACGTCCGGTTCCTCGCCGGAATGCTCGCGTTCGCGCTCCTCGGGGCGCTCGCGGGGATCTATCTCTTCTACTACTTCTCGGCAACGGTCTTTCAGGTCCTGCTCGCCTCCGCCATCTCGGCGTCGGGCTTGTTCCTGGTCCTCGCCCCGGGCAGGGTCCGGTTCGGGCGGGCGGGCGCGCGGGTCCTGGACACGCTCGCCGGGGTTTCGCAGGCCCTTTTCGGAATCAGCGGCCCGATCGCCATGACGCGCCTGCTGGCGACCTTCGACGAGAAAACCATTGTTCGGAACTATGCCCTCGCCTTCTTCCTCGCGATGAACGCCCTCCGGGCCGTCGAGTACCTTGTCCACGGGACCTATACGGCCGAGATCGGATGGATGATGGCCGTTTCCGGGCCGTTCCTCGCCGTGACGCTCTGGCACGCCAACCGCCTGCACTTCCGCGTCAACGAGGCCCAATTCCGGCGGGTCGTCGCGTGGATCATTCTGGCAGGGGGACTGTCGCTCTTCTATCGCTGAGGCTTCGCGGGCCCTAAGGTCCGGCTTCGGGAGGCGGAAGCGGGTCGCCTCCTCCCGTCAGGGAGGGCGTCCACGACGCGTAGACGGTTTTCCACTCCCCGTTCCGCCGTTCCCATCGGGACGAGACGAGATACGCCTCCCCCCGCTCGGGGACGATTTCCTCCACGCCCACTGCCGCCACATGCGACCGGACGTTCGCGCTGTTTCCTTCGACCCGGATCGACTGGGCCAGGATGTAGATCCGGATCTTGGGATTCCGGCGGAAGTGGAGCAGGAGGAAGCCGCGCGTCTCGGCGGGCGTGCGGCCTTCGAAATCACGGTAGTCCTCGGCCAGGCGCGCGACGGCCTTCCCGCTCTCCTTGGTCTCGATCGCCTGAACGATCTCGTCGATCGCCCGGCCGATCCGGGCTTCGTCCGTTTCCCGGGCGCACCCCAGGGAAAGAAGCAGGAGACCGGCCGTCAGGACGCCGCAGAACCAAGGTTTGGGGCGGGGATTGCGGCGTACTGCTCGGTTCAACAGGTGCTCCCAAAGAGGGCTTTCAACAAAAGATGACGATCGTGTACAATATCTTAGCGTAATCAGGTTTGAGCATCCTTTGAAATTAATCGAGGCCGGGGCTCCCGACCGCTGGGCGTGTTGAGCCGGCCTCCGCACATAAACCTTTCTCATAGGCGGAACGTATGTCACGGAAGATGCTGATCAACGCGGCCCATCCGGAAGAGATCCGGGTCGCGATCGTGGACAACGGGATACTCGAAGAACTGAACATCGAGACCACGTCCAAGGAACGGAACAGGGGGAATATCTACAGGGCCGTCGTCGTCCGCGCGGAGCCGTCCCTCCAGGCGGCCTTCGTCGACTACGGAGGGGCCCGGCACGGCTTCATCCCGATGGGAGAGATCCATCCCTCCTTTCACGCGGTCACCGAGGAAAAGAGGCAGAGGGGGGTCCGGATCCAGGACGCGATCTTCCGGGGAACTGAACTCCTGGTCCAGGTGGAGAAGGAGGAAAGGAACGGCAAGGGAGCCTTCCTCACGACGTACATCTCCCTGCCGGGACGGTACCTCGTCCTCATGCCATTCGCCCAGAAGTCGGGGGTCTCTCGGAAGATCGAAGACGAAGAGCAGCGGGACAAGCTCAAGAAAATGCTCGAAGAGATCGCCCCCCCCGCCGGGATGGGATACATCATCCGGACGGCCGGACTGGGCCGGACGAAGGCGGAACTGTCGAAGGACCTTTCATCCCTCCTGCGCCTCTGGGAGAGCATCCAGGAAAAGAGCGGAGAGCTTCCGGCGCCGTGCCTCGTTTACCAGGAGGCGGACATCGTCCTCCAGACGATCCGGGATTATTTCACGACGGATACCGACGAGATACTGGTCGACAATCGCGACGTCTACAAGAGCGTGATGGACTTCCTCACGGTCGTCATGCCGCGGGTGCGGGGGAAGGTGCACCTGTGCCAGGAGAAGAGGCCGCTCTTCTCCAAGTACAATCTGGAAGAACAGATCGAGACGATATACGAACACAAGGTCCCGCTCCCGTCAGGCGGATCGATCGTGGTTGACACGACCGAAGCGCTCGTCGCGATCGACGTCAACTCAGGCAAGTCGAAGGGGGAGCGGGGGATCGAGGACACGGCCTTCAAGACGAACCTCGAGGCGGCCGAAGAAATCGGCCGGCAGCTCCGCCTCCGGGACCTGGGCGGTCTCGTCATGATCGACTTCATCGACATGGAGAGCCACAAGCACAGCCGGGAAGTGGAGAAGGCGTTCAAAAACGCCATCAAGCGGGACAAGGCGAAGATCGATATAGGCCGGATCTCGAAGTTCGGGATCCTCGAGGTCTCACGCCAGCGGCTGCGCCCGCCCGTTCAGGAAGGGGCGTACGTGACGTGCGCCCAGTGCGGGGGCGAGGGGGTCGTTCGGACGGCGGAGTCGCAGGCATTGGCAATCCTTCGGCGCATCCAGGCGGGCGTCGTCAAGGGGAATGCGGGCGAAGTCCAGGGCCGCTTGTCGTCGGAAGCGGCCAATTACCTGCTGAACTACAAGCGGGAAAGCCTCATGGCTCTCGAGCGGGAGAACGACGTCCGCATCATCCTTTCGCAGGATCCGGGCCTTTCTCCGAACCAGTCTCACCTGGAATTCATCAAGCGGACCCAGCCGCCGCGCGCGGCGGTCCCTTCCGTCCCGGCCGTTCTGGAGGGCGGCATTGAAGAAAAGCCGGGCGCCCCGATTGTTGCCGCCCTGGAACCCGCCGAAGTTTCCGAAAAGGAAGAAGCGGCGGGAGAAGGAGAGGGAGAGGAGGCCGCTCCGGCTCCGCCCCCATCCGGCCCAGCCGAGGAGAAGAACCCCCGCCGGCGGAGACGCCGGCGCCGGAGGAGGAAGCCTTCCTCGGGAGAGGGGGCCGCAACAGGTCAGATCGCGGCCGAGGCCGAGGCGCCGGGAGACGGGGAAGACGAGGGAGGAGGGATCCCGCTCGTCGAGGAGCCCGCAACCCCCGCCGCGGGCTAACCCGTCTGCCTAAGAAACCGCGGTTCAGTCACCGCAGAGGACGCGGAGCGCGCGGAGGAATAGCTTTTCGGGTTGTCTTGATGCTTACCCGCAAGATGACATCGACATGTATTCCAATCCCTAAAAATCCTTTGCGTTCTCTGCGTTCTCTGCGGTTCAACTGCTTTTTCCACGATCAACCCACGGCGCCGTTCCTCCCTACCGCGTCAGCTTGACAGCGGCGAGAAGAACGCCGAGACTCAGGAGCAGTGTCAGCCGGGCGAGCCATGAGCCGAGGCGGGCGAACTGGGGGCGGCCGGCGGCGCCGGCCTGCCTCTGGAGCGGCCCAAGGACGAAGTCATGAGGCGCGCTCGCGAGAAGCATTGCCGTGAATAGGGTCATCTTCACTTTGAAGACGGTCCAGAACGGGGTCAGAAAAATCTGGTCCCAGGTGAGGGGGAGGGTCCACAAGAGGCCCGTCCCCGTCGCGGCGAGAAGCGCAATGGCGCTCCATGCGACCAGCCTGAAGCGGATGCCGATCTCGTGGAAGACCTTCCGCTTCATCTCGGGGGGAAGCGTCCGGCCGTAGGGGACAAGAATGGCGGTCAGAAAGATCATTCCGCCCACCCAGACCGCCGCTCCGATGACGTGGAGCCAGAGAAACAGAAGCCGTGGCGTCACGGTTGGGGGGAGGGGGCGGCCAGGAGGTCGTTGACTCCCTTGACGCCGGGGACAGCGCGCACGTCCTCGAGGATCCGCTCTTTCTCCCGGGCCGTTCCAACGGTTCCGGTTACGGAAACCAAGCCCCGCGAGACCTCAACGGAGATCCGAAGCGAGGAGACAAGCGGATCCGCCGCCAGGACGCTCCGGACGCGGGCGGCCAAGGCGACATCGTCGATGACCTCTCCCGTGCTGCGACGCTCCGGCGTTCCCGCGCAAGCCGACAGCGCGATGAGCAGGACGAACGCTCCCGCAATCACCCTCTTTCCCATTTCAGAACCTCCCTTGTTCGCCGGCGTCGATCTTCCTTCTATGGTTGCCACGGATCAGCTTTCTCCCTGCCCGGACCGCTCAATGAGCGCGAGAAGCCCGGGATGCGTGTCCGGCGACACGTTGCGGAATTCAAGGCCGATGGCGTGATGGTTACGGACCTTGCGGCACCAGCGGACGGCCGCCTCGACGACCTCCCCGGCCGACAGGCCGTCCTCGGTCAGGAAGGTCAGCCGCAACTGGACGTTCCGGCCCGGCGTCAGGGCTTGGTCGGAGTAGAGGCCGATTCCGCCCCGGCTCAGGTTTCCGATCAGCGCTTCAAACGTCTCGCCCGCATGCGTCGTGACGTCCGTGACGGCCATGACGCCGGAGCGCTTGTAGAGGCGGGGATACCGCGTCATGTCACGACCGGATCGACGTGGGGCGGTGCGGACCGGGCGGGGTGCTTTTCCAGCCAGCCGATCGTGTATGGGTGATCGTCGACGTTCAGCGGCGTCAGGCGGACCCGGATCGAATACGACGTGCCCACCCGCGCCGCGGTTTTGACGCGTCCCCGGAATTCCTCTTCCTTGCTGATTCCGATCCGGTCGAAGAACGTGAGCCGGAGGCTGATCCGCGCTCTCGGGGAGATCGGCCGCGGGGAGCAGAGTCTTGCGTCCGTCAGGCTGATCCCGTTCAGAAGAACGTGCCCCTGCTGGCCCGTTCCGGGCGAGGAGATCCACGCGATCGGGAGAATTCCGATCCGACTTCTCTTGTTCTCGCCAGTCAGCATCCCTGGCTCCCCCTTTATTGTCCAAGAGACCGCAATAGATTAACCGCAGAGGCCGCAGAGTCCGCGGAGGAACATCTCTTGTGCTCTGCGTTCTCTGCGAGCTCCGCGCTTCAACGGTCTCTTCCAGGTCGATTCTAGGCAATTCCCGCCGTGCGCGTCAATGCGCTTGAAGGACCCGCGGGCCGGACAGCGCCGGGAAAAGCTCGCGGATCGAGGCCCATTCCCCGGAGGGAATGGAGAAGAATGCCTCGACCATCTCCGGGTCGAACTGCCGTCCGCTGTATGCTCGGATCTCCTCGAACGCCCGCTCGAAAGAGAGGGCCTTTCGATAGGGGCGGTCCGAGGTCATGGCGTCGAGCGTGTCGACGACGGCGAAGATCCGGGCCCCCAGGGGGATCTTGTCTCCGGCGAGTCCCCGGGGATACCCCGTTCCGTCGAACCTCTCCTGGTGGGTGAGCACGATCTCGGCCGCCGGCTGAAGAAACTCGATTCCGCTCAGGATGTCGAAGCCGATCTGAGGATGTTTTCTCATTTCCACCCACTCCTCGGGCGTTAGCTTTGCCGGCTTGAGGAGGATGGCGTCCGAGACGCCGATCTTCCCGATGTCATGAAGGAGGGCGCCGTGCCCCAGTGCGATCCTGAGCGGTTCGCTCATGGGGAACGTCTCGGCCAGCCGGAGGGTGTAAGCGCGGACGCGCTGGGAGTGGGACTGCGTCTCGTGCTCTCGGGCATCGAGGGCCGTGACGAGGGCCTCCAGCGTGGAGCCGTAGGTCACGTCGAGGCGAGCCAGCGCCTCGCGGAGCTCGGCCGTCCGCAGGAGGATCTTGTCCTCCAGCTCGACCTGGTACGCGGCGTTCTCCCGCTTGAGGCGGAGGACATCGATCGCCCGCTCGACGGCGATCTTGATCTCGTCGAGGTTGAAGGGCTTGACGATGTAGTCGGCGGCGCCGAGGCGCATCGCCTTGATGGCCGTCGCGACGTCATGGACGGACGTGACCATGATGACCGAGAGGTCGTCCCCCTTCTCCGATAGCCGGGAGAGGAGGGCCATGCCGTCCATTCCCGGCATCCGGATGTCGCTCAGGACGAGGTCGGCGGGTCCTTCGGCGAGGCGGGCCAGGGCTTCCTCGCCCGTCGACGCGGTGCGAACGTCGTATCCCTCGCCCTTGAGGATGCGGTGCAGGACGTCGCGGATCGACTCTTCGTCATCGACGACGAGGATCTTCTTGTCGCGGTTTTCCATCTTCTCCGGAGTTCCGCGTGCCTGGGACCGAGACATCTTGCGGGGCCGGACGCATGCAACGCTGAGCCGTATCCCTGGACGCCGCGCCCCCAGTCACCAACGGGCGAAAACGATGTTTTCTCTCAGCGCTCGGAAACGAGGTCCGGCCGGGACGAAGGCCGGTCCGATTCGCGGCGCGCGCCGCCCAGGTTCTCCTCGATCACGCGAAGCAGGTCCGCGAGCACAAGCGGTTTCTTGAGGCAGGTCCGCGCTCCGGCGGCCACGAGCGACCGGCCGATCTCGGGGTCGTCCTGGCCCGTCATCCCGATCACGACGATCTTCTTCGTGTCGGCGCTGGCCTTGATCCGCCGCGTCACTTCCAGGCCGTCGATCAGCGGCATCCGAACGTCGAGAAGGAGAAGGTCCGGCTTGAACTGGCCGACCCGGATCAGGCCCTCGTATCCGTCCATCGCCGTCTCGACGTCGTACCCCTCGTGCGAGAGGGCCCGCTGGAGGAACTGGACGATCGCCGCCTCGTCGTCGACGACCAGGATCCTTGCCGACTCCTCCCCGAAAAACTCGGGGTCGATCGGCATCTCCTGGGCCTCCAGGAACCTTCGGAACACGTCCCGCTCGATCCGGTAGTGCCCCTTGGGGAGCTTGAAGGCCGGCAGAAGGCCGGATCCGATCCAGTTTTTGACCGTGTTGAGGGAGACCTGGCAATAGCGGGCCGCATCTCCAGCCGTAAGGAACTTTGGTTTTCCGTTCATTTTTGCCCCCTCGAATTCAATTTATTAAGATCATATCGGAAAACATCAGTAAAAACATAAAAAATATAATGCCTATTCCTGGCGGGAGAAAGGTTGTGTGAATTACTAAATGAAATTGGGCAGTTATAGCCTCGGTGATACTACTCGGGGGGCGGGAGACAGGGAAGGGTTGCTTACCGATTACAAACTTAACTCAATTGCAAGTCTTCAATTCTATTATAGTTTTCCGTTAATGGCCCCTTCTATGGCCGGGGCCGTTCCTCCAGGGTTAGCGGCACCGCGATCCTCTTTCGGCCCCGCACGACGGACATTTGAACCGTGTCTCCGGGCTTGCGCTCCCGGAGGATCGAGATGACCTGCTCGGCCGTATCGGTTGACTGCCCCTGGATACCCGTGATGATGTCGCCCCCGATGAGGAGGATGAGGTTCCCGATCTCGACGTATCGGTCGCCTCCTTTCAGCCCCGCCTTAGCCGCCGGTCCTCCCGGAACGACCTTGGCGATCAAGGACCCTTTCTCGACGGGGAGGCCTAAGGACTTGGCGGCGGCGGGAAGAATCGTCTGGAGCTCCAGGCCGGCATAGGCGTACCGGACGTAGCCGTGGGAGATCAGTTCGGCGGCGACCTTCCTGGCCGTCGCGACGGGGATGGCGAACCCGATTCCGGCCGACGCCCCGGAGGGGGAAAAGATGGCCGTGTTGATCCCGACCATTCGGCCCTCGGAATCCAGGAGAGGTCCCCCCGAGTTTCCGGGATTGATGGCGGCGTCCGTCTGGATCACGTCCGCCACCTCCACGTCGCCGATCTTGAGCCGCTTCCGGACCGCGCTGACGATCCCCGTCGTGAGCGTCTGCTCGAGCCCGAACGGGTTCCCGATGGCGAGGACCTTTTGTCCGACACGCAGTTTCCGCGAGTCGCCCCACGGGAGCGGCCTCAGGCGGTCGGGAGTGGCGTTGATCCGGATGACGGCGAGATCGGTCTGGGGGTCCCGGCCGACGAGCTTGGCGGGCCAGTGGGTCCCGTCGGCCAGCGTGACCTGCAGGCGCTTGGCGTTGGCGACGACGTGGTTGTTGGTTAGGACGTGTCCGTTCTTGTCGATGATCGATCCGGTCCCCGAGGCCTCGGTGGGGACGGGCGTGAGGAAGTAGTCGTAAGCGACGGCGTAGTTCGTGATGTTAACCACGCCGACGTGGACGTCCTCGAACACCCGGATCGTGTTTCCCTCGTCGGGAGAAAGCGGATAGGCGGGCGCGGGACCGAGGAGAAGCAGGATCCACACAAGGCCGCCCCCCGCGGCGGCCCGAGGGTGAAAGTCAGGACGTCCCATGAGACAAGGCCGGGCGCAGGCAATACGCCCGCGCTCAGTATCCCTTCTTGAGCTCGAACAGGACCTGTTTGGCGATGTTCTTGAGCGTGTCGAACACGCCGATCCCCTCGACGGCGACGCCTTCGTACCAGGTGACCCCCCGCGGGTTGAGGGACCGGTTCATCTCGTCGACAGGGACGATGTTGGGGAGGTCGCGCTTATTGTACTGGATCGTGTAAGGGATCTTGTCGAGGTTGTATCCCTGCTCGTTCAGGTTGATCCTCAGGTTCTCCACGCTCTCGATATTGGCCTCCATCCGCTCGACCTGGGAGTCGGCGACGAACACGACGCCGTCCACGCCCTTCAATATGAGCTTCCGGGAGGCGTCATAGAAGACCTGGCCCGGAACGGTATAGAGGTGGAAGCGGGTTTTGAACCCGCGGATATCGCCCAGATTGAGAGGGAGAAAATCGAAGAAAAGGGTCCGCTCCGTCTCGGTGGCGAGCGAGATCAGCTTCCCTTTGCTCTCCGGATTCGTCTTCTTGTAGATGTACTGGAGGTTGGTCGTCTTCCCCCCCAGGCCGGGGCCGTAGTAGACGATCTTGCAGTTGATCTCCCGCGAGGAGTAGTTGATGAACGACATCCCGTTCCTCGAGTGTTATCGGACCAAGATTCGCAGGCGGAAAATGATCACCGGCTACCCAAAGAGCTTGTCGATATCTTCATCGCTGATCTCGGCAAATGGCGACGGCGCGCCTTCCGGAGCGGCCTTTTCCTTCTGGGTTTTGACCGCCAGGTCCTCGAAGATCTTGGTCAGCGTTTCGGCGGTCTTCTTGACGCGCAGGCGGACGAGGCCCAGCGACGATCGCTGGTCAAAGATCACAACGAGGATCACGCGATGACCGATGACCGAAATATGGATGTTGTCCTTCTCCCCCTCGTGAAAGAGGATGGAGAACTCCCGCTCTCCCAGAAGCCTCGCCATGCCGCCCGTGGCGGCGATGTTTCCGGCCGTGAGGGAGGCAAGGGACGTGGTGTCGATGTCGCGGGTCTCGCCGACGGACGTGATCAATTGCCCGTTCTTATCGACCAGGAAGACCACCTTGGCGTTGGATTGGGAATGAAGGCGGTTGAGCTCCGCGTCGATCTGCTTGAACTCCTCATCGTACATGATGAGGTCATATCCTGGCATCCTGAGCCCCCCGGAAGCCGGTGGAAGAACAAGAAAAGGCGAAACTTTTCACACTTTAACAAATTTCCCCGAGGGGATCAAGGTGCGCCGTTGTCAAGGGCGGCCCGGAGGTCGGAAAGGAGATCGGCCGCGAGGGCGTGGATTCTCTCGTTGGCCGGGAGCGTTTTCTTCCCGCCGAACCCTTCCACGGCTCCTTCCGCGTAGCGGTCCTCGATCTGCACGTCGAAGAACAGGGGGCCGCTGGGGGGCGCCGTAACGCGGACGAGGCTCTCGATCGGCCCCGCCAGGTCGCCCAGCCGCTCGGGGCCGGTCGTTTGGACGATTTGCGAGAGATGGTCGATCTTCTCCTCGGCGTAGCTGGACCGCCGGGCGAAGGCTTCGATGAAGGCGGCCAGGATCTCCTGCCGGGCGGGCGCGCGCCAGGGTTCCGTCCGGGCGAGAGCCAGGAGACGGTCGCGGACCGGAGGAGGAAAGGCCCCGGCCGCCGAACGGACGGCGGGCACGACCCGCTCTCCGAGGTTCAGGAGCCGGACGTAGCGGCGGACGATCCCGGGGGGGAGAACGATGTGGACGGACGCGCCTTCGCACTGAACGACCGCTTCGATGCTTCGGCGTTCAAGGCGGGCGACCAGCTCCTCAACGGCCGAGGCGGAGGGGGGCGGATCGCCCAGGAGCGGAGAGACGCGGGCCTGGTCTTCCACCGTCGGCGTGAAGAGCGGGGAGAGGATCAGCTCGGCCTCGTATTCTTCGAGAAGCGGAAGGCGGGATTCCAGGAACGAGGCCTCATCCCCCGAGGGGATGCCGTGATGCGACTGGAGATGACGGCTGACCTGAGGTGTCACCGGGCGCGCGGCGGCCAGGTCGGCCCGGATTCGGTCATGAAGGGCCTCCCAGCCGGCGACGGCGGCGCTCACGAACCCTTTCGCATGGCGCGCGGGGCGCTCTTCCTACGCGCCCGCCGCCTGCATGACCGGGGTTTTCCCGGAGGCGCGGTCCTTGTTGACGATTCCTGCCATCTCCTGCAAGAGGCGCCAGTTCTCCAGGCGTTCCGCCTGGGACCGGAGGAGGGTCTCGGACGCCTTCCCGCTCTTGTCGAAATGCTTCCGGAATCTGCCCTCGGTTCGGGCCCAGGAGGCGAAGTCGACAGTCTCGATCCCCCCGTCCTTGGCTTTCCGCGTGTGCCAGTCCCGGTCGACGCTCGGGTTTCCCTGGAGAGAGAGCCGTTCCCGGAGGGTCTCCCCCGCGTCGGGATCGTAGACGAAGATGGGAAACGCGCGGGACTCGACGGCCAGCCTGGCCTGGGCGGCCGACATGTCGTCGGCGACGCCGTGCTCCGGCTGGCAGGTCGTGTAGGCGTTGATCACGGCGGGACCGTCGAACTCCAGCGCCCGGGCCACCGCCTTGTAGAAGTGCCCCGTCATGGGTCCCACGACCTGGGCCACGAACGTCCTGGGGTGCATCATGCAGATGAGGCCGACTTCCTTCCGCCGCTCCGTCTTCCCCGGGACGACCTTGCCGTGGACGCTCATCTTGGCTTCCTGGCCGATGTACGTCGCCGTGGACGTCTGCCCGCCGGTGTTCGAGTAGACCTGGGTGTCGAGGATCAGGACCTTCACGTTCTGCCCGGACGCGAGCAGACGGGAGAGGGCCTGGAACCCGATGTCGACCATCGCGCCGTCCCCGCCGAACGTCCAGAGGACGCGGTCCTTGTGCCCCGTCTGGTCCCAGAACTGACGGACTCCCATGGCGAACGTGGCGACGTTCTCGAAGAGGGAGTTGGCCCAGGGGACGACGAAGGGGTTGTACGGATACGTGGAGCCGTAGACCGTGTTGCACCCTGTCGCGGCGACGATCCCGTAGTCGGTGCCGACCTTCTCCGCCGTCATGGTGAGGAGCTGGCGGATGACGGAGGCCTCGCCGCACCCCATACACGAGCCGCCCCCCCCCATGTACTGGTTGTTCGACTCCCGGAGCATCAGGTCCACCACGACCTTCGGGTTGATGTAGGCGTCGGGCGTGGGCGGGATGGCGTTGTGGAAATCCCAGATCGTGAAGAAACGGGGGAGGTTCTCGGGGGTCTTCTTGATCATCTGGAGGGCCCGATGGTCCCCGCAGACTTCGACGCACTCGCCGCATCCCTTGCACTTCGTGGGATCGACGAAGATGCCGAACAGGGCGCCCGGGGGCGCGCTGGGGTCCTTCGCCCGTTTCTTGTCGTAGGTTGTGTGATACTTCGTCGTGACGACGAACTGCTCCTTGAGAAAGGCCCGCGTCTTCTCGTCCGGGATCTTCGACAACTCCGCGTCGACGGCCTCTTCCGCGAGGGCCTTTCCGAGGATTGCCGTGTCGGGGCAGTTGTTCACGCACTCCATGCACCCGACGCAGTTGGGGGCGATGAACAGGGGGATATCGGGCGCGATGTAGCTGAAGTCGCGCTGGGACCCCGTTCCGGCCGGGAGGATGCTCCGGGCCGCGAACTCGTCGGCCGGCTGAGCCGATCCCGCGCCGCGATTGTAGGCGTCCAGTATCTCCTGGGCGCGCTTCGCGTCGTACCAGGGGGGCGTCGGTCTCGTGATCTTCTTCGTGTGCGCTGAACTCATGGGAAGTATCCCGCCTAGATGAAGAATGCGTTGACGTCTTTGCCCTTCTGCTCCCACTCGGCCTTTCCGCGCGCGAGCTCGCCCGGGTCGGTCTTTTCCATCAGCGGCCGCGAGACCTCGAAGACCTCGCTGTACCCCTTCTTGACGGCTTGCAGGTTCTCGCGGAGGACGGCCTCGCCCTTCTTTCCGAAATACTGCCGGAGCGGCTCCTCCACGCGGCGGAAGAGGTCCTCCTCGCTCATGCCGGCCTGTTCCCGGTACGGGGTGACGCGGAGGAAGACCCCCAGGAGGACGATCCCCTGGAACCGCTGGATGAGGGACTCGTCCGCTTTGCACGACTCGCGCGCGATCCGGATCGTGTCGACCCCGTAGAACCGGATCTTGTGCTCGAGGAGAAAGTGTTTGGCCCAGGCCGGGATCGATCCCCACAGGGCTTCGGGCGATTCCGCGTCCGTGTGCTGGAAGACGATCCCGCCGTCCTGGAGCCCGACGAGCGGGTTCCCCATGTTCCAGGTGTTCGGGTCCATGAGAGGGACGAACTCCACCTGCTGGAGCTCGCTGTGGGTCATGATCTTCCCGCCGGTCGTCGTCGTCAGGTACGTGTTCGTCGGCAGGCCCTTTTTCTCGGAACCGTACTTGGGGGCCGCCTGCACGGGGAACCCGAAGATGTCGCCGATCATCGTGGCGATGATCTTGTTCGTCGTGACGGAGCCGTACCCGCCGACCGAGTGGCCGCGGATGGAGAACGATCCCGGCGGGCGCACGTCCGGCTCGCTCTCGACGGGCAAGGCGGCCGGGTGGTCGATCCCGAGCGTGAAGTATCTCTTTCCGGCGTCGCCGGCCAGCATGTTCTTCGCCGCGGCGACGATGTGGCCGGGGGTGACGTCGCGGCTACCGAGGCCGCCCGTGCCGCTGAACGCCTTCGGGATCCGGCTCGCGGCGGGGTAGCCGGCCGTTCCCATCACGGCCTTGGCGAACGCGGCCTCGACCTCGGTGGTCAGCGGGTTGTCGACCATGAGGGGCACGTCGCACCGCTCGATGACCGAGAAGGCCTTGACCCGGGCGAGGGCCTGGACGATCTGGGGCCCGGGGAACGGACGGAAGCTCGTGACGTTGACGACGCCGATCTTGATTCCCAGGGTGCGGATGTGGTCCACCGTCGCCATGGCCGTTTCGGCCGTCGAGCCCATCGCGACGACGGCGTAGTCGGCGTCCTCCATCCGGTAAGCCTCGACGAAGTCGTACCGCCGCCCCGTCAGGCGGTGGAATTCGTCCATCGCGCTCCGGAGGGCCGCCGGCGTCTTGTCGTAGAAGTGCCGCTGGGCGATCTTCCCGTTCATGTAGCTGTCCTGGTTCTGGACGGTGCCGCTCATGAGGGGGAACGCCGGATCGAAGAGCGGCTTGATCTTCTCCCGGGGGTCTCCCAGGTAGACGCGGATCAGCTCGTCCTCCGGGAAGAGCACGTTCTCGATCGTGTGGCTGGTGAGAAAGCCGTCTTGAGAGTTGATGAACGGGACGAGGGAGTCTTCGCTCGCCCGCCGCGCGATGAGACAGAGGTCGCCGATCTCCTGGACGTTCTTCGCGAAGAGCATCCCCCAGCCGCAGTCGGCGACGCCCATCACGTCGTCGTGGCCGGCGTGGACGTTGAGGGCGTGCGAGGTGAGCGCCCGCGAGGCGATGTTGAGGACCATCGGGAGGCGCTTGCCGGCGATGACGTAGAGGACCTCCTTCATCAGGATGAGGCCCTGGCCGGACGTGAAGTTCGTCACGCGTCCGCCCGCCATTGCGTACCCCTCGCAGGCCGAGGCCGAGGAGTGTTCGCTCTCGAGCTCCATCCAGCCGATCGGCGTGCCCCAGACGTTCTTGAACCCGTTCGCGTGGGCGACCTGATACCCCATCCCCATCTGCGTGGAAGGCGTGATGGGGTAGGCGGCCGCGCATTCGGTCGCCCGCGTCTCCACGTGGACGACCATGGCCGTCCCGTCCGCCGTGCCGGGAGTGCCTGGGAAAGAGAAGGGTCCCTTCGCCTCCATCGAGGCTTCCCTGGGAGTCCGTGCCGCTCCCGGTTCGATCGCCGCCTTTGCCATTGCAAGCTCCTTTGCCTTGAAGAACCCCGCCTTGAGAGGCGGGGATTCTCCGACCTCCGAGGTGTTTTGCGTTATTTGCATTCGTGCGTCTTGCCAGCCGGTGGGCAGGCGACAAGCGGGTCCGGGGGGCCCTTTGAGAAAAAAATCCGCCCGATCGAACCGCGCAACGAGCGAGCGGAAAAGGAAAAGACAGAAAGTTTTAACCTAAAAACCGCAGTTCACTCACCGCAGAGGACGCGGAGTCCGCGGAGGAACGTCTTTTCGGGCGGTTTTGATGCTCGCCCTCCTGGCGAGGTCGATGTGTCTTCCAATCCCATGCACTCCTTTGCGTTCTCTGCGTGCTCCGCGGTTCAACTGCTTTTTCTAGGTTTAACTCAGGTCGAATTTTAGGGAATCACTCGCGGGGATGTCAACCGATTCCCGCCGCGGGCTATCCGGTCTGCTCGTCCAGCGGGCGTCGTCCCCGGAGAGACCGGGCGAGCGTCGCCTCGTCGGCGTATTCCAGGTCGCCGCCCAGCGGGACGCCGGTGGCGATCCGGCTCACGCGGAGGCCAAGCGGCTGGATGAGCCTGAACAGATAGAGAGCGGTCGCTTCTCCCTTGACGTTGGGATTGGTCGCCAGGATGACTTCCTTGATCTCGCCCGTCTTGAGGCGGGCGAGGAGAGGCTCGATCGCAAGCTGGTCCGGCCCGATTCCGTCCAGGGGGGAGAGGGCCCCGTGCAGGACGTGGTACCGGCCCCGGAACGCCCGGGTCCGCTCGACGGCCTGGGCGTTGGCCGGCTCCTCGACCACACACAGAACCGCGGAGTCGCGCGCCGGGTCGCCGCAGATGCGGCAGGGGACGTCCTCCGTGATCTGGCCGCAGGCGGGGCACAGGCGGGTTTTCTCCCGCATGTCGACGATCGCATGGGCGATTCCGCGGGCATCGGCTTCGCTCATTCGGTAGAGGGCATGGGCGAGCCGCGCGGCCGTCTTCGGCCCGACGCCCGGGAGGCGCCGGAGGAAGAGCGCGAGGCGCTCCATGGCCGAGCCGTTGGATGCCCTGGGTTCCATGGATCAGCCGAACAGACCGGGGATCTTCAGCCCTCCCGTGACCTTGGCCATCTCTTCGGCCATCATGGCTTGGGCCCGCCGGAGAGCTTCGTTGAAAGCCGCAGAGACGAGGTCTTCGAGCATCTCGACGTCGTCCGGGTTGACGACGGACCGGTCGATCTTCACGGACTGGACCTCCTGGCGCCCGTTCATGACGACCGTCACCATGCCGCCCCCGGCCGTGGCCTCGACCGTCTTGCCGCCGGCCTCCTCCTGGACCTGTTTCAGGCGCTCCTGCATGGCCTGCGCCTGTTTCATGATGTCGCCCAGCATTCTCTTCGTCATCCCTCCTCCTCGATCGGCGCCTCCGGCGGTTCGTTCGCGCCGGCGGCGTTTGCGCCGCCATTTTCCACGGAGACCAGTTTCCCGCCGAACATCTCGAGGGCTGACTGGGTGAGCGGGTCGGCCATCGCCGCCTCCGCCCTTGCTTTCTGGCCCTTCTTCTCCTTCTCCTCGAGCCGCTCGCCGGCCGTCGGCGGCGCCGGGGCGTCATCCGGAAGCGTCGTCACCTCCAGGGCAAGCGCTCTTCCCGCGATCCCTTTCGCGAGCGTCTCGATGGTCTCGCGGTTCTCCTTGCGGCGAATCATGTCCTGGAGGAACGCCGATGCGGCCTTGTAGCCGACGACGATCCGCGACTCGTCGAGCCGGACGAGGGACCCCTGCTCGAGGTAGCCTCCCAAGTTCGCCTTTTTCTTCTTCACTTCGCGCACGAGGTTGAGCCAGACCGATTCCGCGTCGCCGCTCTGCCCGCCCTGGCCGCTCTGAACGGGCGCGGGGCCGGGCTCGGGCGACGGCTGTCGATTCTCGTGGGAAACGGGGCGGGGTCCGGCTGAGACCGGCCGGCGCCCGGCCGGAGGGGGCGGCGTCCGGGAAGGGGATGACGGGCGGGCGGGCGGCTGGGGGGCGGGAGGGGCGGCCTCCGCCGGCGCCTGGGAGAGGCGCTCGATCAGATCGGCCAGGATGACCGGCTGGGGCAGGTGACACGCCCGCAGGACGGCGATCTCGACCGTGTGGCGGGGACGCTGGGACCAGCGGAGCTCGTCCTCCGTCCGGACGAAGAGCTGGTAGAGCATGTGCAGCGTCTCGGCCGGGACCCTTTCTCCTTCCTCGATCAACTCGCGGACCTCCGCTTCCGTGAGGTCGACGAAGCGGCCCGTTTTCTCCCCCGCCGCGTTCGCAATCAGCAGGTCCCGGACGCGGGTCACGACCTCCCGCGTGAAGACCTTGAGATCCCGCCCATCCTCCGCGAGACGGTCGACGATCTCGATGGCCGCTTCGGGCGTCCGGTCGAGGATCGCCCGGGCGAAGTCCCGGACGGCGGCTTCGTCCATCGTGCCCAGAATGTTCCGGAGGTCTTCGTCCGAGATCGTGGAGCCGGCGAAGGCCAGGACCTGGTCGAAAAGGGACTGGGCGTCGCGGAGAGACCCGTCCGCGGCGCGGGCGAGGATGTGAAGACCCGCCGGGCTGATGGCCGCGCCCTCGGCCTCGGCGATCTTCGCGAGGCGCTGGCGGATCTCCGCCGGCGCGATCCGGCGGAAATCGTACGTCTGGCACCGGGAGCGGATCGTGGCCGGCACCTTGTGCCGCTCCGTCGTGGCGAAGATGAAGATGACGTGCGGCGGCGGTTCCTCGAGCGTCTTGAGGAGGGCGTTGAACGCCTCCGTCGTCAGCATGTGGACTTCGTCGATGATGTAGATCTTGAAGCGCGAGACGGACGCGTACTTGACCGACTCCCGAAGCTCGCGGATCTGGTCGATGCCCCTGTTCGAAGCGCCGTCGATCTCCTGGACGTCGAGGGACATCCCGGCCGTGATTTCGCGGCAGGGGTCGCACGCGCCGCAAGGCGCGGGCGTGGGGCCCTGGGCGCAATTGAGGGCACGGGCGAGGATGCGGGCCGTGGTCGTCTTGCCGACGCCGCGCGGGCCGGCGAAGAGAAAGGCGTGGGCGACGCGGTCCTGGCGGATGGCGTTCTTGAGCGTCTCGGTGACGTGCTCCTGCCCGGCCACGTCGTCGAACGACTGGGGTCTCCACTTGCGGGCCAGAACGAGGTAGCTCATCGCTTCAGACGCGCTCCTGTACACTCAACACTCAACCCGGCAACGCCCCTTCCTCCTCCGGGACCGGGCGCCCTTGCGGCACACGGCGCGTCCGGCGGACCGTTGCTTCCTTCCGGACCTGGCGGGGTTGGCCGGGCCCCGTTGCGCAAGACCCGGACCCGAAGGAGAGAGAGGCGTTGGATCGGGAAGAACAAAACGATGGGAGACTATACCCAATGCGTCCCGGCCTGTCCACCGTTCGCTTGAAGGACTCCGGTTGCCGGTCATGCGTAGAGATCGACGAAGAGGCCCTTCAAGGCGGAGACCTGGATCGACCCCTGTCGGTCGTAGGCGCGGATTCCCTCCGGGACCGTGCGGGAGGACGATCGGGAATCGACTTGCCCCCGGGGAGGGAG
>MHEK01000090.1:0-3165 GCA_001803795.1 Nitrospirae bacterium RBG_16_64_22
CACGTTCGCCACGCACCTCCTGGAAGGAGGGGCCGACCTCCGCGCAATCCAGGAGCTTCTCGGTCACGCGTCGCTCTCGACGACCCAGCGTTACACGCACGTGAACATCGACGGCCTGATGGCCGTGTACGACAAAGCCCACCCGCGCGCGAGGGAGAAGGGAAAGTGAGCCTCATGGACTCTAATCCTCGGCAGCGTTTCGGGATCTCCCCTCACCCCCCTTTGACAAATGGGGGCTGGGGGGATTTGTCGGACGCAAAGCGCGTCCGTTCCACGACGATCCTCTGCGTGCGGAAGGACGGAAAGGTCGCCGTCGGCGGCGACGGACAGGTGACGGTCGGCCAGACGGTCATGAAGCGGAACGCCATCAAGGTCCGCCGCGTCGGCGGAGACAAGATCCTCGCGGGGTTCGCCGGAGCGACGGCCGATGCCTTCACCCTCTTCGAGAAGTTCGAAGCCCGGAACGAGCAGTACCGGGGGAACCTCGTCAAGGCGGCCGTGGAACTCGCCAAGGAATGGCGGACCGACAAGATCCTTCGCCAGCTCGAGGCGCTTCTCATCGTCGCCGACAGGGAGCACGCGCTCATCATCTCCGGAACCGGCGACGTCATCGAACCGGAGGAAGGCGTGGCCGCGATCGGGTCCGGCGGCCCCTACGCCCAGGCGGCCGCCCTCGCCCTGCTCAAGCACGCCCCGCACCTGACGGCGCGCCAGATCGTCGAGGAGGCCCTCGCCGTCGCCGGGCGGATCTGCATCTACACGAACGAGCAGACGGTAGTGGAGGAGCTGTGAGCCCGGTACGATCTTCCTCAGTCCACGCCGCGAGGTCCGTATCGGACATGGAGGGCCGTCCTTGGAGCCGCTGAAGCCCCGGCAGATCGTCGAGGAGCTGGACCGGTACATCGTCGGCCAGGCGAAGGCCAAGCGGGCCGTCGCCGTGGCGCTCAGGACGCGCTGGCGCCGCCAGCGGCTCGATCCGGACCTGCGGGACGAGGTGATGCCTAAGAACATCCTGATGATCGGCCCCACCGGCGTCGGCAAGACGGAGATCGCGCGCCGTCTCGCCCGCCTCGCCGACGCCCCTTTCATCAAGGTGGAGGCGTCCAAGTTCACCGAGGTGGGATACGTCGGGCGCGACGTGGAGTCGATCATCCGCGACCTGACCGACATGTCCGTCAAGATGGTGAAGGAGGAGCAGGCCGCCCAGGTCCGCGAGAAAGCCGCGGCCGCGGCCGAAGAACGGGTGCTCGACCTCCTCCTCCCGCCCCTCCGCCCGGTCGGGGCCCACCCCGAAGGGCACCTGGAGGTGATCCAGGGCGGCCCCACCCACGACGGCACGCGGGAGAAGCTCCGCGCCCAGCTCCGGGAGGGGAAACTGAACGACCGGACGATCGAGGTCGACGTCCGCGAGAAGGCCATTCCCCTGGGCGTCATCTCCGCCGGGGGGATGGAGGACATGGAGATCAACATCAAGGAGATGCTGGGGCAGTTCTTCCCGGACCGGGCGAAGAAGCGCCGGCTGAAGGTCCCCGACGCGCTCCGCGTGCTGGGGCAGGAAGAGGCCGACAAGCTGGTCGACATGGAAGCCGTCTCGCGCGAAGCCCTCGCCCGCGTGGAGCAGAACGGGATCGTCTTCCTCGACGAGATCGACAAGATCGCCGGACGGGAGCGCCACGGGGGGCCCGACGTCTCGCGCGAGGGCGTCCAGCGCGACCTCCTCCCCGTCGTCGAGGGGACGACGGTCAACACCAAGCACGGCATGGTCCGGACCGACCACGTCCTCTTCATCGCCGCGGGGGCTTTCCACGTCTCCAAGCCCTCGGACCTGATCCCGGAGCTCCAGGGGAGGTTCCCAATCCGCGTGGAGCTGGAGCCGCTCGGGAAGGCCGAGTTCGTCCGTATCCTGACGGAGCCGCGGAACGCGCTCACCCGGCAGTACCGGGAGCTCCTCGCGACGGAGGGCGTCGACGTCGAGTTTACGCCGGAGGCGGTCGAGGAGATCGCCGCGCTGGCGGAGCGGGTGAACGAGCGGACGGAGAACATCGGGGCCCGCCGCCTCCACACCGTGCTGGAAAAGATGCTGGAGGAAATTTCCTTCGAGGCGCCGGAGATCTCCCCGGCGCGGATCACGATCACGCCGGCCTACGTCCGGGATAAGCTCGCCGACATCGCCGCGAGCGAAGATTTGTCCCGCTACATCCTCTGATCGGAGGACGCATGCTCTCGCGCGTTGAGAAAGCGAAGGTCCTGATCGAAGCCCTCCCCTACATACGCGCCTTCGCGGGGAAAACGATCGTCATCAAGTACGGCGGCTCGGCCATGACCGATCCGGCGCTCAAGGAGTCGTTCGCCCTCGACGTCATCCTCCTGGGCACGATCGGCATGCACCCCGTCGTCGTCCACGGAGGCGGCCCCCAGATCAACCGGACGATGGAGCGGATGGGGAAGGTCCCCGCCTTCGTTCACGGTCTCCGCGTCACGGACGCCGAAACGATGGAGATCGTCGAGATGGTCCTCGGGGGGGCGGTGAACAAGGAGATCGTCTCCTTCATCAACCGGCACGGCGGACGGGCCGTGGGACTGACGGGAAAAGACGCCTCGCTCATCCAGGCCCGGAAGGTCAAGGTCCGCAAACCGGGAAGCCGGTCCAAGGGGGATCTCATCGACATCGGCCAGATCGGAGAGGTGGCGAACGTCAACGTGGAGGTCCTCGATTCCCTCCGGAAGAGCCGGCTCATTCCTGTGATCGCGCCCGTGGGCGTCGGCCCGCAAGGGGAGAGCTACAACGTGAACGCCGATCTCGTGGCGGGGGCCGTGGCGGCCGCCCTGTCGGCCGAGAAGCTCATCCTTCTCACGGACGTCGCGGGGATCCTCGACAAGAAGAAGGATCTCATTCCCACCCTCACGCGCGCTCAGGCAAGGAAGCGCCTGGCCGACGGCACGCTCACGGGCGGGATGATCCCCAAGGTGACCGCCTGCCTCAGCGCCCTCGCAGGCGGCGTCCCCAAGGCCCACGTCGTTGACGGCCGCGTCCCGCACGCGATCCTCCTTGAGATATTCACCGACCGCGGCGTGGGGACGGAGATCGTGCCGTAGCGGGTTGATGGGTGGTTTGGTGGCTGGGTCGTTGGGTTGATGGGTGGCTGGGTCAATGGGAACTTCCTA
>MHEK01000090.1:3373-6138 GCA_001803795.1 Nitrospirae bacterium RBG_16_64_22
ATTGGTTCTCCTATTGCATTAAGAAGCGAGGAAGCAAGGAGGTCGATTAACGTCAAGTGGAACATGCTCGCAGCGAATCTTGCAGCGAGCCACATTTTATCCGTAGTTCTTTCCATAAGTATCAGGAAGATTGCTGGCATTCGTCGCCCGGCACGAGTATTTCTTTTTGCAATAGCCGTGATTTGCATAATTGCGTTTGTAACCTCGGTTATTGCGTCACGACTATACTGGGGATACTACTTTGCACGTCCATCACTACTATTGGAGGTAGACGAAATTGCCAACGTGAAGGCCATCATCCCCGTAAAAACAGCGATAGACGATTCCGGAAGTCTCCGATTTGTTGTTAATACAGACTTCTCTCTTTCTGAGAGCATTTCCTATGCAGAACGAGATGCCTACTACTGTCTGGACGCGCGAGTCCTACTTTATCTTAAACAGAAGCATTTGCTACCCGCTATTCCTTCCCAAGATTTGGGGGACCTTTCTGGGTTTCATTCGCTTATATCGAAGACCGGACTTCTTGCAATTCCAGAGGAGGGATACTATGATTCAGTTATACTAAGTGGAGTTGTGATAGACGCCGAAGACTCGGCGAGTAATCGGCTCGTTTTCGCGGGTGTTACTGGAAGACAAGTGTCTAATGACCACTACCCTTATTACGAATTTTTATTCAGAGATCACCCACAGAATCGCATGTTAACCTTCTCGCGGGGACAACGGTTTTTCTATGATATCGCGGGAATAGAGGGGGCTGAATGGTTTTTTCTCTAGCCTGCTCTCACGTTTCTCGGAACCGTTGCGGTCCTGCCTGCACTTACTATTCTCCTCGGAGTAATACGAAGATTCAAAAAGGCTCGAGCGAAACATGCGCCAGAACAGGAATCTGCAGACGGGCTTTCGAGCAAATGAGTGTGTTCATGTTTCTGTTTCCGCAATTTGTCTGATCGTCTCGGAACTGAGAACTTGCATATGATACCGCATGACATCCAAATACAGAGCTGGAACGTATCCCATGCTCCAAGTAATATCGTAATGGCGCACCAACATGACCCTCTCTGAATCCGCACTCCGAGTCCTGGAACGCCGATACCTCCGGCGGGACGAAGCCGGCCGCGTCATCGAGACGCCCGAGGAGATGGTCCGCCGCGTCGCGCGGGCCGCCGCGCGGGCCGAGCGCCGGTTCGGCCTGAAGCGCAGAAGCGCGCGCAAGATCGAAGACCGCTTTTTCGACCTCCTGAACGGTCTTCTCTTCCTCCCCAACTCCCCCGCGCTCATGAACGCCGGCCGCCCCAAGGGCCAGCTCGCCGCCTGTTTCGTCCTCCCCGTCGAGGACTCGATGGACAAGATCTTCGACACGGTCAAGCACGCGGCGATCATCCACCAGTCGGGCGGCGGGACGGGATTCTCTTTCTCGCGTCTTAGGCCGCGCGACGACCGCGTGGCGACGACCGGCGGCAAGGCGTCGGGTCCCGTTTCATTCATGCGCGTCTTCAACACGGCGACGGAAGTGATCAAGCAGGGCGGGATGCGCCGGGGCGCGAACATGGCCGTCCTTCGCGTCGACCATCCGGACATCTTCGAATTCATCCGGGCCAAGCGCGACCCGGAGGCGTTCACGGCCTTCAACCTTTCCGTCGGCGTCACCGACCGGTTCCTCCGGGCCCTCCGGAAGAACGGCGGGATCGGCCTCGTCAACCCCCGCACCGGCCGGGCCGTGAGAACCGTCCGCGCCCGCGAGGTCTGGGACACCGTCGTCCAGTCGGCCTGGCAGAGCGGCGAGCCGGGCGTCCTCTTCCTCGACCGGATCAACGCGGCGAACCCAACGCCCGCCCTCGGCGAGATCGAGGCTACGAACCCGTGCGGCGAACAGCCGCTTCTTCCCTACGAGGCGTGCGTCCTGGGGTCGGTCAACCTGGCGCTGATGATCGCCGAAGGAAAGAAGCCTGGAGTTGACTGGCGCCGTCTGGCCGAGAGCGTCAGCCTCGCCGTCCGGTTCCTGGACGACGTCGTCGAGGTGAACCACTACCCCCTTCCCGAAATCGCGAGAACCACGCGGGCCGGCCGCAAAGTCGGCTTGGGTGTGATGGGCTGGGCGGATCTCCTGATCCGCCTCGGAATCCCGTACGACGCGCCCGAAGCGATCCGGCTGGGCGGCCGGGTCATGCGGTTCATCCGCCTCCACGCATACAAAGCATCCGAGGCGCTGGCCCGCGAGCGGGGCGCCTTCCCGAATCTTCGGCACAGCCGCTTCGCGTCAAAGGGCCCGCGCCTCCGGAACGCGACGCTCACGACGATCGCCCCGACTGGGACCCTTTCACTCATCGCCGCCTGCTCGTCCGGGATCGAACCGATCTTCGCGCCCGTCTACCAGCGCGAGGCGGCCGGCCTGGAGCTCCGCGAGATTCATCCCCTCTTCCGGCTTGCCGCCGAGAAGTCGGGCCTCGCCTCGGATGACTTCTTCCACGAGGCGGGGAAACGGGGAACGGTCCGCGGAATCGCCGGCGTGCCGGAAGAGATGAAGCATCTCTTCCGCACGGCCCACGAGATCGCCCCCGCCGACCACGTTCGGATGCAGGCGGCATTCCAGAAATATACGGACAACGCGGTTTCCAAGACCGTCAACCTCCCCGAGTCCGCGACACCCGCCGATGTCGAGGAGGTCTTCCTCCTGGCCCACCGGCTCGCGTGCAAGGGAGTCACCGTCTACCGCTACGGCACCCGCCCCCAGCCGATCCGCCGCGAGGAAGAACCCGAAGTCCCCC
>MHEK01000091.1 GCA_001803795.1 Nitrospirae bacterium RBG_16_64_22
TGGCAATCCGGGCCGGATTCCTGTATACAACGGGGCGTTTTTGCCGCGCCGCGCGGACGGCTCTCCCTGTGGGACCCCCCTCTCCTTGATCTCGTGAGGAACGTGTGAATCCGAAGCTCGACGACCTCTGCATCAACACGATCCGCATGCTCGCGGTCGACGCCATCGAGAAGGCCAACTCGGGCCATCCCGGCATGCCGATGGGCTCAGCCGCCATGGCGTACGTCCTCTGGGACCGCTTCCTCAAGCACAACCCGGCCGATCCGTCCTGGCCGGACCGCGACCGGTTCGTCCTCTCGGCCGGACACGGGTCGATGCTCCTGTACGCCCTTCTGCACCTGACGGGATACGACCTTTCTCTCGACGAAATCAAGCGGTTCCGCCAGTGGGACAGCCGGACGCCCGGTCATCCCGAATACGGCCATACGCCGGGCGTGGAGATGACAACGGGGCCGCTGGGGCAGGGGTTCGCCACGGGCGTCGGGATGGCGATCGCCGAGAGGTCCATGGCCGAGCGGTTCAACCGGCCGGGCCACGCGATCGTCGACCACTACACGTACGGAATCGTGAGCGACGGCGATCTCATGGAAGGCGTGGCATCGGAGGCGGCGTCGATCGCCGGGCATCTCCGCCTCGGCAAGCTCATCTATCTGTACGACGACAACAAGATCTCGATCGAGGGGAGCACGGACATCGCTTTCACCGAGGACGTCGCCACCCGGTTTTCTGCCTACCGCTGGCACGTTGTTCACGTGGACGGGAACGATCTCGGGGCCGTTTCGGCCGCGATCGAAGCGGCGAAGGCCAAGAAGGATCGCCCTTCGCTGATCGTGGCCCGGACGCAGATCGCTTTCGGAAGTCCTGGCAAAGCGGGCAATGCGGAGGCCCACGGGGCGCCGCTCGGAAAGGAAGAGGTCCGGCGGACGAAGGAGGCGCTCGGGTGGCCCCTGGAGCCCGCGTTCCACGTTCCTTCCGAGGCGCTCGCCCGCTTCCGCCGGTCGGTCGAGGAAGGGAAGGAACGCGGAACGGAATGGAAGGCCCGGCTGGATGCGTACGCGGCGGCCCACCCCGGACTTGCGGCCGAGTGGTCTCGCGCAACGGAAGGGCGCCTGCCTGAAGGGTGGGAAGACGCGCTTCCGAAGTTCTCGACCGGGGACCCGGCGCTTGCCACCCGCGAGGCCTCGGGAAAGGTCCTGAACGCCGTCGCCGGGAAAGTGACCGATCTCCTCGGCGGCTCGGCCGATCTCGCCCCGTCCAACAACACGTTCCTCAAGGCGTACGACAGCATCACGGGAAGCGATTTCTCCGGGCGGAACATCCACTTCGGCGTCCGCGAGCATGCGATGGGCGCGGTCCTGAACGGCCTCGCCATCCACGGCGGGACCATCCCGTACGGCGGGACGTTCCTCGTCTTCGCGGACTACATGCGGCCGGCCATCAGGCTCGCGGCCATGATGGGCCTCGGCGTGATCTACGTCTTCACGCACGACTCGATCGGTCTCGGCGAGGACGGCCCCACGCATCAGCCCGTCGAACATCTGGCGGCCCTGAGGGCGATCCCGAATCTCACCGTGATCCGTCCCGCGGACGCGGCCGAGACGGTCGATGCGTGGCGGTTTGCCCTCAACCACCGCGCAGGTCCCAGTGCCATCATCCTCTCGCGCCAGAAACTCCCCGTTCTCGACAGGACGAAATCCGCTCCCGCGACGGACGCCGGAAAGGGCGGATACATCCTCTCGGACGTGCCGGACGGGAAGCCGCGGATCATCCTTATCGCAACGGGATCGGAGGTCGAGGTTGCCCTCGGCGCGCAGGCAATACTGGCCGGGAAGAGCATCGCCGCGCGCGTCGTGAGCCTGCCGTCGTGGGAAATCTTCGATCTTCAGCCGAAGGAATACCGGGAAAGCGTGCTTCCTCCAGCGGTTTCCGCTCGTCTCGCCGTCGAAGCCGGCGTCTCTCAAGGGTGGGAGAAGTACTCAGGGTCAGCGGGAGATGTCGTCAGCATCGAGCGCTTCGGCGCTTCCGCGCCCGGGAAAGTCCTGATGGAGAAGTTCGGCTTCACGCCGGAAAACGTCGCCGCCCGCGCGATCGCGCTTCTCGGCCGTTAATCTTCCTGCAAGAAACCTGAAAAACGGACAGTGCGAAAGGCGGGAAGGAGCTGGGACGCCCCGCCCCTCCTCCCGCCGGTCTCCCCTCTCGCAATCAACGGGAAGGAGGGGTCGGTTTTCCTTTCTCCCGGGCTTTGGCGAGATCGGAGGCGGTCACGGGTTTGGAGTGATGACCCCATGCGCTCCGCTGGTAGTTGATGAGGTCGAGCAGTTCGCTGTCGTTCATCCGCCCGAAGTAGGCGATTGGAGGCATCGTGCCGGAGTAGAGTTCTCCCCTCACCAACAGGCCTCCGTGGTATCCGAAGATGACCTTCGAGAGGTATTCCCGGATTCTTGCGGGCTCGTCCGAGTTTACGACCGGGTTGCCCGCCAAGGGGGGGAAGAAGCCGGGAATTCCCTTTCCATTGGGCTGGTGGCAGACGGCGCAGTGCTGGAGATAGAGCGATTCGCCCCGCGTTTGGGCATGGATCGTTGACGCCGAGAGAACAACGAGCGCGGCGGCAAGCGAGCAAACCGTGGCGAGACGGTTTCTTCTCTCTTGAGGTGTTTTCATTTGGGCCTCCCGATGAAAAGGAGAGAGCGGGAGCGGATCAACAGGATGCCTGAATCTACTCTATGCCCGCCCGCCCGTCAAGCCGGCGGCGGAATAGCAGGGATGAATCGGCGACGGATCACAACGTCGACGCGGCTGGGATTTCAGGTCTTCCTCGACGAATCGTCCCGCACCTGCGCTCAAAGACCGTCCGAATCGATCAGCACCCGGCCGTGGCCCTCCCGTTCCAGCCACCAGCAGGTGAAGTGCTTCGAGAGCCAGCTCGCGGCGCGCTCCGTCGCAAGCGCCGGCGGATGATGCCCTGTCCCTTCCGGATCACCATCAGCCGGCTCCTGGTTGGAGGAACAATCGGCCGTCTTCCCCGGTCATAGCGCGCACCTCATGCTCTTCGAAGGGAGTGACCGGCCACGAGGAGGTGACATTGAAACCTCCCGATTACGGCCTCCGCATGCGCACTGCTGATAAGCAACAATGGCCTCTTGCGTCACCCAGGCGCCTCTCACTCCAACCCGCCCCCTTTGCGAACTCCCGCGCAGCCCATCCTTATCTCTCGGACGGTGTTTCGCCGAGGGCAGTCGCTGATGTCAATCCCAGCGAAATGGTTGTCCACCTAGTCAACTACGTCCCCCCCTCGGCGCGTCCCCCCCTCGGCGCTCCGCTCGTTCCGCCGGAGCAGGAGCTTGCTAGCGGCGGTAGCGGTCCTCCATGAATGAGTAGAAGATGAACCCGAAGCGGTTGTACCAGTCGGGCTCGCCGAAGTGCCGTTTCTCGCACTCCGCCATCTCCTGGAGGGCGCCTCGGAGAGACCTCATCATCCCATGGTATTTCTGGTCGTATGTTCCTCCGAGCTTATCGAGGGATTTCTGAATGCCGGCCTTTTCATGCTGCCAGGCCAGTCCCGAGACGCCGTGAATGCTCGAGACGCTGTCACCAAAAGCCATAGCCTTGTCGGCGTAGTCCTTGGTCGATCTGTAGATGATCCTCAGCTTCTCGAGGTTGTAGCGCATGAAGTTGAGCTTCCCCTGGGCCTGCTCGAAGCAGGCCTCGCACTCGGCCGAAGCGGCGCATCGGGAGGGAACCTCCGGTGATCCCTCGGGCGAGAAGTCGGGATCATATGCGGCATCCCCTGGAGCAAGGCCCGGATAGTCTCCGCGCATTTCCCCGAAGCTCGTGACGAAGTCTATGCCGAACGTCGTCCAGGCAATGCCCCTGTCCGCGATCCCCCGGCCCGTAACGCTTCCAGGCTCCGCCCCGGCGGCGGCGCCCAAGCCCTCGATCAGTCCCCACGGGCTCACCTGGCGCGGCCCGCCGGCGGCTCCCAAGGGAACCAGAGCGTCAAGGAGCAGGAGACAAGTGATGAGGCCGAGCGCTCTCTTCATCGCGCACTTCCCAATCTTCCGCCTCTCTTTGCCGGCGCCTTGAAGACCGATTTCATGTCGGGCTTGACTTCATCGCCTGCCCATACGAGGAGATTGTATGGAACCTTGCCTTTCGGCGAGCTTATGATGATCCTCAGATCGCCTTGGGTCCTGAACTTGATCGTCTGCCGGCCGACGCCCTTGGTGGACTTCTCCTCGATTGGCTCGTCCCACCTGTCCTTCGCAAGACGGATGCGCACATCGTCGCCCTTGTTCCTGGCCAGGACGGTCACTGCAACGGGCTGAAGAATGAAAAGGTTTTCGACCAGGAATCGGTCGCCCATGGAATCCGCCTCTCCTTCCACTGCGATGGTCTTCCCGTTATTCAGTTCTGGAATCTGCTTCAGAACGAGCTTGTATCCCTTCCTTTCCGGCTTCGCATGCCCCTTCTTCTGGGCCGCCTCGGCGGGTCCGCCGGCGAAGAGCAGGACCAGCGCCAGGCCGAGGACATGCGCAATCCCTATCTCCTTCCTGAAAGGCTCCATTGCTGTCTCCCCCCTCTTCAACCTCAAGGACCGGATCATACCATTTCGGACCGGCGACCCCTACGGACCGCTCGGGAGCAATGCGGGTCAGGCGACCCCGACGGCGACCCGACGGGGACGCCCGACGGGGACGTTGCTGGTTTTGCTAAGTTATTCGCCAGGACTTTGTGGAGGCGGTTTCCTGCGTCGCATTCCGAGGGACGATGCGACGAGGATAGGGGGCTTTCGACCGCATGGCCGAGGAAGAGAACGCGATCATGGCTCCGCAAGGGACTGCGCGGACCCGGCGAAGGCAGGGCGTGGTTCCGAGAAAGGACCTGCAACCACATCGTATCCTGACTCCTGGAGGGGATGGAACCTGAGAGCCTGCCTGGACGGCTGTAGGGAAAACCTACCAGAAACCCCCGTTTCGGTCAACGCGCGCGGCGTCTTCATGTCCGGCGTTCGCTCGCGCTCCCATTCGGTGTCCCCTATCCCGCCTTCCTTCTACCACATGGGTGTGACAGATGGGGTCACTCGTTCCGGCCGTTCCCCCTTACCCCCGCATCAAGTGCGGGGCAGGCTTGGCCCTCTCCCCCGATGGGGGCGAGTGGACCCTTAGAAGGCGGTGCCGACTCAGGCAGTTTGCGATTCCTTCCTCAAGCGGGTAGGAGGAAAGGACGGGCGGTGGGAAGGATGGCCGACGGGGGGATCAGCCCCGGAAGACTTCCGGCAGGACGGCCGGGACCGCGCCCTTCGAGAAGTCCGCGGCATTGCGCGTCACGATCATGGAGACGTCGGCCTCAACCGCCGCCGCGTGACAGACAGCGTCCTCGAAGTCGTTAATCCTGCTGTTCAGGGCCTGGCGGATGACGGCATCGGTGACCGGAGCCACTCGCATCTTTGACAGGAGATCGGCCAGCGCCTTCCGGCTTCTCGCCGATCCGAGGCGCCGTTCGAGCAGGTAGGCAATCGTGGTCACGGCGTGCGCGGAGACGTACCCTTCGACACTGCCCCGCCCAACCGCATCGAGCGCGGCCGCCGAAGCCCCGAAATGAGGCTGTCGCTCAAGCAGGACATCCAGAATCACGTTCGTGTCGTAGAGGATCCGCCTCACCCGTGCTTCTTTTCGAGGTGGTCGAGATATTCCGCGCGAAGGGCCTCGTCCGTGTTCGGGCGTCCGCCGCCCGAAGCAATCCCCGCAAGTCCCTGGGTCCAGGGGCTGAGCGCCCTAGGCGCCGGCTTTTCGGGCAACTGGGAGAAGAACTCGGAAACCGCCTGTGAAAGAGAGATCCCTCGCTTCTTCCCCCAAGTCTTGGCTTTCCTGATGACGCTCTTTTCCAGACGCAGGGTCAGTTTGGTCTGCACGGCCAGCTCCTATACGTATACTCTGCTGTTACTTTATACGTCCAAGGAACGGGGCTTGTCAACCGGAACATCCGTGATTCCGGACGATCCACGCCCATGGCGTCCCGCTCAAGACCCCCCGAACCGGTTCGTGATCGGCATGCGGCGGTCGCGGCCGAAGGCGCGGGGGGTGATCTTGATTCCCGGCGGGGCCTGGCGGCGCTTGTACTCGCTCCGGTCGACCATCCGGGCGACCTTCCGGACCGTCTCAGCCTCGAAGCCCCTGCGGACGATCTCCGCGACGGAGCGTTCGTTCTCGACGTAGTGCTCGAGGATGGGGTCGAGGACTTCGTAGGGAGGAAGCGTGTCCTGGTCGGTCTGGTCGGGCTTCAGCTCGGCCGTGGGCGCCCTGGTCAGGACCCGCCCCGGGATGATCTCCCGGCCGGCCGTCTCGTTGATCCGCCGGCAGATCCGGTATACGAGCGTCTTGGGAACGTCTTTGATAACGGCGAACCCGCCCGCCATGTCGCCGTAAAGCGTCGCGTATCCCACGGCCATCTCGCTCTTGTTTCCGGTCGTGAGGACGAGCCGGCCGAACTTGTTCGAGAGGGCCATGAGGATGTTTCCCCGGACGCGCGCCTGGATGTTTTCCTCCGTTACGTCCGCGGCCCGGCCGGAGAACGCCTCCTTGAGCGCCCACATGTACACTTCAACGGCCGGCCAGATCGGGACCGTGAGCGTTTTGATCCCCAGCGCCAGGGCGAGCGCCGTCGCGTCTTCCGCGCTGGCGTTCGAGGTGTAGATCGACGGCATGAGAACGCCCGTCACCCTTTCCGGCCCGAGCGCCTTCGCGGCCACGACAGCGACGAGGGACGAGTCAATCCCGCCCGAGAGGCCGATGACGACGCCGGGGAACCGGTTCTTCTCGACGTAGTCCCTCGTCCCGCAGACCAGGGCGCCCACGACTTCATCCTCGACGGGCAGATACGCGGCCTTGGGCGGAGCCGGAATGCGCGGCCGGGATGCCGCGGGACGGGATGGGACGGAGACCGCCCCACGGACCTTGCGCTCGGAAACCGGGAGGTCCACCGCGATGACCTCCTCCCGGAAGGCGTGCCCCCGGACTGCCGTTCTGCCCTCGGGCGAGACGACGAGCGACTGCCCGTCGAAAACCATCTCGTCCTGGCCGCCCACGAGATTCACGTAGACGATCCAGGCCTTGTACGCCTTGGCCCGGGCAACGAGCATCTTCTCCCGCTCGCGGACCTTTCCCGCGTGATAGGGGGAGGAGTTGAGAACGAGAAGAACGCGCGCGCCCCGTCTCGCCATCTCGCGCCCTGGGCCGTCGGCGATCCAGATATCCTCGCAGATAAGAACGCCGAACGGGACGCCGCGGATGGAGTGAACGGGCGCGGACTTCCCCGGCACGAAATAACGCTTCTCGTCGAAAACGCCGTAATTGGGGAGGTGGACCTTCCGGTACGTGGAGACGACGCGCCGGCCGGCCAGGACGGCGGCGGCGTTGAACGGCCCCTCCGCGCCATCCTCCGGAAAGCCGACGATCGCGGCGATCCCGTCCGTCTCGCGGGCCAAACGGCGGACGCCCCGTTCCGCGGCCTTGAGGAACGACCGCCGGAAGAGGAGGTCTTCGGGAGGATAACCCGTGAGGCAAAGCTCGGGGAAGACGGCGATGTCCGCGCCGATTTCACGGGCTTCGCGGAGACCGGCGCGGACCATGTCGGCGTTTCCCTCCACGTCGCCCACGATCGCGTTCATCTGGACGAGGGCAATCCGGAGGGGGAGGGTCTTGGCCGGCCGCTTCATGACCGCGATTCTAGCCCGGGGACCGGCGCCGGGCAAACAAAAAGCCCCCCGGCAAAATGCCGGGGGGCGAGTCGATCTGAGATGAGCCTGACTTGGGTGGCCGGGTTTTTCCATTCACCCATTCACCCATTCACCCATTCACCCATTTACCGTCTTAGTCTTACAGGTTGTACCCCGTCTCCCCATGTTGCGAGAGGTCGAGTCCCGCCACTTCGTCCTCGTCCGTGACGCGAAGACCCATCGCCCCGTCGATGACCTTGAGGATCACGAACGTGCCCACAATCGCCAGGGCCCACGACGCGCCCACGGCGATGATCTGGTTCGTCACCTGGCCGAAGCCGCCGCCGAAGAAGAGGCCGTCCGCCCCCGCGTCGTTGACCGCCTTGGAGGCGAAGAGCCCCGTCGCGATGGCGCCCCACGTGCCGCCAATGCCGTGGATGCCGAAGACGTCAAGCGCGTCGTCGTACCCGAACGCGGCCTTGATCTTCGTCACGCCGATGTAACAGATGATCCCCGCCGCGAAGCCCAGGATGAGAGAGGAGATCGGCCCCACGAACCCAGCCGCGGGTGTGATGGCGACAAGCCCCGCCACGGCGCCGGACGCGGCGCCGAGGACCGTCGGCCGCCCCGTCTCCGCCCACTCGATGAAGAGCCACCCGAGGGCCGCCGCCGCCGTCGCCGTGTTCGTCGTGACGAAGGCGGAAGCCGCGAGCGCATTGCCCGCCAGGGCGCTTCCCGCGTTGAAGCCGAACCAGCCGAACCAGAGTAGGCCCGCCCCGAGCACCGTGAACGGCAGGTTATGCGGCGCCATGATCTCTTTTCCGTGCCCCTTCCGCTTGCCGATCACGATGGCCGCCACGAGCGCCGAGACGCCCGAGCTGATGTGAACGACCGTCCCGCCGGCGAAGTCGAGCGCGCCGAGCTTCTGGAGCCACCCGCCGCCCCACACCCAGTGGGCCAGGGGATCGTAGACGATCGTCGCCCAGAGGAGCGTGAAGACCAGGAAGGCGGAGAACTTGATCCGCTCGGCGAACGCGCCGGTGATGAGGGCCGGCGTGATGACGGCGAACATCGCCTGGAAGATCATGAAGGCGAAGTCGGGGATCGTGGCCGCGTAGGACGACGGAGATCCGTTCATCCCCTTGAGACCCAGGAAGTCAAGCCCGCCGATCAACTGCTTGATATCCGGGCCGAAGGCCAGCGTGTACCCGAACAGGACCCACTGGACGCTGATCACGCACAGAATGATGAAGGAGTGCATGATCGTCGAGAGGGCGTTCTTCCTTCGGACGAGCCCCCCGTAGAAGAGGGCCAGGCCCGGAAGCGTCATGAGCATGACCAGGGCCGACGACGTCAGGACCCATGCCGTATCGCCCGAGTCGATCTTGGGCTTGGGCGCCTCGGCCGGCTTCGCGGCCTCTGCCGCGGGGGCGGCGGCCGGAGCGGCCGCGGGGGCCTCTGCAGGTTTTGGGGCTTCCTGGGCCGAGGCCCATCCGGAAAACCCGGTCATCGCCAGCCATCCGAAGAGGACGGCCGGCGCAACAAAGCGTATCTTTCGATGCACCATTTTTCTTTCCCTCCCCCTAGATGGCGGCTTCGCCGCGCTCGCCCGTCCGGATCCGGATCGTCTCTTCCACTGAGCTCACAAATATCTTTCCATCGCCGATCTTCCCGGTCTGGGCCGCGGTGATCACGGCGTTCGCGACGTTCGCGACCAGGTTGTCCGGAACGACCAGCTCAATCTTCACCTTCGGAACGAAGTCGATCGTGTACTCGCTCCCGCGGTAAAGTTCCGTATGGCCCTTCTGCCGGCCGAACCCCTTCACCTCGGAGATCGTCATGCCGTGGACCCCGAGGTCCGTCAGGGCCTGCTTCACGTCGTCAAGCTTGAACGGCTTGATGATGCATTCGACTTTTTTCATAGTTTCCTCCTCAGGCGTTCCCGGTCCCTGGCAGGGTGTTGAGAGACACCCTGTGAGACTTGGACGAATTCACTTCGGCCAAGTCGTGGTTGAAAAAGCCATGGATGGACTTTTTCAACATACTGCTAGAAGTTCACGTCAAGCTGGGTTGACCACTTCCACTTCCCGTTGATCGCCTCCTCGTTGAACCAGACCGGGCCGGTGAGGAGCGAGACGTCCTTCGTGAAGAAGTAGGCGATCCCCACGCCGCCGCCGCCAAGGGCGTTCTTCCCCGAGGCGTAGTCCGCGGCGAGAACGATCTTGCTGTACTCGTCCTTCCCCTGCTTTGTCGGCATGAAGCCCTTGTCGAACCCGATCATGAACCCGGTGTTCTCCTTGTTGCCGTCCTTGTCCACGAGGACCTTGCTGTTCCCGGAGTAGTAGCCCGCGAAGACCCGGCCCACGGAGCCGATCGTCTTGCCGACGATGACGTCGAACACGTTCTGGTTGGTCACGTCCTTCTTCGTGCCCACGTTGAAGACGCCAACGCTGATCGCGGGGCACGCCTTGCAGAGCGCGCCTTCGGGCGTCCCGACCTTCGCGTTGAAGAAGAGGGGATTGTCGGTCGACTCAATCAGGTCCACCCCGACCTCCGCTTGGATCTTCTCGAAGGGAAGTACGCCGACCGTAAACCCAACGTCCGTATGGAAATCGCCCCCGCCCTTCTCCGCCTTGCGGAGCACCGTGAAGTAGTTGTCGATCCCCAGGTGAACAACGCCAAACCCCTGGATGTCCGTGGACGCCGCCGTCCAAAACATCGTAGACGGCGTCGCGCCCGCCGTCGCCGCCGCGCCCAGGATCGCGGCCCCCAGCAACATCCCCAGCATCCGCTTCTTCATGACATCCTCCTTGCAATAGGCCGATTGCT
>MHEK01000092.1 GCA_001803795.1 Nitrospirae bacterium RBG_16_64_22
TTATATCCGCATCCTTGACACCTTTGACGGTTCCCCCTATTGTGTGGCCTTCCCTCTTTGCATGGAGATCCGATGCCGCCCCGGCCCCGCCTTTATATCGTCGACGGCCACTCCTACATCTACCGAGCCTTCTACGCCATTCGCCGTCTTTCCACGTCCAAGGGATTTCCGACCAACTCGATCTACGGGTTCATCCAGATGCTCCTGAAAATCGTTCGGGAGGAGAGGCCGGACGGGCTCGCCGTCGTCTTCGACCCCAAGGGGCCGACGCACCGGGAGGAGGTTTTCGCCGCGTACAAGGCGCACCGCCAGCCGATGCCCGACTCTCTCGTTGTTCAGGTGCCCTATATCCAGAAGGTCGTCGAGGCCTTCCGGATCCCGGCGCTGACGGTCGAAGGATACGAGGCGGACGACGTCATTGGCACGCTGGCGCATCGGGCGGTCGGGGAAGGATACGACGTGACGATCGTGACCGGGGACAAGGACCTGCTTCAGCTCGTGGGCGAGCACGTTTTGGTCTACGACACGATGAAGGAGGTCCGCTACGACTCCGAGGGCGTCAGAGAGAGGTTCGGTGTTCCGCCGGGCGGCGTCGTGGAGATCCTGGGTCTCATGGGAGACGCGTCCGACAACATCCCCGGCGTCAGCGGCGTCGGCGAGAAGACGGCGCGGGAACTGATCGAGGCTTTCGGGACGATCGAAGGCGTGCTTTCGAGGATCGAGGAAGTCTCCCGGCCGAGGCTGAGGGATATCCTTCGAGCGGGGGCGGAGAGCGCCCGGCTCTCGCGCGGCCTCGCGACGATCGAGACGGACGCGCCGGTGGAGATCGACCTGGGATCGCTCGCGCGGAGGGAGCCGGACCGGATCGCGCTCGGGGCGCTGTTCCGGGAATTCGAGTTCAAGTCCCTGCTCAAGGAGCTTCTCGGGGAGGACGGCGCCCCCGAAGGCGGCGGATCCGGATTCTCGCGCGAGGCGTACCGGGCCGTCGCCGATCCGGATGACGTCCCCCGTCTGGCGGAGTCGCTCCGGAGCCGCGGCGAGTTCGCGGTCGACCTCGAGACGACGTCGAAAGACCCGATGCGGGCGGAGATCGTGGGGATTGCCGTCTGCGGAAAAGAGGGCGAAGCGTTCTATCTGCCCGTCGGCCACACGGCGCCGGGGTCGCGCAATCTCGACCGGCGCGAGACCCTGCGACAGCTGGCGCCCATTCTGGCCGATCCGTCGGTCGGCAAGGTCGGCCAGAACCTCAAGTACGATCTGCTCGTCTTCTCCCGGGCCGGTCTCGCCGTCCGGGGCGTCGCGTTCGACACGATGGTCGCCTCGTACCTGATCGACCCGGAACGCCACAGCCATTCCCTCGACGCGCTGGCCCGCGAGTATCTCGATCACGAAACAATCACGTACGCCGACGTGGCGGGGAAGGGGGCGAAGCAGGTCTCCTTCGACCAAGTCCCCGTGGAGACGGCCACGGCGTACGCCGGGGAGGACGCGGACGCGGCCCTCCGCCTGACGGCCGTCCTCCGGCCGAAGATCGCGGAGATGGGGATGGAGTCCCTTTACTACGACGTGGAGCTCCCGCTCGTCTCCGTCCTCGCCGAGATCGAGGAGAACGGGATTCTCCTCGACGCGGGCCATCTCCGGGAGATGAGCAAGGAGCTGGAACGGGAGATGGCGGGGGCCGTCCATCGCATCCACGCCCTCGCCGGCGGGCCGTTCAACGTGAACTCCCCCAAACAGCTCGCAGAGATTCTCTTCACACGGCTGGGCCTGCCCGTCGTCAAGCGGACGAAGATGGGGCCGTCCACCGACGTGGAAGTCCTGGCCCAGCTCGCGGTTCGGCATGACCTTCCGGCCGAGGTCCTGGCCTACCGCCAGCTCGCCAAGCTCAAGTCGACTTACGTCGACACCCTGCCGGCGCTCGTCCATCCGGAGACGGGAAGGCTCCACACGTCTCTCAACCAGACGGTGACGGCCACGGGGCGCCTCTCTTCCTCCGAGCCGAACCTCCAGAACATCCCGATCCGGACCGATCTCGGACGGAGGATCCGGGAGGCGTTCGTCGCCCCGGCGGGGCGCGTCCTCCTTTCGGCCGACTACTCGCAGATCGAGCTGAGGCTCCTGGCCCATCTGTCCGGCGACCCCGTCCTCAGTGCCGCGTTCGAGGCGGGGGAGGACGTCCACGCGCGGACGGCGGCGGAGGTCTTCGGCGTTTCCCCGGACCAGGTGAGCGCGGAGATGCGCCGCCGGGCGAAGGTAATCAACTTCGGGATCATCTACGGAATGACGCCCTACGGCCTTTCGAGCGATCTCGGCGTCACGCCTCTCGAGGCGAAGGCGTTCATCGACCGCTACTTCGCCCGCTATCCGGGCGTTCGGGCGTACATCGACCGGACGATTGCCGAGGCCCGCGAGCGCGGGTATGTGACGACGATGCTGGGGCGGCGCCGGACACTGCCGGACATTGCGTCGTCCAACAACGGCGTCCGGCAGGCCGCGGAACGGACGGCGATCAACACGCCGATCCAGGGGAGTGCGGCCGACATGATCAAGAAGGCGATGGTGGAGCTAAGTCCCGCCCTGCGGGACGCTGGTCTCTCGGCCCGGATGATCCTGCAGATCCACGACGAGCTTCTCTTCGAGGTTCCGGAGACGGAAGTCGAGGAGGCGAAGAGCCTCAGCGTCCGCGTGATGGAGGGGGCTCTGCCGCTCTCCGTCCCCGTCCGTGTCGACGCGGGGGTCGGGCGCAACTGGGCCGAGGCGCATTGAAGAAAACGGGTGAATCGGTGAATGGGTGAATCGGTGAATCGGTGAATCGGAAGGGCGGGGGAATCCGCAGATTGCTCGGATTCCACAGATTCTTTGAAAGACCAGTGCGGCCGGAAAAACGAAGGCAATCTGCGGCAATCTGCGAAATCTGCGGATGAATGGGCTGGGCGGGGGGCCGATCGTGGCGGAAGTCGGGATCAGGGGACCGGGGGTCGGGGAGGACTGGCTCAGGCGCGTCCTGTTCCTCATTCTATGGTGCTATCTACTTCCGCCCGTATTCGGGCTCTCGTACATCAAGCTCTCGAACCTCATGACGAGCGGCGAGATCCGGGCCGTCATCCTGTCCCCGCTCCACGCCGCCTATGCGGCCGCCTTGATCGTGGGGACGTTTCTCTACTTCCGGCAATACCTCCGCCCCGTTGCGTCCGCGCTGGAGGCGTCAGGCGCGATCGATCCCGCCGTTCTCTCGGATGTTGACCGGAGGATTCAGCGTTTCCCTGGAAGGTTCTGGGGTTTCTTCCTCGCTTTCCTCGCTCTTGCCCCGAATGTCGTCATGCTCGTTGCGGTCCTCGAAGGGGGGATGCAGCCCACCTGGGGGGTCTGGATCCGCCTTCAGCTCGTAGCCGTCATTGTTTCGATCATCGTGGGGCTCCCGATCTTCTTCCTCATGCTCGACCGCTTTGGGGAGGCCGTCGGCGCCTTCGGTTTCGAGCGCGTCTACTTTCCGCTGACGCGCCGGATATTCCTCATCGGGGCGCTGGTCCCACTCCTGATCGATACCGTCCTCGTTCAGTACTACTGGACGAGGACGGGCTATTTCACGGCTGAGGTGCTGGGATTGTGGGCCGTGGTGGAGGTCGTGGCCGTCCTGGGGAGCCTGTTGTTCGTGCGGTCCTTCCGCGGATCGCTCTCTCCGCTCACCGGCGTGTTCGCTTCGGGGGGCTCCGGCCTGCCGGACGGCCCCCTGATCGCCCGGTCCACCGACGAGATCGGCCTTCTGACGCAGGCCATCGGCCGGCTGATCGGCGAATTGCGCGAGCGGGACCAGATGCTAGAGGCGCAGAACGAGGAACTGACGGTGAGCAACGACGAGCTCGTATCCCAGCGCCAGGCTCTGGAGGACCGGCTGATGGAGGTGGAAGCCTACAACGACATCCTTCGGGCCGTGGCGGAGGGAGAGCCGGCCGGAAAGGTCCTTGCGCGAATCGCCGGGCACGGGGCGGAGGTCCTGGGGGCGAGTCGGGCCGCCGTGTATTCGGCCGAAGGGATTTCCGGAACGCCAACCGTCATTTGGGGCCGGCGGGAGGGCGGGGAGGCCGGAGCGGCGGGGGGGAACGAAGCGGAGAGGGTCCGTCGTCTCGCCGAACGCGTGTTGCGGGCCGGTCGCGAGTGCGTGCTCCCGGCGGATCAGGGAGACCCCGCGCCGGCAAGTCCGGCCAGCGCGCGCGGGGACGTCATCCTGGGCGCGCCGATCTGGGTCCAGGGAAAAGTGACCGGCGCGCTCATCGCCTTCGGTGTCCCGGGCCGGGAGAAGGACCGGGAGAAGGAAATGGGCGGCGACGACGCGCGGCGTCTCGGGATCCTGACACGGCAGGCGGCCCTCGCCATCGAGCGAGAGATGCTCCAATCGCGGATCATCCAGTCCGAGAAGCTCGCGGCGATCGGCGAGCTCGTGGCCGGCGTGGCTCACGAGATCAACAATCCCCTCACGGGCGTCGTGGGGTACGCCGATCTCCTGACGGGGAACCCCGATCCACAGAAAACGGCGCGGATGGCCGGGTTCATCAAACAGGAAGCCGGACGGTGCGTCAAGATCGTCCAGAACCTCCTGACCTTCTCGCGCCGAAGGGACTTGGCCCTGGAGCCGATCTCGATCAACCACGTTGTCCGCCGGGCCGTCGAGCTTCGGGAGTACGATCTGCGGACGAGCGGGACCAGCCTGCTCGTGGGGCTGTCGCCGGAGCCGGGGTTCGTTCTGGGCGACGAGAACCATCTCGTCCAGGTCCTCTTGAACCTGATGGCGAACGCGGCCCAGGCGGTTTCCGGCCGGCCGGCCGACCGGAGGCTCGAGATCCAGACGCGGTGGGAAGGGGGATGGGTAGAGGTCTCCGTCCGCGACAATGGATCGGGGATCCGGGAGGAAATACTTCCGAAGGTTTTCGATCCGTTCTTCACGACCAAGGGCGTGGGGGAGGGGACGGGTCTGGGGCTTTCCATCTCCTACGGGATCGTCAAGGCCCATGGAGGGGATATCCGGGTCGAAAGCGGGCCGGTGGAAGGCTCCACGTTCACGATCGTTCTCCCCGTCCGGGCGACGAGGCCCGGCCAGGAAGCCGTCCGTGACTGAGCAAGCGTTTGAGGAGCGCCGGGGCGGGTGTCGGCGCGCGGGAGTAGGGCCGGAGGGCGAGAGAAGGCCGCTTTTCCGGCCCGGCGATGGAGGCAAAAAGGCGTGAACTTTGTCCTAAAGCCTGGCGACAATTCTGACGATAATGAGGCAAAGGCGTATTGCGATACGCCCGCTGAAAAGGAGCGGTTCTTGAGATATTGCGAGATGGCCTGGCGGTGGAGCAGGTTCTTGAGAGTGACGGAGCTCTGGCGGCTCCGGGAGAGGCTCAGGCCCGGCGTTCCTTTCCGTTGGGATCGGTGGATGATATCGCGGAGCCGGATGCGGCGGTTCCTGAAGCTCGCCTACAAAGGGCTCGTGATCGGCGCGGTCTTTGCCTTGTTCGATACCGCCGTGATCGTCGCCCTCGTCTCCGACGGGACGCTCAAGCGGTTCATGAAGGGGGAGTTTCACCTCCAGAGCCTTCACAACGCCAACATCGAAGTCCTCAATCCCCGCGAGCTTTTCGCCCCCCCGCCGGGAGCGAGGCCGCCCGGGACATCCCCCCAGCCCCGCCCATAGCTTTTTCGCCTGTTCGATCGCGCTTGCCTCGAACGAGGCTCGTATGGTAAATTTTCCGCTTCTTGCTGAGGCCCCGGTCTCCGGGTCCTTATCACGGTCCCGCGGAGCGGGACCGATCTCACACGCCGGCGATCGATCGACAGGGTGCCGCGCCGATCTATCCCGTCATGCGGCCGTCACGTCAAGAAGGCCGCGGAGACGGGGAGAGGCGGCGGCCGGGCCGGCGGAGGCGATAACCCTTTGGAGGAAGGTTCATGCAGGCAATCACGATGAAGGAGCTCCTTGAAGCCGGGGTCCACTTCGGCCACCAGGCCAAGCGGTGGAATCCCAAGATGAAGAAGTACATTTTCGGGGAGCGGCACGGGATCTACATCATCGATCTCCAGAAGACGCTCAAGAAGTTCAAGCAGGCTTACGAGTTCGTTCGCCAAGTCTCGGCTGAGAACAAGTCGGTCCTTTTTGTGGGCACCAAGAAGCAGGCCCAGGACGTCATCGCCGAGGAGGCGCTTCGGTCCGGGATGTTCTACGTGAACCATCGCTGGCTCGGCGGGATGCTCACCAACTACGAGACGATCAAGAAGAGCATCGACAAACTCCGCCAGATCGAGAACATGTCCAAGGACGGGACGTACGACAAGTTCACGAAGAAGGAAGTCGCCCGCCATGAGAAGAAGCGCGAGGCCCTCAGCAGGGCGCTGGGCGGGATCAAGGATATGAACGGGCGTCCCGGGGCAGTCTTCATCGTGGACGTGAAGAAAGAAGCGATCGCCGTGAAAGAAGCCCAGCGGATCAAGATCCCGATCATCGCGGTCGTTGACACGAACTGCGATCCCGACGGGATTACGTATCCTATCCCGGGAAACGACGACGCCATCCGATCCATCCGTCTTATGACGGCCCGGATGGCCGACGCCGTCCTCGAAGGGCGCCAGGGGACGCTGGCCCCGGCCGGCGCGGCGTCCCAGCAGGCCGTGGCGGGGCAAGAGGTTTCCGCCGCGTAGCATGCGGCGGGGCGGCTTCTTGAAGAACCCCGCCTTGAAAGGCGGGGTTCTTCGACCTCCAAGGGGCTATCGATATTTTCATTCGTGCGCCTTGGTCCTGCCCCAAGGGGCGGGGATTGCGGCGCACTGCGCGGTTCAACGGCCTGACGGGGCCCTCGCGGCCAATCCAACAACAACGGGGAAAGGATCCGGAAAATGACGGTTATGGTAAGCGCGTCCGCGGTCAGGGACCTTCGGGAGAGGACCGGGGCGGGAATGATGGATTGCAAGAAGGCGCTGGCCGAAACGGGCGGCGATTTTGAGAAAGCCGTGGACCTTCTGCGCCAGAAGGGACTGGCGGCCTTGGCCAAGAAGGCGGGGCGGATCGCCGCCGAAGGACTGACGGCCGTCCGCGTGGCCCCGGACGGGAAGGCCGGGGCCGTCGTCGAGGTGAACTGCGAGACCGATTTCGTCGCGAAGAACGACGATTTCAAAGCTTTCGTCGGCGCTCTGGCGGAGGTCGTGCTTTTCGAGCGGCCGGCGACCTGCGACGATCTTCTTGTCGGCCCCGCCTTGCGGGGCGGGCAGACGGTCGACGAGACGGTCAAGGAGCTTGTGGCCAAGATCGGCGAGAAGATCGAGGTGCGCCGGTTTACGCGGTTCGAAGGCGAGGCTGTGTCGTCCTACGTCCACGGCGGGGGCCGGATCGGCGTTCTCGTGGAGGGGAAAGGATCGGCCGGCGCGTCCGCGCTCGAGGCGCTCAGGGACGTCGCCATGCACGTGGCCGCCGTCCGCCCGCGGTACGTTCGCCGCGAGGAAGTGCCGGCCGAGACCCTGGAGCGGGAACGGGAGATATACCGGGCCCAGGGAAAGGAATCGGGAAAGCCCGAGGCGATCGTCGAGAAGATGGTCGCCGGCAGGCTGGAGAAGTTCTACTCCGAGGTCTGCCTTCTGGACCAGGTATTCGTCAAGGACCCGGATGGGAAGCAGACGGTCGGCGCGTTCCTCAAGAAGACCGCGCCCGGCCTCTCCGTCGTCCGTTTCGCCCGGTTCGAGGTGGGCGAGGGGATCGAGAAGAGGAGCGAGGACTTCGCGGCCGAGGTAATGTCCCAGGTCAAGCCCGTCTGATCCCGCGATGCCGACCCCTCGCTACAAACGCGTCCTCCTCAAGATGAGCGGCGAAGCGCTCATGGGGAACCAGGGGTACGGCATCGATCCGGCGGTCGTGGCGCGCCTCGCGAAGGAGGTCAAGCAGATCGTCGAGATCGGCGTCCGGGTCGGCATCGTGATCGGCGGGGGGAACATCTTCCGCGGGCTGGCCGGGGCGGCGGCCGGGATGGAGAGGGCGAGCGCCGACTATATGGGGATGCTCGCCACGGTCCTGAACGCCCTGGCCCTGCAGAACTTCCTGGAGAAGAACGAAGTCGACACGCGCGTCCAGTCGGCCATCGAGATGCGGGAGCTGGCGGAGCCGTATATTCGCCGGCGGGCGATCCGGCACCTGGAGAAAGGGCGGGTCGTGATCTTCGCGGCCGGGACCGGAAACCCGTTCTTCACGACGGACACGGCGGCGGCCCTCCGGGCGATGGAGATCGGCGCGGAGGTGATCCTGAAGGCGACCAAGGTCGACGGCGTCTACGATGCCGATCCGATGATCGTCCCGACGGCGGCCCGGTTCACCGATCTCTCGTACATCGAAGTTCTCAAGCGCAACCTCAAGGTGATGGACGCGACGGCGATCTCCCTCTGCATGGACAACGACCTGCCGATCATGATCTTCAACTTGAACGAAGAGGGGAATGTCGTCCGCGCGGTCTGCGGCGAGCCGATCGGGACGCTCGTTCACGGAGGGACGTCGTGATCGAAGAAGTCCGCAAGAAGTCCCAGGCGAAGATGGAGAAAGCCCTCGATGCCCTCAAGCGCGAGTTCGCGGGCGTCCGAACGGGCCGGGCCTCGACCCATCTGCTGGACGGGATTCACGTGCCGTACTACGGAGCGGAGACGCCGCTTGCCCAGGTGGCGAGCCTGTCTGTTCCGGAACCCCGCCTGATCGTCATTCAGCCATGGCAGGCGTCGCTCATTCCGGACATCGAGAAGGCGATCCAGAAGTCGGATCTGGGCCTGACGCCATCGAACGACGGGAAGGTCGTGCGCCTGGCGGTCCCGCCGCTGACCGAGGAGAGGCGGAAGGAGCTGGCCAAGGTCGTGAAAAAGATGGCCGAGGAGGCCCGGGTCTCCATCCGCAACGCCCGGCGCGACGGCAACGAGGAGTTCAAGAAGCTCGAGAAGGCCGAGCACGTCGGGAAGGACGACATCCGGAAGGCGGCGGACGAGCTCCAGAAGATGACGGACCAGTGGATCAAGAAGATCGACGATCTTTTGGCGCACAAGGAAGCCGAGATCATGGAGGTCTGACCGCCGTGCCGATAACCGCGCATCTCTTCGTTCTCGGTCGTCGCCGCTCCTCGCCGTACTGCGCGCACGTCTCCGCTTGAGCCTTCCCCGCAGATGCCCAGTCTCGCACTGATCCAGGGGCGGATCGTCCCGCTCAAAGACGCCCGCGTCTCGGTCGAGGACCGCGGTTTCCAGTTCGGAGACGCGGTCTACGAGGTCGTCCGGACGTACGGCGGCCGTCCATTCGCCCTCCCGATGCACGTCGCCAGGCTCCGCCGGAGCGCGCGCGCGGTTGATCTGCCGGTCCCCTGGGACGACGGGCGCCTGACCCGGTGGATCGGTCAACTCGTTCGCCGGAGCGAATTCCGGGAGTCGAAGATATACATCCAAGTGACGCGAGGGGAGGCTCCGAGGAACCATCCGGTTCCGGCGATTGTCCGGCCAGCGCTCGTCATGACGGTCCGCCGTCTCGTCCCGCCCGACCCGGCGCTCCGCGCGCGCGGCATTCGGGCCGTAACGATGCCGGATCCCCGGTGGGCGCGGTGCGACATCAAGACCGTCAACCTCCTTGGCAACGTGCTGGCGCGCGAAGAGGCGCGGCGGAGGAAGGTCGACGATGCGATCTTTATCCGCGGCGGTTTCGTCGCCGAAGCGACGGCGGCGAACGTCTTCGCCGCCGTGAAGGGGCGCCTCGTCACGCCGCCCGAGGGTCCGTCGATTCTCTCCGGCGTGACGCGCGCGTGCTTGATCGAGCTGGCCCGCGAGGCGGGGATTCCGGTCGCTGAGAGGCGGATCAGCGCTGATGAGCTGAGAGGGGCGGAAGAGATCTTTCTCACGGGGACGACGGTCGAGGTTCTTCCCGTCGTCCGCCTGGACGGGAAGCCCGTAGGCGGAGGAAAGCCGGGACCGACAGCGGCGAGGCTCCTGCGCGAATGGCGCGAAGCCGTTTCGGCCGGCCGGTGGATGTAGGCTCTGGGGCGTACGGGAGCGTACCCCGGAGCGGTTGGCGCAAGCCGCAAATGCGATTACAAAGAGGAGGGATCTGATGGCGAAGGCGAAAACGAAGACAAAGGCAGAGAAGGCGGTCTTGACGAAAGAGGATCTCAAGAAGAAGCTCAAGACGTTCAAGGCGGCGAAAGGACAGGCGATCGAGGCCGGAGACGCGAAGAAGGCCGGGATCGCCCGCCTGCGCGCCAAGCGTGTGAACCGGAAGCTCCGCGCCCTCGCGGAAGTGAAGAAGGCGGAAGCGAAGAAGGCCGAGGTGAAAGCCGCTCCCGCTTCGTAAGCGGAACGTCGGCCGCCGGGAAATGGCGGACGAAGGATCCGGCGTTATTGACACCCGGGAGATGCGGTGCTAGGATCGCCGTAATTTCAAGGACTTCTGAGGAGATCCGTGAAGGGACCGATCCTTTTCCTGGCGACGGGAGCATACGCGGGGTACGTTCCCGTTGCGCCGGGGACGGCTGGAAGTCTCGTGGGCCTGGGCGTGTACGCGGCG
>MHEK01000093.1 GCA_001803795.1 Nitrospirae bacterium RBG_16_64_22
CAAGGGCGTGGTCTGGGGGCCGATCAAGGACATGGTGCACTTGAGCCACGGCCCGGTGGGGTGCGGCCAGTACTCGTGGGCGGCGCGGCGGAACTACTACGTCGGAACGACGGGAGTGGATACGTTCGTGACGATGCAGTTCACCTCCGACTTCCAGGAGAAGGACATCGTCTTCGGCGGCGACAAGAAGCTGGTGAAGATCATCGACGAGATCCAGGAGTTGTTCCCGCTGAACAAGGGCGTGTCCATCCAGTCGGAATGCCCGATCGGCCTGATCGGCGACGACATCGAAGCGGTGGCCAAGGCCAAGGGCAAGGAACACGGCAAGACCATCGTGCCCGTGAGATGCGAGGGTTTCCGCGGCGTGTCGCAGTCGCTCGGCCACCACATTGCCAACGACTCGATCCGCGACTGGGTGTTCGACAAGGCCGCCACGCAGAAGCAGGCATTCCAGAGCACGCCGTACGACGTCGCGATCATCGGCGACTACAACATCGGCGGCGATGCCTGGTCTTCCCGCATCCTGCTCGAGGAGATGGGTCTGCGGGTGATCGCGCAGTGGTCCGGCGACGGGACGCTGGCCGAGCTCGAGGCGACCCCCAAGGCCAAGCTCAACATCCTCCACTGCTACCGCTCGATGAACTACATCTCGCGTTACATGGAGGAGAAGTACGGGATCCCCTGGGTGGAGTACAACTTCTTCGGGCCCACGAAGATTGCCGCGAGCCTGCGCGAGATCGCCGGCCATTTCGACGACAAGATCAAGGAGGGCGCGGAGCGCGTGATCGCCAAGTACCGGCCGATGGCGGACGCGGTCGTCGCCAAGTACCGCCCGCGGCTGGAGGGCAAGACGGTGATGCTCTACGTCGGGGGCCTCAGGCCGCGCCACGTGATCGGCGCCTACGAGGACCTGGGGATGGAGGTCGTGGGCACCGGGTACGAGTTCGGTCACAACGACGACTACCAGCGCACCACGCACGACATCAAGGGCGGCACGCTCATCTACGACGACGTGACCGCCTACGAGATCGAGAAGTTCGTCGAAACGATCCGCCCGGACCTGGTGGGCTCCGGCATCAAGGAAAAGTACGTGTTCCAGAAGATGGGCGTGCCGTTCCGCCAGATGCATTCCTGGGACTATTCCGGGCCGTACCACGGGTACGACGGATTCGCGGTCTTCGCGCGCGACATGGATATGGCCATCAACGCGCCGGTGTGGAACCTGGCCAAGGCGCCGTGGAAATAACCATGAACCGGTGAACCGGTGAACCGGTGAATGGGTGAATGGGTGAATCGGTGAATCGGTGAATGGGAGAATTGCCATGAACCAGAATGTCGAAAACGTCCTCGACCACTTCAACCTGTTCCGCGGGCCGGAATACAAGGAGATGTTCGAGAAGAAACGGAAGTTTGAGAACGCTTGTGATTCGGATGAGATCGAGAAGATCCGGGAGTGGACCAAGACCCCGGAATACCGCGAGAAAAACTTCGCGCGCGAGGCCCTCGCCGTCAATCCGGCCAAGGCCTGCCAGCCGCTCGGCGCGGTCTTCGCGGCGCTCGGCTTCGAGGGCGCGCTCCCCTTCGTTCACGGGTCGCAGGGGTGCGTCGCCTACTACCGTTCGCACCTCTCCCGCCACTTCAAGGAGCCGACCTCCTGCGTCTCGTCGTCCATGACCGAGGACGCGGCGGTATTCGGGGGCCTGAACAACATGATCGACGGCTTGGCAAACGCCTATTCGCTCTACAAGCCGAAGATGATCCACGTCTCCACGACCTGTATGGCCGAAGTGATCGGTGACGACCTCAACGCATTCATCCAGAACGCCAAGGAGAAGGGGTCGGTGCCCCAGGAGTTCGACGTGCCGTTCGCGCACACTCCCGCTTTCGTGGGCAGCCACGTGACCGGCTACGACAACGCGCTCAAGGGCATCCTCGAGCACTTCTGGAAGGGCCGGGAGCGCGCGCTGGACGGCAAGATCAACTTCATCGGCGGTTTTGACGGGTTTTCGGTCGGCAACCTGCGCGAGATCAAGCGCCTCTTCGATCTCATGGGCGTCGACTACACGATGCTGGCCGACAATAGCGACGTGTTCGATACGCCCGCCGACGGCCGGTTCCGCATGTACGACGGCGGCACGAAGCTGGAAGACGTCAAGGCGGCCCTGGACGCCGGGGCGACTGTGTCGATGCAGGAGTTCTGCACCGAGAAGACCCTGGCCTACTGCGCCGAGAGGGGGCAGGAGACGGCGGCTTTCAACCATCCGATCGGGGTTGCGGCCACGGATCGCTTTCTCATGGAGATCTCGCGCCTCACGGGCAAGCCGATCCCCGAGGCGCTGGCCAAGGAGCGCGGCCGGCTGGTCGACGCGATCGCCGACTCGAGCGCGCACATCCACGGCAAGAAGTTCGCGATCTACGGCGACCCCGACCTGACGCTGGGCCTCGCGGGTTTCCTACTCGAGCTCGGGGCGGAGCCGGTGCACGTCCTCTCGACCAACGGCGGCAAGGAGTGGGAGGCCCAGGTCCGGGCGCTCCTGGACGGCTCTCCTCTCGGCAAGGGCGGCCGCGTGTACGCGGGCAAGGACCTGTGGCACATGCGCTCGCTGCTCTTCACCGAACCCGTGGACTTCCTGATCGGCAGCACCTACGGGAAGTTCCTCGAGCGCGACACCGGCACGCCCCTCGTCCGCATCGGCTTCCCGATCTTCGACCGGCACCACCACCACCGCTATCCGGTGTGGGGCTACCAGGGCGCGATGAACGCGCTGGTGTGGATCCTGGACAAGATCTTCGACGAGATGGACCGGAAGAGCATGGTCACGGGGAAAACCGACTACAGCTTCGACGCGATTCGCTAACGGTAGGGGCGGGTTTGAAACCCGCCCTTACGAAGGGCATACGATGCGATCCAATGTTGCCGAGGCTTTCAACGAGCCCGGATGCGAACACAACAGGGCGAAGTCCGAAAAGGACCGGAAGAAAGGATGCTCCAGGACGGCCAAGCCGGGGGCCGCGGCCGGAGGGTGCGCCTTTGACGGGGCCAAGATCGCCCTGCAGCCGATTACCGACGTGGCCCATCTGGTCCACGGTCCCATCGCCTGCGAGGGGAACTCCTGGGACAACCGGGGATCCTTCTCCTCCGGTCCGTTGCTCTACCGGACGAGCTTCACGACGGACCTGGGCGAGAACGACATCGTCATGGGGGGTGAGAAAAGACTCGCCCGGGCGATCCATGAAATCGTGGAGAAGTACGACCCGCCCGCGGTCTTCATCTACCAGACCTGCGTGAGTGCCCTCACCGGGGACGACGTCGAGGCGGTCTGCAAGGCCGCGAGCCGGCGACTCGGAAGACCCGTTGTCCCCGTGAACGCGCCGGGCTTCGTGGGCGGCAAGAACCTGGGAAACAGGCTGGCCGGGGAGGCGCTGTTGGACAACGTCATCGGCACGAGGGAACCGGAATACACCACGCCCACCGACATCAACATCATCGGCGAGTTCAACCTGTCGGGCGAGCTCTGGCAGGTCAAGCCCCTCCTCGACCGGCTTGGCGTCCGTATCCTCGCCTGCATCAGCGGCGACGCGAAATATCACGAAGTGGCGCAGTCGCATCGGGCCCGGGCCGCCATGATGGTCTGCAGCAAGGCCCTGATCAACGTCGCCCGCAAGATGGAGGAACGTTACCAAATTCCATTTTTCGAAGGGTCGTTCTATGGGATCTCCGACGTGAGCGACACCCTGCGGAACATTGCCCGGCTCCTGGTGGAACGGGGGGGCCCGCCGGACCTGTTGGAGCGGACCGAGGCTCTGATCGCCCAAGAAGAAGAGCGCGCCTGGGCCCGGTTGGCACCGTATGGAGCGCGGCTCAAGGGAAAGAGGGTCCTCCTGATTACCGGCGGCGTGAAGTCCTGGTCGGTCGTCTCGGCCCTCCAGGAGATCGGGATGATCGTGGTGGGGACGAGCGTCAAGAAGAGCACCAAGGAGGACAAGGAACGAGTCGAGGATCTCATGGGAGACGACGCCCACATGATCGAGAGCCTTCCTCCCCGGGAGATGTACGCCATGTTGAAGGAAGCCCAGGCGGACATTCTGATGGCCGGGGGGCGCTCCCAATTCGTGGCCTTGAAGGCGAAGGTCCCGTTCCTCGACATCAACCAGGAGCGCCATCACGCCTACGCGGGGTACGAGGGGATGGTCACGCTGGTGGAGGAGATCGACAAAGCGATCCACAGCCCGATCTGGGCGCAGGTGCGGAAGCCGGCGCCGTGGGAGATGAAAAAATAACGTAGGGGCGGCCCCCCGTGGCCGCCCGGATGAGGGCAACCACAGAGGGTTGCCCCAACACTAGGAACACAATGGCCATTGTGACAACATCCACCAAATCCTGCGCCGTCAACCCCCTGAAGATGAGCCAGCCGATTGGCGCGGCCCTGGCCTTCATGGGGATCGACCGCTGTATCCCCCTCCTCCACGGCTCCCAGGGGTGCGCCTCCTTCGGGGTGGTCCTTTTCGTCCGTCACTTTCGGGAGACGATCCCCATCCAAACGACGGCCGTCACCGAGGTGGATGCCGTCCTGGGCGGAGAGGAAAACATCGAGCAAGCCCTCCTCACCCTGCACGGCAAGGCCAGGCCGGCCTTGATCGGCCTTTGCACGACCGGGCTCACGGAAACGAAGGGGGAGGATATTCCAGCCGCGGTGAGGGAGTTTCGGCGTAAGCATCCGGAATTGGATCCTCTAGCCATCGTTCCGGTCTCCACCCCGGACTTTGTGGGGGCATTCCAGGACGGCTGGGGGAACGCAGTCACCCGGATCGTGGAAGAACTGGCGGAGGGACAGTCGGAGGCGACCTCGGGGCAGGTGAACGTCTTGGCCGGGGCGTATCTCACGCCGGCGGATGTCGAGGAGATACGGGAGATTATCACGGCGCTCCATCTTCGCCCCATCATTCTTCCCGACCTGTCCGGCTCTCTGGACGGCCACGTCCCCGGGGACTTCCGCCCAACGACCCTGGGCGGGACCGACCTCGATCAGATCCGCGCCATGGGGTCGTCCGAGATCACCCTGGTCCTGGGCGAGGGCATGCGGGCTGCCGCCGCCGTCCTCGAGAGGAAAACGGGTGTTCCGTTCGTGGTCTTCGACCGGCTGACGGGCTTGGAACCGAACGACCGGTTTCTGGACCTCATCTCCAAGATCAGCGGACGCGCCGTGCCCGACCGCCTGAGGCACCAGCGCAGCCGCCTGGTGGACGCCATGCTGGACGGGCATTTCCACTTCGGCGGAAAGAAGGTGGCGATCGGGGCCGAGCCGGACCTTCTCTTCGCTCTCTCCACCTGGTTCGCGGAGATGGGGAGCGAAATCGCCGCGGCGGTGACCACAACGCCCTCGCCCCTCCTGGAAAAGATCCCGGCGTCGGAGGTCCTGATCGGTGACCTGGAGGACTTGGAGAATCGGGCCGCCGGGTGCGATCTCCTTGTGACCCATTCCCACGGACGGCAGGCGTCGGAACGACTGGGGGTTCCTCTCTTCCGAGTGGGGATCCCGATCTTCGATCGGCTGGGGGCGGCGCATCGGGTGAGCGTCGGTTACCGGGGGACGACGCGGTTGATCTTTGAGGTGGGGAATCTGTTTCTCGCTCACATGCGCGAGAAGCGGCCCCCCTCCTTTGTAAGGAGGGGTAAGGGGGAGGTAGAAGCGGATGGCATTCTACCCCACCCACCCTTCCTGTCCCGACAAAGTCGGGGCCCTTACAAAGGGGAGGTGTTGCGATGAGGGTTGCCTTTGCCACGCAGGACCTGGTCACGGTCAACGCGCACTTCGGCTGGGCCAGGCACGTCATGATCTACGAACTCTCGCCGGAGGGGTACTCCCACGCGGAGACGCACGATTTCCCGGGAGACCTCCGGGAAGACGGCGACGAAGACAAACTGGCGCCCAAGATCAAGGCGATCGAGGACTGCGCGATTCTCTACATTGCGGCAATTGGAGGATCGGCAGCGGCCCGCGTGGTGGCCCGGAAGGTCCACCCGATCAAGGTGAAGGAACCGGAGCCGATCGCCGCGCTTCTGGAGAAGCTCCGGGCCGTACTGGAAGGAACGCCGCCGCCTTGGATCCGCAAGGCGCTGATGAAGGGACGGGAGCGCGTACTGGATTTCGAATAGTTGTCAGTGGCAACCCGGCGCGGTTGCGCAAGATCGGGCGGCCGCGGAGGGCCGCCCCTACGAAAGGAGGGCCCGCGGTGAATGAAGCCTTGCGAACATCCTGGGGTCCCTCGGCCTCCGTGTTCGTCCAGGAGATCGTCAAGCAGGTCCGGGCCCAGGACACGTACGGCGCCTGGAACAAGAAAGGCGACGAACCGCTGCTCGCGTCTTTCATCCTGGACAAGGAGAAGCGGCGGTCGATGCCGGTTGTGGGAGATCCGGATGCGCAGACCCTCGCGCGGGTGGAGTTCTTCTACAACGCCGTGGGGCTCTTGATCGAAAAGGAAACCGGCATCATGGTGTCGTCCCTGATGAAGATGCACCCCGAGGGGTTCGGCCGGATGGTCCTCATCGCGGGCCGTCTCGTGGTGGTGAACAAGTACCTTCGGGACGTTCATCGGTTCGGTTTCCCCTCGCTGGAGAAGATGGCGGAGGAGGGAGAGAAGCTGGTTCGGGCCGGGGTCGAGATGGTCCGGAAGTTCCCGGAAGCGGCCCGATTTGAGTGACCGCGCGGCAGACCCGTACGCAAAGGAGATTCGTCCATGAAAATGATTCGAGCTTTCATCCGGCCCGAGAAAGAACAGGAGACGGTCCTGGCATTGGAAGGGGCGGGGTTCCCGGCCCTGACCAAGTTTCACGTCTTCGGCCGCGGGAAGGATGGTGGGCTGAAGGTCGGGAGCGTGCACTACGACGAGTTGCCCAAGGTCCTCCTCATGGTGGTCGTCGAGGACGAGCAGGCGCCGAGAGTGGTGGACGTCGTCAAGGAGAAGGCCAGAACCGGTGAGATCGGCGACGGAAAGATATTCGTCAGCGCCGTCGAGGAGGCCCATACGATCCGGACGGGAGAAAAGGGGCTATGAAAGAGATCTGGGCCGTAATTCGCCGCAACAAGCTGCCCGACACGAAGAAGGCCCTGGAGGAAACGGGGTCCTTCGCCATGTCGATTCACAGCGTGGAGGGTCGTGGACGCCAAGGCGGGGTGATCTTTCGGGAGATCGACCCTTACGTCCCCGAGCACTATGAGGGGGTGGTCAGGGTGAAACCGACGCCGTCCCGGTACGCCCTGGCCCATACCCTGACCAAGGCCGTGACCTACGTTCCCAAGCGTCTCCTTGTCCTGGTGGTCCCGGACGAGGCCGTGCGGGACGTGATCGATGCTCTCGTGCGCGTCAACCGGACCGGCCATCCGGGCGACGGCAAGGTGTTCGTCATGCCGGTCGAAGACGCGGTCCGCATTCGCACTGGCGAGCGGGGAACGGGGGCGGTTCAGTAGTGGAGACCCAGGCGGTCCAGCTCGGCGTGACCCGAGGCGGGCGGGCGTGGACTCCGCGCTTCGTCCAGGCCATCGACCGGGAGAAGTGCATCGGGTGCGGTCGTTGCTTCAAGGTCTGCGGCCGGGACGTTCTGGTGCTCAAGGGCGTGGACGAAGACGGGGAGCTTGTCGCGCTGGACGCCGGAGAGGACGAGGAGATCGAGAAGAAGGTGATGGCCGTTGTCCGGGCGGAGGATTGCATCGGCTGCGAGGCGTGCGCGCGCATCTGCCCCAAGAAGTGCTATTCGCATGCTTCGTGATGAGACGGGCGACCTCACGCCCACGGAGCTCGAGCGCTACCGCCGGCAGATGATGATTGCGGGATTCGGTTTGGAGGCGCAGCGGCGTCTCAAATCTTCCACCGCCCTGATCGCCGGGATCGGGGGTCTGGGAGGGACGGCGGCCCTGTACCTGGCCGTGGCCGGGATCGGGAAGCTGGTCTTCGCCCACTACGGGGATCTCACTCTCTCCAACATGAACCGGCAGATCCTGATGACCCATGGTTGGATCGGTAATAATCGGAACGCGTGCGCGCGGCTCACGATCCAGCGGATCAACCCGGACGTGCAGGTGGAGACCGTGTCGGAGCGGGTGAGCGAAGCCAACGTGGACCGGCTTCTGGACGGCGCCCATGTGGCTCTGGACGCCCGGCCCAACTTCCACGAGCGGCGCGTGCTCAATGGGGCGTGTGTCTCACGGGGGATCCCGATGATCGAGGCGGCCATGAACGGAATGGAGGCGTACCTCACGACCTTCGTCCCCGGCCGGACGCCGTGCCTGAGCTGTCTCTATCCGGAGGATCCGGAATGGGCGGAGTTGGGTTTCCCCGTACTCGGCGCCGTCTCCGGGTCGCTCGGCTGCCTTATGGCCATCGAGGCGATCAAGGTCCTGACCGGCTTCGGAAAGCCGCTCCTGAACCGGATGCTCGTTTACGACGCGTCGGACATGGCGTTCCGGAAGTTGAAGATCGGGCGCGACCCGGCCTGCCCTGTGTGCGGAGGAGCGCGATGAGTCGGCTCATTATCCACGCTTGGGTCCACGCCTTGGCCCGGCTCTGGAAGCGGATCGGCAAGCCCCCGGAGGCCGACTTCCCGCGACAGCTCGTCTTTTTCTGGATCGACGTGGGCGGGCCCGTGTGCGGGGAATTCGACCCCACTGCGGCACCCGGCGCCGAGGGACGGCGAGGTGTGCGATGAGGGATGTCTTTCTGACCGACACCACCCTTCGCGACGGCGAGCAGGCTCCCGGCGTGGCGTTCCTGGCCGAAGAGAAACGTTCGATCGCTTCTCTCCTCGACGCGGCGGGCCTCCCGGAGCTGGAGGCGGGGACGCCCGCCATGGGGCGGGACGAACGAGAGGCCATCCAGTCCCTGGTGGAGATGAAGCTCGCGGCCCGGCTGATGACCTGGAACCGGGCCCGCGAAGATGACGTGGACGCTTCGCTGGCATGCGGGGTCGGCGCCGTGGATATTTCCGTTCCCGTCTCGGATCTCCATATCACGAAGAAACTCCGCCGGGATCGCGCCTGGGTCAAGGAGCGCCTCCTCCGGTCGGTTGCGTACGCCAAGGGAAAGGGTCTCTACGTGTGCGCCGGCCTGGAGGACGCCTCCCGAGCGGACGACGCATTCCTCCTGGACTTGGCGGAGTCCGTGACCCGGGAAGGATGCGATCGGATTCGTTTCTGCGATACGGCGGGCCTGCTGGATCCCTTCCGCACCTTCGACCGGGTCCGGCGGCTCGCCGGGGCCGTGGATCTTCCCATCGAGATCCACACGCACAACGACTTGGGGCTCGCCGCGGCCAACGCCCTGGCCGGCGTCCGTGCCGGCGCCACGTTCGTGAGCGTGACGGTGAACGGCTTGGGCGAGCGGGCGGGGAACGCCCCGCTGGCAGAAGTGGTGATGGGGATCGAGCAGGTCCTGGGTCTTGCCACGGGGGTCGAGAAGCTGAGTCTGATCGAGCTCTCGGACTGGGTGGCCCGGGCGTCGGGCCGCCCAGTTCCCGTCAACCAGCCCGTGGTCGGCGAGATGATCTTCACGCACGAATCGGGGCTTCACGTCGACGGCGTCTTGAAAGACGCCGAAACCTATCAGCCCTTCGATCCGGCTGTCGTGGGCCGTCAGCACCATCTGGTCATCGGCAAGCATTCGGGGACTCATGCGCTGGACTACGCCCTCCGCCGGCTTGGTATCGAGTCGTCCCGCGAGGTGTTGTCCCTCCTTCTCCCCCTCGTCCGCCGGAAGGCGAACCAGGCCAAGGGGCCCCTCACGCCGGACGATCTCTGGGTCCTGTGGCGGGACGTCGAGAAGGGATTCTACGCGGCCGCGCGCTGAGGCGGCCCGGTTATTCCGAAGAGGAATGCGTGATGGAGAAGGTCGATCTTCAGGCGACGAATGGGATCTCGGCCGGGCGTTGCGGCTCGAAGGCCGGGCCGGCGGATCTGCCGCCGTCGGTGTGGGAGAAGGTGAAGGACCATCCCTGCTACAGCGAGGAGGCCCACCACTTCTACGCGCGTATGCACGTGGCCGTGGCGCCGGCCTGCAACATCCAGTGCCACTACTGCAACCGCAAGCACGACTGCGCCAACGAGAGCCGGCCGGGCGTCGTGAGCGAGAGGCTCACGCCGGAACAGGCGGTGCAGAGGGTCCTCGCCGTCGCCTCCCGCGTCCCCCAGATGACCGTGGCGGGAATCGCGGGGCCGGGCGACTCCCTGGCGAGCGCCGAGAGGACTTTCCGGACGCTCGATCTGATCCGGAAGGCCGCGCCGGACGTGAAGCTCTGTCTCTCCACCAACGGCCTGGGCCTCCCCGATTACGTCGACCGGATTAAGGAGTTCGACGTGGACCACGTCACGGTCACCGTCAA
>MHEK01000094.1:0-4671 GCA_001803795.1 Nitrospirae bacterium RBG_16_64_22
TGAGGCAATACTCTTGACAGGCGGAGAAGAATGCAATATGGTTCGGCCATGCCACGGCAAGCCCGTCTCGATGTCCCCGGCGCCCTGCACCACATCATGGTGCGCGGCATTAACAAGACCGTTCTCTTCGAGGACAAGCGGGACAAAGCCCGCTTCCTGGAGCGGCTTGGCGGAAACGTTACGGAAGGGAAATGCTCCATCTATGCCTGGGTCCTTATGGACAACCACGCCCATTTGCTCTTCAAAAGCGGCCAGGATGGCATCTCAGCCGTCATGCGCAAGCTCCTCACATGGTATGCTCAGTATTTCAACCGCCGCCACAAGCGCACCGGTCATCTGTTTGAAAACCGATACAAGTCCATCCTCTGCGACGAAGAGAACTACCTCATTGCTCTTGTCCGGTATATCCATCTCAATCCCATTCGGGCGCAGATCGTCAAGACCATTGAAGAACTGGATCGCTATTCATGGAGCGGTCACGGCACAATCATTGGCACGACAACGTATCCATGGATGGACGTCGATTTGGTTCTGTCCCAATTTAGCGACGGGAAAAGAAAAGCGATATCCCAATACCGGCGGTTTATCATGGAAGGGCTGGGAACGGAGCGTCAGCCAGAGTTGACCGGCGGCGGGCTGATCAGGAGCCAGGGCGGTTGGTCACGAGTTCTTGCTTTGCGACGGGCCGGGCAGAAGGAAGAATCGGATGAGCGGATATTGGGATGCGGAGACTTTGTTCACGCGATCATCCGCGAGACGGAGGAACGACAGCTTCGGCAGACGAGACTGCGCAGGAGCAGAAAGGGAATCGGCGGCATCATTCGAGAAGAGTGCGGGAAACACGGGGTGAACGAAGAGGAATTGGTGCAGGGAAGCAGGCGGCGCAAGGTGAGCGAAACGCGAGCAGTTATCGCTTGCCGGTGCAAGCAGGAACTGGGGATCTCGGGGGCTGAGATTGCACGGCATCTTGGCGTCAATACGACCAGTATCAACCGGGCAGTGGAGAAAGCGGATGGTTTGCTGGGAAGGCGTTGAAATGCATCAAATGCATCAACGTCCCCAAGGTTCTCACGGATGGCTGATAGCCACCGCTGATTTAGGTCATTGGGCGGCCCATCGCCACAGAGGGTTGGATGCAATCCATAAGAACGGCAAGAAAGGAGGTGAAAAGCACGTCGTTCCTTATCAAATAGACCCCATCCCGGAGAATCGCCCTAAAGACGTGGACAGTTCGCAAAACGCAAGACAACGGAAAGGAGTTCACTATGAGTGCAAAGAAAATCTTGATGCTCGTTGGCGACTACGTGGAAGATTATGAGGTAATGGTGCCCTTCCAGGCACTCTTAATGGTGGGGCATACAGTCCATGCGGTTTGTCCCGACAAGAAGGCAGGCGAGAAGGTGCGCACCGCGGTACACGATTTCGAGGGAGACCAGACCTACAGCGAAAAGCCCGGTCACAACTTTGCGTTGAATGCTACTTTTGCAGAGGTCAAGGCCGAAGACTACGACGCGCTGGTCATCCCCGGTGGACGCGCACCGGAATACATTCGCCTGAACGAGACAGTGCTGAAGATGGTGCGGCACTTTTCGCAAGCCAACAAGCCCATTGCAGCCATCTGCCACGGCGCACAGGTGCTGGCCGCCGCCGGCGTCCTTGAGGGCAAAGCCTGCTCGGCTTATCCGGCGGTGGGGCCAGATATCACACGCGCGGGTGGCAAGTATGTAGATATTCCCGTGGACAAGGCTCACATGGATGGCAAGTTGGTGACCGCGCCGGCCTGGCCGGCTCATCCGGATTGGCTCGCCAAATTCCTGCAAGTGCTGGGAACAAAGATTGAACCATAGCGACCGCGAGGGGGACGTTGGTGACTAAGTCATGTAGGTTGGGTTAGCGGCTTTATCGCGTAACCCAACAAACCGAATATTCGCCAAGATGGTTTTGTTGGGTTACGGCGCAAAAAACCGCGCCTAACCCAACCTACACATCCGCGGAGGATGTTCCGTAATCAATGGGTTCGGATACTAGTCGGAGTATCGGTGTTCTTTCGTACCGGTTCGCCGGTCGCATCGCGGTTGATCGGCGGTTCTTTGCTCCTGATGGGCGTGGCCTTCGGTTGGGTCGCTTTCTTCAGCGACCCACGCTACATGAGAGGAGGTCTTCCGTTTCTTGCCGATGACTGCAACGTGCTTCTCGGACGCACCGCGTTCGGCTTCTTTGCGCTGTTTTTCGTGTGGATCGGCGCTGTCGCTCTGAGAGACGCGAAGCACCGGCCGGAGGAGAGAGCGGAGGGGAGCGATACATGACGGCGGCGGCCGGTCAGAACAGCAGGCCGACGAGATATCTCATGCCGAGGACATAGGGACCATTGGGGGACGGCGAGGGGGACCCCCCCAGCCGGCCCCGAAGGCACGGTCGGGGCAGGCAGCGATCCGCGCGGCTACCCGGGAGAGGCTAGGCGCGGATCGAGCGGCTTATGGCAGGAGGCGCACCGCGCCTGCGGCGGCACCGGGTCGCGGCCCGAGAGCGATCCGTGGACGAGGCTGCCGTGGCAGGCACCGCAAGAAACGTCCGCGCGCACGTGCGCCGCGTGGTCCACGCGGCGCTGCTCGCCCCGGTCCCGCGACGCGAGCGAGCTTTCCGGGTGGCACTGAAGGCAGGTCGGATTGCCGACCTTGGCCTTGAGGACGGGACCGCTTCGTTCCCCGGTGATCAGGGCGTAGATGTACCGGGTCCCCTCGATGTGCGCCTTCAGTTCACCCCACATTCCCGGCTCGGAGTGGCAGGTGATGCACTTGACCCTGTCTCCGTGGCTGGACCGCTTCCACGAGACGTACCGGGTCTGCATGATGTGGCAGGAGTTGCAGAAAGAAGGGAGCGAGGCGTAGTAAAGGCCTCCGCCGCCCCCCACTGCGGCGAGCAGGACGAGGACGACCAGGACGAGAAGGAAGGAGCGGCCGGAGCGATTCATTGTATCCGTCTCCTCCTATCCCAGGGTCACCCCTTTCCTCTGGCCCGTTGCTTCTTCCCCTCGTCCAGCGCGCGATGGAGATCGCCCGGCTTGCTGTCCTTGTGATAATGGCAGGCGTTGCAGGCGTTCGGCTGTTTGGCCAGATCTCCTCCGCCCAGCTTGATCGTGGCCTCCGGCTTCAGCACCTTGAAGGTGTGGATCCGTTCGTCCCCCGTGTCGGCGCTCTTTCCCACGGCCGCCATGTGACAGCCGATGCAGTTGGAGTGCTGGGGCGCGCCGGCGATCGGCGCGTGGCCCGTGACTGGGTCGGTGCTCACGTTCGCGTGGCAGTTGAGGCAGAGGTTGTTGGGCGAGAGGCGGGTCGCGAACTTGGTCGGCGAATCGTGTACCGCGTGGCAGGTGAAGCAGGCGACGCCGCCCTTCATATGCCGGCTTTCAAGCCACTCCGGGTACTGCTGGCGGTGCTGCCTCATGTTGCCGCTCGGCCACCAGGCCTTCTCGTCGGACTTGGGGGCAATCGTGAAGTGCTGGGGGCCGAGGTCATCGCCCGGCTTGAACCCGATGGGGTGCGACCACTTGCCGTCCGGACTCTTTCCGCGGGTGTGGCACTGGCCGCAGACGGCCGCGGCGATGCCGAATGGAAGCTTCGCCGGGTTAATGATCGTTCCCGCCCGCTTTGCCCCGTCAGCGGCCGCATGGCGCCCCCCGGGGCCGTGGCACGATTCGCAGCCCACGCCGTCCTCAGCCCACGTGAGCGTCTCCGGGTTGAAGCCGACGACATGGCACTGGGCGCACTCTTTCCGCCAGTCGCTCTTCTCGACCTTGCCGAATGTCGGGGATTTTCCCCATTGCTTCGACTCGAAGTTCCACTGGGCCTGCTGGATGCGCCAGTTCTTGTCGATGTATCTCTGCTTCCACTGGACGCCGTGGACGAAGACCACGTCTTCCTTCTTGAAGTTGCGAAGCTCGTTGGGCGTGGCGAAGTCGCCGCGGATGAGCTGAGGGTCCTTCCGCGCGTCCTGGAAGGCCATGGCATGGAGCGTCCCTTGCCAGGAGCTGTAGATCCGGTCGTGGCACTCGGCGCACTTCTTCGAGCCCGCGTAACCGGCGGCGCCGACTTTCGGCTCCGGGGCGGGCTTGGCGCAGGCGGAGAGGGCGGGCAGAAAGGCGGTCAGGAACACGAGCGCGGTGAGACTCGGGATTCCGCTTGGCCTGTGCATCAGGTCACCTCCTAACGTGTTGCCCCGTAACGCTCACGAACAGGAAAACGCGCCGCAACCACACCACAAGCCCAGAACCCGGACGACCGAAGAGACCATAGCGCGCCGCGCCAGGAAAGTCAAACGGCTTGCCGCCTCTTTCCCCGATTGTCGCGCTCATCGACGTGTGCTAGGATTTCAAGGAATCCAGGGAGGGAGCGATGGGGAAGCGGGAAAGGGATTCCTCCACAAACGGGATACGCTCCTGGCCGGAGGCGGAGCGGCCGCGGGAGCGGTTGCTCGCGAACGGCGCGCGCGTTCTCTCGGACGCCGAACTGCTGGCCGTCATCATCCGGACGGGAAGCGGCGGCGAGACGGCGCTCGATCTTGCGCGCCATATCCTCTCGCGGGTCGGGTCGATCGGGGGCCTCGATCGGGCCGGCTTGGCGGAGCTTCAGGGCATCCCCGGCCTGGGGCCCGCGAAGACCGCCCAGCTCAAGG
>MHEK01000094.1:4757-43061 GCA_001803795.1 Nitrospirae bacterium RBG_16_64_22
ACGCATTCCGGTACGTCCGCTCCCGCTTCGTCGGCGCGCGGAAGGAATTCTTCGAATGCCTCCTCCTGGACGCCCGAAATCGGGCGAGACAGGTCGTCACCGTCTCGGAAGGGAGCCTGACGGGGTCGATCGTTCACCCGCGGGAGGCGTTTTCCCCCGCTCTCCGGGAGTCCGCGGCGGCCGTTCTGTTCGTCCACAACCATCCGAGCGGAGATCCGACACCGAGCCATGACGATATTCAACTCACCAAGCGGCTCGTCCAGACGGGGGAGATCCTGGGCATCCCCGTCCTCGATCACCTTATCGTTGGGGATGGAGATGCGTACACGAGTCTGGCCGATCTTGGGCACGTCCCGCCTTCCCGGACGCGCGGCTAACAGGCCGCATAGAAACAGCAGCCTGTTAGCGGTGCAGGGATGCACCGCCAAATCGCGAGGATTCTTTGTCGAGCGATTTGGAAGACTTGCGCGAATTCACTTCGCGCAAGTCGTGGCTGAAAAAGCCATGGATGGACTTTTTCAGCATCCAGTTAAGTTCCTCCCCGCGGTCTTCCTCCCGGCGCTTCTTCTTGTCGGCGGGTGCGCCGGGCCTCTCCGCCCGACGATCCAGAAAAGCGGCGACGTCTGGATGCGCGCCGAGCCGCCGCAGGCCCTGGGTCCCGGCGCGCGGGTCGTCGTTCTGCCGGCGCTCTCGGACCCGGGGAACGAGAGGAAAGCGTCCGTCGGCCTGGAGCTTCTCGTCGAAGAGATTCGAAGCAGACGCCCGGGGTGGACGCTGATCCCTGCCGAGACGCTTCTCGATCCCGCGGCGGCGGGGCCGGCCGGGCCAGCCGAGAAAGACGCGAGGGAAATCCTCGACCGCTCGACCGGCCGCCAGGGGATCTCCGAGGAGGACGCCCGGAAGCTTTCGGCCCTCGCGGGCGCGACTCATCTCGTCCAGATCCGCCTCCTCTTCCTCAAGACCGAGGGGGAGGCCGAGGTCTCGTTCCTGACGACCGTCTTCCGGGCCGAAACGGGCCAGAAGGTCTGGGAAGGCACGGGGAGGGGCGTCGGCCGGCACACGATCTTCGGCCTGTTCGGCCCGATCTCCGTCCCCGTGTTCTTCCGGTCGATCGCGAAGGAGGCCGTGCAGGCCGTCGCGGACCGTCTTCCCGACTGAGTTTCCGCTTTACGGTCGTCTCCAGAGAAAGCGGCGGCCCCTCCACGACGGCCTTATGTCGCGGGGCAGGGCGGTCGATGAGACTATGACATAGCGGCATAAATCTACTGCGCGTCTCCCATGCGGTGTTGGGCGGTGCTCGCGATCCTCACATACTGACGTGTATGCTCCGGTCGCTGTGCTCCGTCCGCCCCCGCCTGGAAGCCGCTCGTTGCGATTTATGCCGCTATGTATTCTGAGCGTGTCGGGGGAGACCGCGTGGCGGTTCGATTCTTCGGCCAGTTCCTGATCGAAAAGGGATACCTCACGATGGAGCAGTTGGCGCGGGCCGTCTCCCTCCAGGAATCCCAGAACCACCGTTTCGGCGATCTGGCCGTCCAGATGGGCCTTCTTTCGCCGGAAGATGTCCGCCACGTCATCCAGGCCCAGCGGCGGATCGACCTTCCGTTCGGCGAGACCGCGCGCTATCTGGGCCTGATTGACGAATCGGCCGTCGAAAAAGTCCTTTCCGCCCAGAAGACCAACCGGCTTCAACTGGGGGAGGCCGCCGCCCGCCTGGGGTTCATGACGACCGAGGTTGTTTCCCGCGCCCTTGAGGAGTTCTGGGCGGAGGAAATGAGCCAGGCCGTCTCCATTCCTCCCTTGCCGCCGGACCTCCCGCACCACGCCGTGGTCCAGGCCCTTCTGGGAATCGTTTCCCGGCAGATCGTCCGTTTCGTGGGCCAGCCCGTGAGATACGGACAGGGGGAGCGGGCGGGGGCGGAGGCGATCCGCTGGGACGGGATGGGGTGCCGGATCAGGCTCACGGGTTCGGCCGACGGATGGCTTCTCTTTCTCGTTCCGTCCGATCTTGCGGCGCGGATCGCCGGGCAGATGCTCGGCCTTCGGCCCGAGGAATTGTCTTCCGAAATGCCCGAAGAAGGGCTCAAGGAGTTCGTCAATATCGTCGCCGGCCACTGGTCGAGCCACGACGTCCATGGAGAAGCCGGTCCCGACATCGGATTCCCCGAGATGACTTCTTTCCCCCTGTCGATGGAGAGCGCTTCCGGCGTGCTCGTGCCGGCCCACACGCCTCTTCAATCGTTCGCGCTCGGCTTCTTCTCCGTCCGAAAAGCAGGATGAACATAAAAACCGCAATTCATTCACCGCGGAGGACGCGGAGGAACATCTTTTCGGGCGGTTTTGACGCTCACCTGCCCGGTGAGGTCGGTGTGTCTTCCAACCCCTGGAATTCCTTTGCGTTCTCTGCGTGCTCAGCGGTTCAACTGCTCTTTCTAGGATGAATTCTCTTGTGACTCCTCCCCCCGTTCAGTAAAATTCCGGCCCTGTCTTTTCGATTCCCCCCGGATCCGGGGGGACATCCGACACGCTGGGGGGTTCATGGCATCACAAGCCAGGCGCGCGCTTATTTCCGTTTCCGACAAGCACGGCATCCTCGACTTGGCCCGCGGCCTTTCCGCCATGGGTTGGGAGATCGTTTCCACCGGCGGCACGGCCCGGGCGCTCGCTGAAGCGGGCCTGAACGTCCGGGATGTCGCCAGCGTGACCGGCTTTCCCGAAATGCTGGACGGACGGGTCAAGACGCTCCATCCGAAAGTCCACGGGGGACTCCTCGGTATCCGGAAGAACCCCTCGCACCGCGAGCAGATGGCGGCGCAAGGAATCGAACCGATCGACCTCGTCGCCGTGAATCTCTACCCGTTCGAGGAGACGATCGGGAGGCCCGGCGCGACGCTCGACGAGGCGATCGAGAACATCGACATCGGCGGCCCCGCCATGCTCCGGTCGGCGGCCAAGAACTTCCGCGACGTGATCGTTCTGGCCGACCCGCGCGACTACGCGGGCGTTCTGGCCGAGATCCAGAAGACGGGGGACCTGCCCGAGGCGGCGCGGTACGAGCTTGCGCGGAAAGTCTTCGCCCACACGGGCCGGTACGATGCCTTGATCGCGTCGTACCTCGAGCGGCGGGACGAGGCCGGGAGCCCCGTCAAAGCAGGGGAGATGCCTTCGCTCCTGACGCTCCAGTTCGAAAAGATCCAGGGCCTCCGCTACGGCGAGAACCCGCATCAGCGCGCCGCCTTCTATCGCGACATGGCGCCGTCCGCGCCGTCCATCGCCGCCGCCCGCGCGCTTCAGGGCAAGGAACTCTCGTTCAACAACGTCCTGGACGCCGACTCGGCGCTGGCCCTCGTGCTGGAGTTCGACGCCCCGGCGGCCGCGGTCATCAAGCACAACAATCCGTGCGGCGTCGCGACGGGCTCCCGGCTCGTCGAGGCCTACCGGAAGGCGAAGGCCACGGACCCCGTCTCCGCCTTCGGGGGCGTGATCGCCTTCAACCGGAAGGTCGACCAGGAGACGGCGGCGGAAGTGACGAGCCTGTTCGCCGAGGTCGTCATTGCGCCCGGATTCGACGCCCCGGCCCTGGCGGTTTTCGCGAAGAAGCCGGCCCTGCGCCTGTTGGACGTCGGCCCGAATCTGTCGCGTCCCGCTGGCGGGATCGATCTCAAGAAGGTGCGGGGAGGACTTCTTGTCCAGGAACGGGACACGGGGCGGATCGAGGATTTTCCCTCGCTTGTCGTTCCGACCCGGCGGAGACCCACGGACGAGGAGATGGCCGGGATTGCCTTCGCCTGGCGGGTCGCCAAGCACGTGAAATCGAACGCGATCGTCTACGCCGTCGCGGGGCAGACGATAGGGATCGGGGCCGGCCAGATGAGCCGGGTCGATTCGGCGCGGCTGGGGATCGTCAAGGCCGAATCGTCCGGCATGAGCGTCCGGGGAAGCGTGATGGCTTCGGACGCCTTCTTCCCGTTCCGGGACGGGATCGACGCGGCGGCCCAGGCCGGCGTCACGGCGATCGTCCAGCCGGGCGGGTCGGTCAAGGACGCGGAGGTCGTCGCCGCGGCGGACGAGCACGGCCTTGCGATGGTGTTTACGGGCATGCGCCATTTCCGGCACTAGGCGGCCGCTCTGGCGATAACCGTCGCATCTCTTCATTCTCGGCTGGCTCGGCCGGCTCGGCCGGCGCCAATCCTCGACGTATTTCACGATACGCCTCCGGTTGGCGCCTCCCTGCGGCCTCGATCTGCTCGGTTCTCGCCAGAGCGACGGTGATGGTTGGGGTTTTGAGCACGAAGAGGGCCGCATGAACCTAGAAAAAGCAGTTGAACCGCGGAGCACGCAGAGGACGCAAAGGAGTTCATGGGATTGGAAGGCACATCGACCTCGCCAGACAGGCGAGCATCAAAACCGCCCGAAAAGACGTTCCTCCCCCGATTGGATCGGGGTCCTCTGCGGTGAGTGAACTGCGGTTTTTAGGATGAAGATCCTCGTGATCGGATCCGGAGGGCGGGAGCACGCGCTGGCCTGGAAGATCGCCCAGTCGCCTCGCGTCACGAAGGTTGTCGTGGCGCCGGGAAACGGCGGGATCCGCCGGAGCTTCGAATACGCGGACGTCGGGACGGACGACATCGACGGGCTCGTCTCCCTGGCCGAGGGCGGGGGGTTCGACCTCGTGGTCGTCGGGCCGGAAGGGCCTCTCGTTCAAGGATTGGCGGACGCGCTTACGGAGAAGGGGATCCGGGTCTTCGGCCCGTCAAGAGGCGCGGCGGAGATCGAGGGGAGCAAGCGGTTCGCGAAGGAGTTCATGGCCCGCCACGGCATCCCGACGGCCGCGTTCGACGCGGCCGTCAGCCCAGAGGCCGCCCGGAAGATCGTCCGACGGTTCGGCCCGCCCGTCGTCGTCAAGGCGGATGGGCTCGCGGCGGGGAAGGGCGTCGTCGTCGCGGGCACGCTCGCGGAGGCGGACGCCGCGATCGAGACGATGATGGTCGAGAAGGCCTTTGGGAACGCGGCCGACTGCGTGGTCATCGAGGAGTGCCTGAGAGGGCGGGAGGCCTCGTTCATGGCCGTGAGCGACGGGATGTCGATCCTCCCTCTGGAGACGGCGCAGGATCACAAGCGGGTTGGGGACGGCGATACGGGACCCAACACAGGCGGCATGGGGGCTTTCTCTCCGGCGCCGGGGATCGGCCGGGCGCTCTTCGAGGAGGTCCAGGAGACGGTTCTTCGGAAAGCCGTCGCCGGCCTCCGAAAGGAAGGGCGCCCTTTCCGCGGGGTTCTTTACGCGGGGCTCATGCTGACGGCGGACGGCCCCCGGGTCCTCGAGTTCAACGCGCGGTTCGGCGATCCGGAGACTCAGCCCGTCCTGATGCGGCTCGAATCCGACCTGGTCGATCTCATGGAGGCGGCGGTGGATGGGAATCTTTCGCGCGCGAAAGCCGAATGGAAGAGCGACACGGCCGTCTGCGTCGTGGCCGCGGCGAAAGGGTACCCGGCCCGGCCCGAGACGGGCCAGGCGATCGAAGGACTGGACGAGGCGGCACGCTGGCCCCAGACCGTCGTGTTCCACGGGGGGACGAGGCTCGCCGGCGGCAGGATCGTCACGAGCGGCGGCCGCGTCCTGGGCGTGACGTCCCTCGGAAGGGACCTTGCGGAAGCCCGGCGACGGGCCTATGGGGCGATGGCCGAAATCCGCTATGATGGCATGCACTACCGGCGCGACATCGGACTCTTGTCGCAGGGGGAGGCGAGATGAAAAAGCCGCGGCCGCGGGTCGGGATCGTGATGGGGAGCGACTCGGACGCTCCCGTGATGGAAGAGGCGGCCAGGATCCTCGACACGTTCGGCGTTCCGTACGAGATGACGGTCACGTCCGCGCACCGGTCGCCGGCCCGGACGCGAACGATCGTTTCCCAGGCGGTCCGCGCCGGAGTCCGCGTCTTTATCGTCGGCGCGGGGGCGGCGGCCCACCTGCCCGGCGTCGTCGCCGCCGAGACGCCCCTTCCCGTCATCGGCGTGCCGATCGACTCCTCATCGCTCGCGGGCCTTGACGCCCTTCTGTCGATCGTCCAGATGCCCGGCGGGGTTCCCGTGGCGACGATGGCCATCGGCAAAGCGGGGGCGAAGAATGCCGGTATCCTGGCGGTCCAGATCCTCGCCGAGGGAGACCCGGAGCTCCGGGCGCGTCTCGCCAAGTTCAAGGCCGGCCAGGAGACAGAAGTCGCCCAGCGGGCGGCCCGCCTGAAGAAGATTCGGGAGAGGGCGGCCGGCCCCGGGCGCTGAGGAGGCGGCGCGTGGAGCGGGTCCGGATCGAACCGGGAACGGAGGCGCAGGCCGTCGCCCGCGCGGCGGAAGTCGTCCGAACCGGGGGTCTGATCGCCTTCCCCACCGATACATATTACGGGCTCGGCGCCGATCCGATGAACGAGCGGGCAATAGCCCGGATATTCGTTGCCAAGCGGAGGGCCCTGGAGAAGCCGGTGCTGATACTGATCGCCGATCCGAGCGAGGTCGGCCGCTTCGCCGTCGATCCGCCCGAATCCGCGCGGCGCCTGATCGAAGCGTTCTGGCCGGGCCCGCTGACGCTGATCCTGAAAGCCGTTCCGGCCTTCCCGTCTCTCCTGCACGCGGGCACGGGGAGAATCGGAATTCGTTGTCCGGGCCTTCCGCTCGCGCGGGATCTCGCCCGGGCCGCGGGAGGGGCGATCACGGCGACCTCGGCCAACGTCTCCGGGAGGGGGCCGATCGACACGGCGGACGAAGTCGCCGCCCAGCTCGGAGACAGGATCGATCTTCTCCTTGACGCGGGCCGGACGCCGGGCGGGAAGGAATCGACGGTCGTTTCCGTGGAGTCGGGGGTCGTGAGAGTCGAGCGCGAGGGACGGATCGCCGAGGAGCAAATCCGAACGGTGGTGGGGGGAAGCTGAGCGGTGGCGAAAGGGCGGAACGACTGATGGAAGAGCTGGAATGGGTCATTCCCTTTGTGCCGAGCGAGGACGTTTTCTTGCTCGGGATCGTGCCCGGGATCGAGTGGGTGCTTGCGGCGGTCCTCGCGGTGTACGCGGCCCATTCCCTCTACGGGGGCCTTATTCCTCAGAGTCAGCTCTTCGGCCCCATATTCCGCGGACGGTCCGGCGCGGGCCGGGTCGTGGCGCTCACGTTTGATGACGGTCCTCATCCCACGGCGACACGCCAGGTTATGGACATCCTGGAAGCGCGCGAGGCGCGAGGGACGTTCTTCGTCATCGGACGCCACGCGAAGGCCTATCCTGACATCGTGCGTGAAATCGTACGGCGGGGACACGAGGTGGGAAACCACACGCAGAGCCATTCCTGGCTCATGGCGCTGGCGCTGTCCCGGAAGACGCGCGACGAGATCGAGAACTGCCAGGAGACGATCCTGAGAATCGCCGGCCTTCGGCCCCGGCTCTATAGACAGCCCATCGGGTTCAAGAATCCGTTTCTGTTTCGGCAACTGAAACGGTCCGGTCTCACGGCCATCGGCTGGCAGGCCCGCGGGTTCGACTCGCACGCCGGCGATTCAGGCCCGGTCGTTCGGCGGATTCTCCGCAAGGTGCGGCAAGGAAGGATCATCGCCCTCCACGACGGGTGCGACATGGAAATGGGCCGGGATCGAACCGCCACGATCGAGGCCCTGTCGGCGGTCCTGGATGGGTTGGCGCGGGAGGGGTACCGGTTCACGACTGTCTCCCGTCTGCTGGGAGAATCTCCCTATCAATCGGGGCTGCAGGATGGCACGGTTCAATCGCATCCGGCGCATCCGGCGCATCCGGGGAGAAGCGCGTTCGCCGTTCAGTCGGATTCCCCAAATCAGCCTGCGGCCTGATGCCCGCCCGGCCCCTTGAAGCGCGGCCGGCCCGGCGTCAAGAAAAGCCCCCGAAGGATTACAGCTCTCGGCTTAAGGCGTCCGGTTCCCAAAGGGCGATATGGGGCTGTCCGGTCCGGGTGGCGGCATCCCGGTGCCGCCGGGCGGCGACGCCGTCGGCTTGGGCGGCGTGCGCGACGGCCCGGCAGACGGCCCGGGTCACGCGCCGGTCGAAGATCGACGGGATGATGTGGTCCGGCAGTCGTTCGTCGGGCCGGATCATCGAGGCGATCGCCTCGGAGGCCGCGAGGAACATTCCCGGCGTGAAGCGTCTCGCCCGGGCGTCGAGCGCTCCCTTGAACAATCCGGGAAAGGCCAGGGCGTTGTTTACCTGATTGGGAAAATCGCTCCGCCCCGTTGCCGTCACGGCGGCGCCGGCCGCTTCGGCCTCGTCGGGCATGATCTCCGGATCGGGATTGGCGAGGGCGAAGACGATCGGCCGGCCGGCCATTGACCTCACCATTCCGCCGCTCACGATTCCTCCCGCCGAAACGCCGATGAACGCGTCCGCGTCCTTCATCGCGTCCGCCAGGCTTCCCCGCCGCCCTTCCCGGTTGGTCCATGAAGCGAGGTCCGTCTTGGCCGGACCCAGGTCGGGGCGAGCCGGATGAATGATTCCTCCCCGGTCGCAGACGATCAGATCGCGGACGGGTCGGCAGGTCTTCCCAGGAGCGTCTTGGCCAGGAGCGTCCTGGCCCTGAGCGTCCCGGCAGAGAAGGAGCCGGGCGATGGCCGATCCGGCCGCGCCCGCTCCGCACACGGCCACCCGGAGGTCCTCGAAGCGCTTTCCCACGACGGCGGCCGCGTTGAGGAGGCCGGCGCGGACGACGACGGCCGTCCCGTGCTGGTCGTCGTGCATGACGGGAATGCCGAGGTCGATCAGTCCCTCCTCGACCTTGAAACAGCGGGGCGCGGAGATATCCTCGAGATTGATCCCGCCGAAGACCGGCGCGATGAGACGGACCGTTCGAACGATCTCGTCGGGGTCTTGCGTGTCGAGGCAGATGGGAAAGGCATTAAGCCCGGCCAGGGCCTTGAAGAGAAGCGCTTTCCCTTCCATGACGGGGAGGGCGGCGGCCGGTCCGATGTTTCCGAGTCCCAGGACGGCCGATCCGTCCGTCACGATTCCCACCGTGTTCCTCTTGATCGTCAGCGTATGGACTTGCTCGGGATGCTCCGCGATGGCGCGGGAGACGCGCGCCACGCCGGGCGTGTAGACCATGGAGAGATCGTCCCGGGTCTTGACCGGGACCCGGCCGACGATCTCGATCTTCCCGCCCATGTGCAGAAGGAACGTCCGGTCGGAAACTGAGGCAACGTGGACGCCGTCCACGGCCTTGAGGGCTTCGACGACGGCTTCCCCGTGGTGTTCGTCCCGCGCCTTGATCGTGAAGTCCCGCGTGACGCGCTCGGGGGCGACGCTCACGATGTCGACCGCGCCGATGTCGCCGCCGGCGCCGCCGATCGCCGACGTCACCCGCCCCAGCATCCCGACCTCGTTCTTGATTTCGAGACGGATGGTGATGGAGTATCCGGCGCTGGGGCGGATCGACATGGATGGGTGCGTCTAAGGTTGGGTTCGCGTTCCGGGACGACGCCAGACCGCCATGCCGATCAGGCCTTGGCCGGCTCGGACGGCTTCGGACTTTCCGAAGAAGCCGAGTCCGCCTTCTTGTCCGCGGCTACGGCCGGCTTTTCCGATTCCGCGGCCTTCTTTCGGGACTCGGACGGGTAGTCGGTCGAGTACCACCCGCCTCCCTTCAACACGAAGGCGGCCGGGCCGATCACGCGCCGGACTGCCCCCTTGCAGGAGCGGCATTCCGTCAGAGGGTCCTCCGTGATCCTCTGGACCACCTCGAACCGGCCGCCGCAAGCGTCGCACTTGTACTCGTACGTGGGCATTGATCGACTTCCTCCTCAGCCAGATACGGCCAAACTAGCACACGGACACGCCGCGGCGCAACGTCACCGCCGGCCGAGCCTCTTCTCAAGAAAGCTCAGCAGGAGCCGGACGGCGATTCCCGCGCTTCCCTTCGGAATGTACGGGAGGTCCTTCTCCGTCCAGGCCGTGCTCGCGATGTCGAGGTGGACCCAGGGGACCTTCCCGGCGAACGGCTTGAGGAAGATCCCCCCCACGATCGTCCCCGCCGAGCGGTCGCCGATGTTCTTGCAGTCGGCGATGTCGCTCTTGATCAGATCCTCGTACTCTTCCCAGAGGGGAAGCTCCCAGACCCTCTCGCCCGTCCGGTCGCCGGCCTCCTTCAGGGCATCCATGGCTTCCCGGCTCGTCCCCATCATGGCGATCGCCCTGTTCCCCACGGCGACCGAGCAGGCGCCCGTGAGCGTGGCGACGTCGACGATCAAATCCGGCTTGAGCGTCGCGGCGTAGTGGAGGGCGTCGGCCAGGATGAGGCGGCCTTCCGCGTCCGTGTTCAAGACCTCGATCGTCCTTCCGCTCATCGTCTTGAGGACGTCCCCTGGTTTGTACGCCTTGCCCGACGGCATGTTCTCGACGGCGGGCAGGATTCCGATCAGGCGGACCGGCAGGCGCAGGTCGGCCGCGGCCTGGATCGTCGCGAGGACGGCCGCCCCGCCCGACATGTCGTCCTTCATCTGGTCCATGCCGGCCGAGGGTTTGATCGAGATTCCTCCAGTGTCGAACGTGACCGTTTTCCCGACGAGGGCCACGGGCTTTCCCTTGCGCCCGCGGTACTCCGCCACGATCAGGCAGGGCGGCTCATCGCTTCCGCGGCCGACGCCCAGGATTCCCCCCATTTTCAGCCGCCGCAGGGCATCGCGTCCGAGGACTCGGACGGCGACCTTCCCCCGACGGCGAGCCATCGAGCGGGCCTGGGCCGCCATGTCTCTCGGCGTCATGTCGGACGACGGGTGGCTGATGAGGTCTCGGGCCCAGAGGACGGCCCGCGAGATCGTCCGGCCGCGCTCGGCGGCGCCGGCCAATCCGCGGGGGGGCGTCTTCGAGAAAAGAAGCGTGACCAGATCGAGGGGCGGTTTTCCGTTCTTCGATTTGGATTTGTATTTTTCGAATCTGTACGTGGAAAGATGAAATCCCTCGGCTACGGCCTGGACGATCTCGGCGGGGGAGGTCTCCTTGACCTTCAGATCGGCGATATCCGTCGAGACGCGGGTCAGCCCGCGGTCGCGCGCTGCGCGGGCGGCCCGTCCCGCGGCCTGGCGGACGCGGTCGAGCGTCAGGTCTTCCGGCTTGCCGATCCCAACAAAGAGAACGTGTTTGACGGGGAGATCGGGAGCGGAGAGGTAGAGCGTGTCGCCGGGTTTTCCGGCGATCTCCTTCCGGCGAATCGCGGCGGAGAGGAGTCGCCCCAGTCGGCGATCCAGCTTCCGAAGCGGCGCGGAGAGGCGGTTTTCGGGAAGGGCGACGGCCAACAGATCTCCCCGGGCCGTTTCGTAAGAACCGCGGACGATTTGAACCTTCATGCGATCTCCTTTGAGAGGACGTGTCGGGCGCGTCTCCTGCAATTATATCGGCCGGAAGGGATGACGATCAAGCGGCGAGAACGCGAAAACGTCGGCACAAACGCCGGTTGACTCGGTTTGGACGTTTATGCTAACACTTGCGCGAAGATGGACGGGGGCGTTCGGCATACGAACCGCTGAGGCCGTTGGGTCTCCGCGGTTTTTTTCGCCCCCGATTCTTGGTCTGAGCTGCAAAGGGCCGGTGTTCGCCCCGGCTTTTGGGAGTTTCGGAGCAGGAGGAGGATCATCGTGGCAAGAGGACGGGTCAAGTGGTTCAACGACAAGAAAGGGTTCGGGTTCATCTCGCAGGACAACGGGTCGGATGTCTTCGTCCATTTCTCCGCGATCCAGGGGGACGGCTTCCGGACGCTCAAGGAAGGGGAAGAGGTCGAGTTCGATGTCCAGGAAGGGGCGAAGGGCTTGCAAGCCTCCAACGTCCGGCGGATCGGCTCTTAGCGTTCTCTTAATCCAGGCTTGTCGCGGCGGCCGGCTCGTCGGTCCCGGGAGCGCCGAGATGGGGTGCGGTGGAGAAGCGAAACAAGAATCGGCAGATCCGGCGCCTCCCCGTCCAGTACGGGAAGACCGCGTACGACCATGAAGCCTTTACGAGCAACATCTCCCCGACCGGATTGTTCCTCCGGACGATGGCGGCTTTTCCTTCCGGGACCAGGGTCCAGGTTCGATTGACGCTCCCCGACGGCCGGGTGCTGGAGCTGGCCGGCGCGATCATGTGGGCCCGCAAGACCGCCCCCCAGCTCGCCGAATCGATGAAGAGCGGCATGGGCGTCCGCCTCGACCCCTCCGCCCCCGCCTACGCAGCCTATCTCGAGTTCGTGAAGGGAATGGCGGGGTGAGGGCCCGAGATCCGATGCACAAATTAACATGCGCAAAACAATGCCGCTTCCATTCCTCTCCTCCGTGCACCACCCGGTTCCCGGCCTCGTGCTCGGAACGGGCACCGGGAGATTGCCGAGCCATGCACTTGTCCAGTCTGCCAGCGCGCAACTCCCGCCGGGTCCCCCGGATCGCCCCGAACAATGCGGTTTCAATTAGCCAACCAGGCGCTGGCGCAATGCTGTTTCGTTGCCGGAGGGTGGGGGGATCGGCGGCGGTCATTGTTGGTACCATGAAAATCGGATAGTATATTTTCCCATTTCATGGTATGGTCCGGGCATGATCGAACGTTCTCGGCTTCTCAACACCATCCGTAGAGCGTTGCGCCGCAGCCGTGTGGTTGCGCTGGTGGGGCCGCGTCAATGTGGGAAGACAACCCTGGCGCGCCAGATTGTCGCGCCGACCGCCGTCAATTATTTCGATCTTGAAGACCCGGTCAGCCTTGTTCGCCTTGCCGAGCCAATGACGGCTCTCGCAGGGTTGCGCCGGGTGGTGGTGATCGACGAGGTGCAACGAAGGCCCGATTTGTTCCCGATGTTGCGTGTATTGGCGGATCGCAAGCCGCTGCCGGCCCGCTTTCTCATCTTGGGCAGCGCGTCGCCGGAGCTCATGCGCCAATCGTCGGAGTCCCTGGCGGGTCGGCTTGAGACAATACCGCTGTCCGGGTTCAGTCTGGCTGAGGTTGGCGTGCCGGCGCTTAATCGGCATTGGCTGCGCGGCACGTTTCCGCGATCTTTTCTCGCCCGTTCAAACGCCGAGAGCGGCGCATGGCGGCAGCAGTTTATTCACACGTTCCTGGAGCGGGATCTGCCGCAGCTCGGCATCGGCGTCCCGGCACCGGCACTGCTCCGATTCTGGACGATGCTGGCGCATTATCATGGCAACATTTGGAACGCGGCGGAACCGGCACGCTCACTGGGAGTCAGCGAACCGACGGTGAGGCGCTACCTGGACTTGCTGACCGGCCTCTTCATGGTGCGGCAACTCAAGCCCTGGCACGAGAATTTGAAGAAGCGCCAAGTGAAAGCGCCCAAGATTTACCTGCGCGACAGCGGGTTGCTGCATCGTCTCTTGGGTATCGGTGCCGAGAGGGATTTGCTCGCGCATCCGAAATGCGGCGCATCGTGGGAGGGTTACGCCATGGAGGAGGCGCTCAAGGTGGCACAGCCGGATGAAGCGTACTTCTGGGCGACGCATCAGGGCGCCGAGCTGGACCTGCTGATCTTCAAGGATGGCCGGAGGCTGGGGGTGGAAATCAAACGTATGGATGCGCCGGTGTTGACGCCCTCTATGCGCATTGCGCTTGAGGACCTTAAGCTGGAGCAGATCGTTGTGCTTTATCCCGGAAGAGTGCGCTATGCTTTGGCCGAGCGAGTCAACGTGATGCCGTTGAGCATGCTCGGGGAAGATGCCATGGCAATGTTTCCGCGGCCTGGACGGGGACGGAAGAAAGGCTAGGGCAGCCACGTCCCCCCGACCGCCCCCGGTAGTTCTGAAAAAAGGCCGGATTATTGCGAATCTGTCGGGGGCTGGAGCTTCGCCTTGAGGATCTCGTTGACCTTGGCAGGGTTGGCTTTGCCGCCGCTCTTCTTCATCACCTGGCCGACGAAGAAGCCGAAGAGCTTCTCCTTCCCGCCGCGGTAGGCGGCGAGCTCGTTCGGATTGTCCGCCATGACCTGCTCGATCACCCGCTCGATCTCGCCCGCGTCCGAGACCTGGACGAGGCCCTTCTCCTTCACGACGATGGCGGCGTCCTTCCCGGACTTGAACATCTCTTCGAAGATCGTCTTCGCGATCTTCCCGCTGATCGTCCCGTCCGCGATCAGCTTGAGCATTTCCGCCAGCCGCTCCGGCGTTACGGGCGAGGCGGCGATCTCTCCTCCGGCCTCGTTGAGGAAGCGTGTCAGGTCGCCCATGATCCAGTTCGCCGCGGTCTTCGGCTGGCCGGAGAGCCGGACGGTCTCCTCGAAATAGTCCGCCGCGGCGCGTTCCTCCGAGAGGAAGGCGGCGTCGTACTCCGATAGGCCGTACTCGCGCGCGAACCTCTCGCGCGTCGCGTCCGGAAGCTCGGGGAGCTCCCGCGCCCACGCCTCGACCTGCGCCCGTTCGAGGACGAGCGGGACGAGGTCCGGCTCGGGGAAGTAGCGGTAGTCGTGGGCTTCCTCCTTGCTCCGCATCGAGACAGTGACGCCCCTGGCGGAGTCGAAGAGGCGCGTCTCCTGGACGACCCGCCCCCCTCCCTCGACGACGGCGATCTGCCGCTCGATCTCATAAGCGATCGCCTGCTTGACGAACCGGAACGAGTTCACATTCTTGATCTCCGCCTTCGTGCCAAGAGCGTCCGACCCAGCGGGGCGGATGGAGACGTTCGCGTCGCACCGGAGAGACCCTTCTTCCATGTTCCCGTCGCAGACGTTCAGACAGCGGAGCGTGCTCCGGATCTTCTTCAGGTACGCCACGGCTTCCTCGGGGGTCCGTATCTCCGGCTCGCTCACGATCTCCATGAGGGGGACGCCGGAGCGGTTCAGGTCCACGCGCGACGTGTCGGCGCTCCCCTCGTGGATGTTCTTCCCGGCGTCCTCTTCGAGATGAATCCGATGCAGGGTGACCGTCCGCACGTCTCCGTCCACGACGATCTCGACGCGCCCTCCCTCGCAGACGGGCGACTCGTATTGCGAGATCTGGTACCCCTTGGGAAGGTCCGGGTAGAAATAGTTTTTTCGGGCGAACCGGCTCTCGGGCGCGATCTTCGAGTGGAACGCGAGACCCGTCTTGGCGATGTATTCGACGGCCTTCCGGTTCAACACGGGGAGGGCGCCCGGAAGGCCCAAACAGACGGGACAGGTCTGCGTGTTCGGCGGGGCGCCGAATCGGTTGGCGCAGGCGCAGAAGTTCTTCGATTCCGTCAGGAGCTGGGCGTGAACCTCGAGACCGATGACGGCCTCGTACTTTGCCCCGGCGTTCATGCCGCGGATCCTTCCCCGGCGGCTGGAGGCTTCCTCTTGTGCCAGCCGCCCGCCTGCTCGTAGGCGTGGGCCGCGCGAAGGAGCGTCGGCTCGTCGAACGCCCTGGCCAGGAACTGAAGGCCGATCGGGAGGTTCCCCGAAGAGAATCCGCAAGGGAGCGAGAGTCCCGGGATCCCCGCCAGGTTCACGGAGATCGTAAAGATGTCGGAGAGGTACATCTGGAGGGGATCGGCCGTCTTCTCGCCGATCTTGAACGCGGGCGTCGGGGCCGTGGGCGTTACGATCACGTCCACGGTCTCGAACGCCCGGTCGAAGTCCTGCTTGATGAGCGTCCGGACCTGCTGGCCCTTCCGGTAGTAGGCCTCGTAATAGCCCGCGGAGAGGGCGTACGTGCCGAGCATGATCCGCCTCTTCACCTCCGCCCCGAACCCCTCCGACCGGCTCTCCATGTACATTTCCAGGAGATCGGAGGGGCGGCTCGTCCGATGGGCGTACTTGACGCCGTCGTACCGCGCGAGGTTGGACGAGGCCTCGGACGTGGCGAGAATGTAGTAGACGGCGACGGCGTACGGCGTGTGCGGCAGAGACACCTCGCGAACGTCCGCGCCGAGACGTCGAAGGACGTCCACGCCGCCCAGGACGGCCTTCTCCACCTCCGGGTCCATCCCGGAGGTGAAATACTCCTTAGGGATCCCTATCCGGAGGCCCCGGACGTCTCCCGTCAGCGCCGCGGCGTGGCTCGGGACCGGGACGTCGGCGGAGGTGGAATCGGCCGGGTCTTTCCCCGCGATCGCGTCCAGGACAAGGGCCGCGTCGCGTACGTCCTTCGCCAGCGGCCCGATCTGGTCAAGCGAGGAGGCGAACGCGACGAGACCGTAGCGCGAAACGCGGCCGTAAGTCGGCTTGAGTCCGACGATCCCGCAACAGGCGGCCGGCTGGCGGATAGAGCCGCCCGTGTCGCTTCCGAGCGCAACGGCGCACATGTCGGCTGAGACGGCGGCGGCCGAGCCGCCGGACGATCCACCGGGGATCCGACCCGTGTTCCACGGGTTCCGCGTAACCTGGAAGGCGGAGTTCTCCGTGGACGAGCCCATGGCGAACTCGTCCAGGTTCGTCTTCCCGACGAAGACGGCGCCGGCCTTGTCGAGAGCGGATACGACCGTGGCGTCGTACGGAGGCACGAAGTTCCCGAGGATCTTCGAGGCGCAGGTCGTCCGCGTCCCCCGCGTGCAGAGGTTGTCCTTGAGGGCGACCGGGATTCCCGCGAGAGGGCCGGCCAGACCGCGCGCGATCCGCGCGTCGGCCGCGGCCGCCTGCTTCCGGGCTGTCTCTTCCATGAGCGTGAGGAAAGCCCGGATGCCGGGATCGACCGCGCGGATGCGCGAGAGCGCCGCGTCCAGGACCTCCACGGCCTTGACCTCCTTCTTTCGAAGAAGATCCGAGAGTTCGTGAGCGGTTTTTTCCGTCAGGGACAACAGGAATTCCTCAAGTCTTGAAAGGAGCGCTACAGCCGGCCGCGGCGGGCGATCCGGTTCTTCTCGTCCACGACGATGATCGTGGGTTTGAACTTCTTGTGCTCTTCCTCAGGGTAGAGCTCGTAGCAGAAGATCACGATCCGGTCCCCTTTCTGCCCCTTGCGGGCGGTCGGGCCGTTGAGACACATTTGCCCCGATCCTTTTCGCCCGGGGATGACGTACGTTTCGAACCGCTCGCCGTTGTTCAGGTTCGAGATCATCACCTGCTCGTATGGCAGGATCCCGGCGGCGTCCATGAGCAACCGGTCCACGGTGATGCTCCCCTCGTAGTTCAAGTCGGCGTCCGTGACCGTCGCCCGGTGGATCTTGGACCTCAGCATGATTCGGTACATTTGTTTCCTCTTCTTCTGACCGCGGAGATCGCCGAGGCCGCCGAGAAACAAGGATATCTCCGGGTCCCCTGCGCCCTCCGAGGTGGATGGCGGCCTACTCGATGATCTTCGGCACCCGGAAGAACTCCCCGTCGGTGTCGGGGGCGTTGGCGAGCGCCTCCTCCCTCGGAAGGGAAGGCCTCGCGGCGTCCTCCCGCCAGACGTTCGACATGGGGATGACGTGGGACGTCGGCTGGACGTCCTTGGTGTCCAGCTCCGAGAGCTTCTCGACGTACTCCAGGATCTTGTCGAGCTGGTCGGTCATCTTCCCCGCCTCGTCCTCCGTGAGGGAGAGGCGGGCCAGGCGGGAGACGTGATCGACCTCTTTCCGCGAGATCTTCATCAGGCCGGCTCCAGGGGGGCGTACTTGAGGGAGAGCTTCTTGGTTCCGACGCGGGAGAAGGCGATCGTCACCTTGCGGTCCTCGCCCTCTCCCTCGAACGATCGGATGATTCCCCGACCGAAGGTCGGATGGGACACTGATCTCCCGACCGGGAAGGGGTCGGCGTCCGATTCCGCAAGCGCGACGAAGGGGGCGCGGTCCCGTTCCCCGCGGTTCGCGGGCGGGTGGAGGGACGTCCGTTCCAGCAGGTCCTCCGGGATCTCGTCCAGGAAGCGCGAAGGGAGGTTCCACTGCGTGGAGCCGTAGATGTGCCGGCTCTCGGCGTGGGAGAGATGGAGCTTTTCCATCGCCCGCGTGATGGCGACGTAGCAGAGGCGCCGCTCTTCCTCGAGGTCGTGGGGCGAGTCGGAGGAGCGGGCGTGCGGAAAGATTCCCTCTTCCATCCCCGTGACGAAGACAACCGGGAACTCGAGCCCCTTCGCGTTGTGCATCGTCATGAGCGTTACCGCCCTTCCGTCCGTCCCGGCCTGTTCGAGGTCCGTAATCAGGGCGACCTGGTCGAGGAACCCCGTGAGTGAGGGCTCGGGCGTCTCCGCCTCGTACTCCATGACGGCGGTCACGAGCTCCTTCAGGTTCTCGACGCGCATCTGCGTCTCGAGGCTCTTGTCGGACTCGAGCTCCTTCAGGTAGCCGGTCCCCTCCAGAACGCGGCGGAGGATCTCGGAGGGAGGCAGGGTCTCGGCCCCTTTTCGGAGCGAAGCGAGAAGGCCCGCGAACCCCTCGATCTTGCCGCGCGGGGCGGGGGAGAGGGACGAGACGCAGGACGGATCGCCCAGGGCGCGGCCGAGCGATCCCCCGTGGGCCGCCTCCAGCCGGGCCAGCGTGGCCGGCCCGATCCCCCGGGCCGGAACGTTGATCACGCGCTTGAGCGCGAGGTCGTCGTCGGGATTGGCGATCAGCCGGAGGTAGGCGATCACGTCCTTGATCTCTTTCCGGTCGTAGAAGCGGAGCCCGCCGACGATCCGGTACGGAAGGCCGGCGTTGCGGAACGTCTCTTCGAAGATGCGCGACTGGGCGTTCGTCCGGTAGAGGACGACGCAGTCGGAAGTCGTCCCGCCGTCTTCCACGTGGCGCTGGACCGATCGGGCCACGAAGAGGGCCTCCATCCGTTCGTCCGGGGCGGCGACGCAGGCGATCCGCTCACCGCGGCTCCGGGCCGTCCAGAGCGACTTGGGTTTCCGCGCCGTGTTGTTCCGGACGACGGCCGTGGCGGCGTCCAGGATCTGCTGAGTGGAGCGGTAGTTCTGGTCGAGCGTGACGACGACCGCCTCGGGATAGTCGCGCTCGAAGGAGAGAATATTGGAAAGGTCCGCCCCGCGGAACCGGTAGATCGACTGGTCGTCGTCTCCCACGACGCAGAGGTTCCGGTGGGCGGCCGCGAGCGCGCGGACGAGCCTGTACTGCGCGTGGTTCGTGTCCTGGTACTCGTCGACCAGGATGTAGCGGAAACGGTCCTGCCAGCGCGCGAGAACGTCGGGATGCGACTCGAACAGCCGGACGGCCGTCATGAGCAGGTCGTCGAAGTCGAGGGCCTGGATGTTCGAGAGGTGCCGCTGGTACATCTCGTAGACGCGGGCCGCCTTCGCGTCCAGGCCGAACGACTGCGTGCTCGCGAGCTGTCCGGGCCCGATCAGGCGGTTCTTCCAGTCGGAGATCCGGGGGCCGATGGCCCGGGGCGGGTAGAGCGACTCGTTGATGTTGAGTTCGCGGACGCACGCCTTGATGAGAGAGGAGCGGTCCTGCTCGTCGATGATCGTGAACGCCGGCTTGATCCCCGCCGCGGCCGCCTCGCGCCGGAGGATCCGGACGCAGGCCGAATGGAACGTGGAGACCCAGAGGCCGTCCACGGTCTGCCCCAGAAGGCGCCCGATGCGCTCGCGCATCTCTCCCGCCGCCTTGTTCGTGAACGTGACGGCGAGGACGCGGCCGGGCGGAACGCCGCGCGCCCGGACGAGATGGGCGATCCGGTGCGTGATCGTCCGCGTCTTGCCGCTGCCGGCCCCGGCCAGGATCAGGAGGGGTCCGGCTTCGTGGAGGACGGCCTGACGCTGGGGCGGGTTGAGGTGTTCGAGGAAATCGGTCGCCATGCCCTGCCGAATTTACTCCACCGTCACGCTCTTGGCAAGGTTTCTCGGCTGGTCGACGTCGCATCCCTTCAGGTCCGCGATGTGATAGGCGAGAAGCTGGAGCGGAAGGGCGAAGAGGATCGGCGTGAGGAGCGGATGGGTCGCGGGAACGTCGAGGACCGCTTCGGCCCTCGCGCGGACCGATTCGTCCGCGCGGTCGGTCACGGCGATGATTCGCCCTCCGCGGGCCCGCACTTCCTCGAGGTTCGAGAGGACCTTCTCGTAGACGGCGTCATGAGGCGCGAGGACCACGACGGGGACCTGCTCGTCGATGAGGGCGATCGGTCCGTGCTTGAGCTCTCCGGCCGGATACCCTTCCGCGTGGATGTACGAGATCTCTTTGAGCTTGAGCGCCCCTTCGAGCGCCACGGGGAAGTTGATTCCCCGGCCCAGGTAGAGGAAGTCCCGCGACACCGCCAGCCGCCTCGCGAGGGCGGCGATCTCCCCCGAGCGGGCCAGGGCCTCCTCCATCCGGTGGGGAATCCGGATGAGTTCTTCGAGGAGGGAGCGGGCGGCGTCGTTCGTCAGCGTCCCGCGGCCCCGGCCGAGGCGGACGGCGAGGAGAAAGAGGGCCGCGAGTTGGGAGGTGAACGCTTTCGTGGAGGCGACGCCGATCTCCGGACCGGCGTGCGTGTAGACGACCGCGTCGGCTTCCCGCGTGGCCGTGCTCCCGACGACGTTGCAGATCGCGACCGTCCTCGCCCCGCGGCGCCTGGCTTCGCGCTGGGCGGCCAGCGTATCGGCCGTCTCGCCCGACTGCGTGACCCCGACGAAGAGAGTGCCGGGGGGGATGAGGGGATCGCGGTAGCGGAACTCGGAAGCGATGTCGACCGTCACGGGAAGGCGGGCCAGCGCCTCGATCCAGTAGCGCGCGATGAGGCCCGCGTGCCAGGACGTCCCGCACGCCACGATGACGACCTGCTTGAGGTCCCGGACCGCGCTCTCGTCGAGCATGAAACCCTCGATCTCTACCTCGCCGCGCTCGAGCGAATAGCGGCCGAGGAGCGTGTCGGAGAACGAGCGGGGCTGTTCGTGGATCTCCTTGAGCATGAAGTGCTTGTACCCGCCGCGCTCGGCCATCACGGGGTTCCAGTCGATCCGGGTCGCGGTCTTCGGGCGGGGGTCCCCTTGGAGGCCGGTGATCTCGACGCCGCTCCGCGAGAGGACCGCCACATCCCCGTCGTCGAGGAAGATCACGTCGCGTGTGTACGGAAGGACAGCCGGGACATCCGACGCGAGGAACGACGCGCCGTCCCCGAGGCCTACGATGAGCGGGGATCCGTTGCGGGCCCCAACGACGAGGCCGGGCTCGCTCTCGGACACGACGCCGATGGCGTACGTGCCCCGGACCTCGGCCAGGGCCGCCCGGACCGCCTCGGGCAGGGCGAGACCGCGCTTCGACTGGCGGTCGATCAGGTGGCAGAGGACCTCGGTGTCGGTCTCGGACATGAAGGTTCGGCCTTCGCCGAGTAGTTCCTTCTTGAGCTCCATGTGGTTCTCGATGATGCCGTTGTGGACGAGGACGAGGCCGCCCACGCGGTGCGGGTGGGCGTTCGCCTCCGAGGGGGGGCCGTGCGTCGCCCAGCGGGTGTGGCCGATTCCGGTGGAGCCCTGGAGCGGCTCCTGTGAGACGACCTTCTCCAGGTTCGCGAGCTTTCCGGTGCTTCGCCTCAGCTCGATCCGCCCCGTTCCGTTCAGGACGGCGAGTCCGGCCGAGTCGTACCCGCGGTACTCCAGGCGCTTCAGGCCGTCCAGGAGGATGGGAACGCTGTCGTCAGGTCCGATGTATCCGACGATTCCGCACATTGAGGGGCTGGTCTCCTATTGCTGGTCAATGGTCAATAGTTAATGGTCAATGGTCAAAAAGGGCCTTCCGTCCCTCCCCAACTCCGAGCTCCCAACTCCGAACCGACCTACAGCCTCCGGTCGGCCAGGGAGAGGAGGGACTTGACCTCGTCCATCCACGCTTCCGTCTCGGCGCCGGACCGCTTCGTCGGGGCCGACTGCACCCAGTGAAGGAAACGCGTCTCGTCGAGAATCCGCCGGAGAAGGTCCGGGAGCGAAAGGGCCTGGTAGACGGAAGAGAGCCGCCGGACGAACGCCACGAACTCCTCCAGGCGCTCCATCCGCGCCTCGGGGATCTCGCGCGCCAGGAGCTCCTTGAACTTGGAGAAGAAGGCTTCCTCGTACGAGACGGCGAAGCGCTCGAACTTCCCGATGAGCGGCATCTCCGCGATTTCGTCGAACTCGACCGGCTTGCGGCGGGCGGGCGGCTTCTTCCCGGACGCGATCTTTCCCTCGCGCCGGGCCTTGACGTACTCCTCCCGGTTCATCTGCGGGACCCGGCTGATCGCGAGGGCCCGCGGCGGAACGTCGTCGGTGACGGTCGTCCCGGCGGCCACGAGGGCCCCCCGGCCCACGGTGACGGGGGCGATGAACTGGGTGTCGCTGCCGATGAAGGCCTCGTCCTCGATCGTCGTGGGGTGCTTCTTCCGGCCGTCGTAGTTGCAGGTGATCGTTCCGGCCCCGATGTTGACGCGCTTTCCGATCGTGGCGTCGCCCAGGTAGGAGAGGTGGTTCGCCTTCGTTCCGGCTCCGAGCGTCGTCTTTTTCACCTCCACGTAGTTTCCCACGCGGACGTCCTCCATGAGGACCGAGCCGGGGCGGAGATGGGCGAACGGACCGACGACCGCGCCGCGGCCGACCTGGCTTCCGACGACGACGGTCGAGTCGCGCACGGCGGCGGCGTCGGCGATCGTCGAGTCGGCGATCCGGACGTGCGGTCCGATGAGGCAGTTCCGCCCGATCGTCGTCCGTCCTTCGAGCGTCGCGCCGGGATAGACCGTCGTGTCCGGTCCGATCGTCACCGTCGCGTCGATGTACGTGGAGTCCGGGTCGATGACCGTGACGCCCTCGAGCATCAGCGTTTCGATGATCCGGCGGCGGACGACCCGTTCCGCCCGCGCGAGATCGATCCGGTTGTTGATCCCTTCGGTTTCTTCCGCGTTCGTCGCGAAGACGGAGGCCACGGCCTTGCGCTGGTCGACGGCGATCTTCACCACGTCGGTCAGGTAGTATTCCTTCTTGGCGTTGTCGTTCTTCACCTTCTCGAGCGCTTCGAAGAGGAAGGACGCGTCGAAGCAGTAGACGCCGGTGTTGATCTCCTGGATCTGGCGCTCGACGGGCGACGCGTCCCGCTCCTCCACGATCCGGGTGACCCTGCCTTCATCGTCCCGCACGATGCGGCCGTATCCGCGCGGGTCGGGGACCGTCGTCGTGAGGAGCGTCACGTCGGCGTTCTGTCCCTTGTGCGTCTTGATGAGCTGGCCGACCGTCCCGGCCGTGAGGAGGGGCGTGTCGCCGCAAAGAATGAGGATCGTCCCCCGCGACCTGGACAGGATCGGCTTGACCTGCAGGACGGCGTGGCCCGTGCCGAGCTGCTCCGCCTGGGAGACGATCTCGACCTTCCTTCCTTCCAGAGCCTTGCGGACCTCTTCTTTCTGGTGCCCGACGACGATGATCGTCCGGGCGACGCCGAGCTTGTCGAGGAGATTGAGGGGATAATGGATCATCGGAAGACCGGCGACCGGATGGAGGACCTTGGGCTTCTGCGACTTCATCCGCGTTCCCTGGCCCGCGGCCAGGATGACAGCCACCATGCGCTGCATCGCTCTACCTCCCCGTGGGGGTGCCGGCGCCGGCCATCGCGCCCGCCTGCGCCGCGTTGGGCGAGGCCGTCAGGTCGGACGGAAACAGAGACCGGGCATTCAGGTCCGAAGGGGTCGCCGTGCCGCCGGAAAGGACCAGGCGGATCCCCTCTTCGATCGAGATCCCGGGATCGAGGACTTCGGACGTGCGGAAAAGGACGATCTCGCCAATGTAAAGGTGGTTCGTGGGGATGAAGACGGCCAAGACGGGGTCGACGGAGCCGTCCGGGCGCCGGATGGTCGACCGGTCCGTGAGGAACCCGAACGAGTAAACGCCCGAGCGGGGATACTCCACCATGACGAACTTCTTGAAAGCCGTCTTGTTTGCGGGATTGAACGCGTCGATCAACTGCTTGACGGCCGTGTAGACGTTCTTGAAGATCGGGATCTTGAGCAGGAGGCGCTCGCCGAAATCGAGCAGGCGCTTGCCCACGACCGTCGCCGCCACGATCCCTACGAGGAAGACGATCACGAGACTCACGAGGAAACCGAGGCCGGGGATCGCCTCGCCCACGATTCCCTTGAGCGGATCTCCGAGGAGCCGGTCGATCACGTTGAAGAAGGAGACGATTGCCGCGATCGTGAGGGCGAGCGGGATGACGATGAAGAGGCCGGTCAGGAACCGGGCCTTGAAATGGCCTGTCAAGGATGCAAGCATCGAGCACCTCTGTTTCCAAAGGTGTATATGTTAGCCCGTTTGCGCGAGGCGCGCAAGTCCCGTAACCCGTCGTCAGGCAAGGCTTTTCCTCGGAGGTTCGGAAGGCTTCCCGGGGGCACAAGCGTTCCGTCGGAGTTGTTGCCGACCGCCCCGGCAGGCACATTTGACATTATCCTAGACTCTAGATACAATATATGCGGTTATCTTCTGCAATGAGTGAAGCTCCGTCGAGAGCTTGACGCTTCAATCCCGATCGGTTGATTCCCCCCGGCTTTCCGCACCCGCGGAGGATCTTGAGTCGGAAATGCTCCCAGTCATGCAACCACAGGCATTCTTGATTATCTTGACGACGTCGTTCATGCCTCCGCTGAGGCATGTTGGTCTTGCGATGTTTGAAGAAGTTCGAGATACCGGAGCGTCGACGGTTGAGCATCTTTCAGGAGGGCCATCGTATGAAGCTGCTTGAGAATTCCCTAACGCGGCGGACTTTCCTCAAGGTTTCTGGGACGATTGCGGTACTCTCGCAAATCCAGCCGGTGAGCGCGCAAGAGTGGCTCGCGCAAGTGGGCAAGTCCGGTTCCAAGCCGGATATGGTGGGCGACGGCGCCAAGATCGTGCGCAGCGTCTGCCTGATGTGCCACAGCGGTTGCGGCATTCAGTGCACCATCGTGAACGGCGAGCTGGTCAAGATCGACGGCAACCCCTATCACCCGAACACCTACGATTACGTGTCCAAGGGAGACATCGTCGAGGAAAGCGATCTCGACGGCGGCCTTGGCGGCAAGGACGTCGGCACGCTCTGCGCGAAAGGCCAGGCAGGCATCTACGCGCTCTACAGCCCGGCGCGCCTCAAACATCCGCTCAAGCGAGTCGGGCCACGCGGGTCCGGGAAATGGAAAACCATCTCGTGGGACCAGGCGCTGAAAGAGATCACCGAGGGCGGCCTGCTCTTCAAGGGCGTGCCCGGCGAGGAGAAACGATTCGTCGAGGGCCTCAAGTCAATTCTGAACAACGATGCACCCCTCGGTCCCGAAGATTCGGACTACATGGACGAGGCGCCGCCCGAAGGCTGGGGCCCGAAGCGCAACCAGTTCGTGTGGGCGCACGGGCGCAACGAGCAGTCGCCGCTGACTCCGCGCTTCGTCGCTGGCGCGGCGGGGGTTCCGAACATGCTCAATCACTGCGACCGTTGCGCGGGAACCTTCTACAACGTCGTAGAGCACACGCTGAACGTGCCGCCTTACGAGATCGGCGCCTATGCCGATTACGAGTACTGCACGTACCTCATCAGCGTGGGATCCAACATCACCCACGCCGATTACCCCGGGCAGACCCGGGCGCGTTACCTGCAAAAGTTTGCCAAACGCACCGGGCCTGACGCCAAGCTGTTCAAGCACGTCGTGGTGGACCCGTGGCTTTCCCCCGCCGCGGCAAAAACGCTCCAGTCCGGCAAGGGCGAGTGGATCCCGCTCAAGCCTTCGACCGACGCTTACTTCCTGGTGGGGATGATCCGCTGGATGATCGAGAGCAAGGCCTACAAGGCCGACTTCCTCGCGCTGCCGAACCAGCAGGCGGCGAAGAAGACCGGCCGTCGTAACTGGACCGACATGACCTACCTGGTCAGGACCAAGGAGCCCAAGCTGTATCTCACGGGCAGGGATGCGGGGCTGGGCCAGGCCGACTACGTTGTGCTGGTGGGCGGTAAGCCCACGCTGTTCCACGAAGTCGATGGGCCGGCCGACCTCGATGCCGAGGTCGAGATCAAGGGCGAGAAGTACAAGACGGTATTCCGCCTGCTGCGTGAGCGCGCGCAGGAGAAATCGCTGGAAGAGTGCGAGCGGGAATGCGACATTCCTGCCGGCACGATTGCGCATCTGGGGAAGGAGTTTTCCAGCGCCAAGCGGCCGGTGATCGAGATGTTCCGCGGCCCCATTCAGCAGTCGAACGGCTGGTATAATGGCCAGGCATTGTGCATCCTCAACATGATGGTGGACAACATCGACCGCAAGGGCGGCTACATTCCCGGGCACAAGGCATACGCCGGCGACGTGAAAGGGCCCGGCCGCAAACCGAGCGGTGTTTCGGTGGATCGGCACAAGGACAAGTATCAGGGCAAGAAGCCGGTTTCCACGCGTCCGTGGTACCCGCTGGCGGTGCGTACCGTGACCAGCGAGTTTTTCTCGGCCGCAAAGATGGGTTATCCGTATCGCATCAAGGCCTACCTGAACTACTACAACGACCCGGCCTATACCCAGCCGTTCAACGCCCCGGTCATCGAGGCACTGCTCGACCTGAGAGCCATGCCGCTCACCTTCAGCATCGACGCCTACATGGGCGAAACCAGCCAACTGTGCGACTACGTCCTGCCGGACACCGAATACCTCGAGCGCATCGGCGGCTTCAAGACCTACCCGCCTGTCAAGACGCGGGTCCAGGCCCTGCGGCAGCCGGTGATCGGCACCCTCGATCCGAAGACCAAGAACTACCGCGGCATCCATCCGGACGTGCAGACGGCGGACGATACGCTCATCCAGCTTGCCCTGCGTTGCGGCTTGCCGGGCTTCGGCAAGGATGGCGGCGGCCCAGGTGTCGACCTGTTCAACTCCTGGCAGTTCTGGAACGAGTTCTACAAGAACGGCGACTTCAAGGGCGAGCCGGGGCTGGATCCGGACAGCCGCCTGGTCAAGCTCGGCGGCAAGTTCGAGAACCCGGGCAAGCAGTACGAGGGCGACTACACGCGCTTCCCGGGTGGCCGGCAGGTGCGCGGCCTGCTGGCCTACGCCGCAAACGTGGCGGCGAACAAGAACAGCATGACGGGCAAGTTCTACGATGGTCTGCCGCTATACCGGTTCATCATCGACTGCAAGGAGCAGCCGCTGGATCCCGCCCTGTGGAAGGAGTACCCGTTCCAGCTCCATACCCACAAGGATGCCTGGCACACCCAGACGCGCACCATGAACAACCTGTGGCTGGCCTCGATCAAGCCGCAGAACTACGCGGAGATGAATCCGGCCGACGCGCAGAAACTCGGCGTGGTGACCGGCGACTGGGTCAAGGTCAAATCGCCTTCGAGCAAGCACATCCCGTTCGTGGAGGTTTCCATGGGCGATGGCTGGTACAAGATGCAGGTGCGCGTCACCAGCCGCATCCGGCCCGGCGTCTTCTCGGTGAGCCAGTCCTACGGGCGCTGGGGCGCCGGAGGGAGAGCCTGGGCCGCGAACGGCAAGCCGCAATACAACGATAAGCGCATCGGCGCGGGCTACAGCATCAACCCGCTGTACATGGCAGACCCCGTCCTGGGGGACCGTTGCCTGATCGACCCGGTGGCGGGCGGCACCCAGAGCTATGGGACGCCGCTCCGTGTAGAAAAAGTCTAAGGAGGACATCATGTCTGAATACAGCCCCGTCATTCCCCGCGAAGCCGTCGACCGGTCCTTTGCCAAGCAGGGCCCGAAGCAATATACGCTGTGGGTCGACATCGAGCATTGCATCGGCTGTAATGCCTGCACGATGGCCTGCAAGGCGGAGAACAACACGCCCATCGGCGTGGATTACAACCGCGTGATCGAGATCGAGGAGGGTGATTTCCGCGATCCGCGGAAGGCGCCCAACGTCGGCGTCACCTTTGTGCCGATGCCCTGCATGCACTGCGGGCGGCCGGCCTGCCAGGCCGCCTGCCCGGTGGGCGCGATTACCAAGCGCAAGCAAGACGGCATCGTCCTCATCAACAAGGACAAGTGTATCGGCTGCCGCTACTGCGCCTGGGCTTGCCCTTACGGCGCGCCGCAGTTCAACGCGGAGGCGAAGATCATGGAGAAATGCACGCTGTGCGTCCATCGCGTCGAGAAAGGGCAGCTGCCCGCGTGTGTCAACACATGCCCCGCCAAGGTGAGGTTCTTCGGGGAGCTCAACGAGATCACGGTGCTCATGCGGGAGAAGCGCGCGCGCAGCTTCAGCATCAGCGTCGCCGGAGCGGATACGAAACCGAGCGTGCAGTACACGATCCCCAGATAGCGGAGAGTTGTGTCGGCCGTGAACATGGACAACATTGTCGAGATCCAGTGCGAGCCGCCGGTGCGCGTGGAGAACGAGCTGTGCTCGCGTTTCCGCTGCACGAAGTCGCAATGCGCGGCGTGCGCGGCCGTATGTCCGGTGCCGCGGGCCGTCCGCTTTGTCGAGCAGGGTGTCGAAATCACCGGCGCGTGCATTGCGTGTGACGCCTGCGCCTCGGCTTGCCCGAACGGGGCGATCCAACCTGCGGAGAGCGACCGGCGGCTGGCAGAACGCATGCGCGAGCGCGTACGGCCCCCGGCGGGATTCCGCATTGGCTGCGAGCGGGCGGAAGGTCCGGCAGATTTCGTCGTGCCTTGCTTGAGTCGTCTCACCGAAGCGGTCCTCCTGGAGCCGATTCGATGCGGGGCGGAGCGTGTCGAACTCCTCGCTCCTGACTGCTCGGGCTGCCAGCTTGAGAGGGCCGCGCCTCAGTGGGGGATGGTCCTGAACCTCGCGCGCGCCCTCTGCGAATCGGCGGGGTTCGACGCGGACCGCATTGTCCGGACCGATGCGCCGAGGCGAAAGCGGGAGATGACGCGCATTCCTCTCAGTGCTCCCGGCTCGCGGCGCGCGATGTTCCGTGCCTTCGCCAAATGGACGGCGAAGACCGCTGCCGCGGCCATGCCGGATGCGGCGCCGGAGCAGACGGCGGCCGAGGCGTTCCGCGCCATCGTGCAGCGCCATCCGGAGAATCCCAAGAGGTCTCACTTGCTGGAGGTGTTGCAGAGTCTCCCCGGCGCCGAAGCGCAGCCGACAGTGGTTCCCGCCGCGGGAAAACCCTTCGCCCACCTTGAAGTCACCCCCGGGTGCGCGGGCTGCAACGTTTGCGAAACCCTCTGTCCCGTGGGTGCCCTCCGCCGCCGTGGAGAGAACGGTACATTTGCCCTCGACTTTGACCCCGCGCTGTGTACCGGGTGCCGCGTTTGTGAGGTTGCTTGCTTTCACAAGGCCGTTCGCGTTCGGGAAACGGTCGACCTCTCGGTTCTGTTTGAACGCCAGAGCGCCACGCTCATTTCCGCGACGCGGCGCACCTGCCGAGCCTGCCACGAGACCTTCCTGGGCGACGCATCGGAGTTCTGCCCGTCCTGTCTCGTCAGCGGCGATCGTCGCGATGCGATCGCCAGGCGCTTCTTTCTGGGAGGAAATAGGGGTGATTGGTCATAAGGAAATGCAGGCCGTCGCGGCGGGGCGGGCGAAGACCTACGCGGTTCTCTCCGCGCTCTATTCGGTGCCGCCGTCGGAGGACCTGACGGCCATGATCCGAGCGGGCGCTCTTGTCGAGGAGGGGGCCTCTTCCCTCGGCGCGGCGGCGAAGGACCTGACCGCCGCCTTCCGCGATGCTGTCCTGGAGGATCGTCCGAACAACGAGCTTACGGCTGAACACACGCGTTTGTTCGTCCTGCCTTCCGGCGTGGTGCCCCACGAGTCGTTCTACCTTGACGAGAACAAGCGCGTGGGCGGTCGGGTGACGGTGGAGGTGCGGCGATATTACCAAGACGCCGCGGCCCAGATGACCAGCGCCTGCCTGGAGCTGCCCGACCACATGGGCGTCGAGCTGGAGTTCATGAAGTTCCTTTGCGAGATCGAGGAACAGTTCTGGAAGGAACCCAATCCGGACGGGCTGCAGAGGTGCCTTGATTTCCAGCACGGCTTTCTCACCGAGCACCTGTTGCGCTGGCACAGGCTCCTTTGCGAGAGGGTGATCGCCGAGACGACGGCGGACGTGTACCGGGCAGTCGCCCGCCTCACCGTCGAGTTTCTGGAGGCCGAGCGGGCATTTGTGCCGGCATTGACCGAGGGAATTCGCTCCGAATGGAGGACAACATGCGAATCCTAGTTGTAATCTTTGCGTGCCTGGCCCTCGCCTCGACGGCCGTGCCGGCGCTGGAACCCCAGACCCCCATCGACTGGCCGCCGAAAGCAGTTCCCAACCAGCAGAAGGGCAAGGTTCCGGACTTCACCGGCAAGAACGCGCTCTGCCTCGCCTGCCACGGGTACATCATGGACGTGAAGACCGCACGCAAGAACGTTCCCAACCTGCACCGTCTGCACCTGGAATCGAAGAAGACCGCCTACCAGGGCGAGAACCGCGCCTGCCTCACCTGTCACGAGATGCACGCCCCCTCGGAAGAGAAGGAGCGCAAGCAAGAGGGCTGGTTCGTCATGGCCGACGTGTATCACCCCAATGCGCTGCTCGCTCCTGCGGGCTTTTGGAAGAAACTGATTGTGCGTCCGGGTGAGGGCGCGCAATACACCCGCGTCGAGGCGCTCCGGCCGGCGGATCCCCATCCGTACAAGCCCACGCTGAAACGCCTGGTCTGCGCCCAGTGCCACGGCCTCGACAGCAAGATCAAGACGTTCTACGGCGCGCCCGCGGGAGCCAATTAGCGCGGGTCACAGCGCGGCTCTCGGGCGGCAGCCGCACCCGGGAAGCCGGCCTCGGGCGGATCTCGGCTGGATTGGACAGGCATCGTGCGTCAAGCGAGTTACATCAGGCGGAGCACTCCGGCGGTCGCCCTGATCGTGGGGTGGGTGCTCCTGGGCGGCGGAACCGTCGTCCAGGCGCAGGAGGCCGCTCCCGCCGAAAAGAGAGCCGGGGCCGCGGTTCAGCCGCACCGCGCTACGCCGGGCGGGGAAGTCCTGCGGCGGCTGCAGGAGCTGGAGGCCCAGGTCGCCCAATTCCAGGAGGAAATCGCAAGGCTTCGGGCGGAGCTTGCCCAGAAACAGGGGCCCGCGGCGGTGTCTCCCGTCCAGCAGAAGCCGGCCGCGGCCAAGGACGCGGCCGGCGGCGAGTGGGACGAGCCGGAAGTGGACAAGAAGCAGGAGGGGCGCGACGAGGAAGCCCGGCGGCGGCTCATGGCGCTCGAAACCCAAATGCGCAAGTTCTCCGCGGAGGCCGCCAAGCTGCAGGAAGCACTCCGGCAGAAAACCAACTTCGACTTCTCCGGCAAGTACAAGGCGCGCGTCAATTCGCGCCACAACTTCAACCTGGAGAACCCGCTGCAACAGTGGGAGTTCGACAGCGCCACCTACTTCGACCACCGCTTCCAGCTCCAGATCGACGCTTCCCATGAGGTCTTCCTGACCCGCCTCGTGCTGGACAAGGGCAACTTCGTCTTCGACTGGAAGGAGGACAGCGAGGGGACGCTGGAGCGCTGGGGCCAGTTCCAGACCGTCGGCGCCCCGCTGGTGCGCGAACTCTTCGTCCAATACACAGGGCCCTTCATGCTGCGCATCGGCCGCCAGAACTGGGACGTAGGGCGGGCGCTCACCTTGGAGGGCCCGATGGACGCGGTGCGTTTCCAGTACCCCCTGGGTCAACTGCCCTGGGGCCAGACCAGCTTCAGCGCCGGCTACATGGGTGTCGCCGGCGGCTGGCGCAACTACTCGAAGTTCCGCGAATCGGGCCCGCCGGCCGGATCGCGCGACGACCTCTTCAGCGCTTCTAACAAGCTGGACGCCTACTACCTGGATCTCGACATTCGCCCGTCGCGGGCCTTGCGGTTGCGGCCCTACCTGTTGAAGGCGGGTGACCGCGGCGGGCTCGGTGACGCGGACCTGAACCTGGACAAGGATTTCAACGCCGCCACCGCGCCGCGCGACGGCCGCTTCGAGCCGCTGTGGGCCGGGGTAGCCGCCTCTGCCGATCTGAAGAGATGGAAGTTCGACGCGGAAGCGGTCTCGCTCTCGGGCGACTACACCCAGGACCGCAAGGTCAGCGCCAACGCGTTGCTGCTCAAGGCCGCGCGCGACTTCGGCAAGGTCGGCTCCCTGAGGAACCTGGCGATGGGGCTCGAGTTCGGCCGCGGCTCGGGCAACGGAACGGCCGACGCCTCCACCGGCACGCTGCGCAACTTCAACGCGCTTTTCCTCTGCCGCGACCGGCATAAGTTCGGCAACATCTTCAGCGAGGACCTGCGCGCAGGCTACTTCCTGTGGGATAGCAACCTATCCAACATCACCTATGTACGCCTGGACGGGCCCTTCGAGCCCCTCAAGGACCTGAAGCTCAGGCCTGCGGTCGCACGCATCTGGACCACCGAGGAAGTGTTCGCGGGCCGCGGTCCTGTGTTCGACTGGAGCCGCGGCACGGCCACCTCCACGCGCAGGACCAAGGACGTGGGATGGGAGATCGACTTCGACGGCACCTATCCCCTGTTGCCGAAACTCGAAGGTTTCTTCTCCTTGGGCTACTTCCGCCCGGGGGCGGTGTATGCCCGCGCTGACGGCAACATTCCCAAGCGTGCCTTCGAAGTCATTCTCGGCGTGGAGTTCGGGTTCTGATCATGCAACGGATTCACTTTGTCACGCTGTTCCTGTGCGGATGCTTCCTGTCCGCGCCGCCCACGGATGCGGATTTTGAAAGCCGATTTTTCCAGTGAAGGGAGGGTAGTCTTGAAACATCTTCTAGTTGTTGTTCTTGTTGTGTGGAGCTCTCTCGGCTGGGCCGACGACGCGTCGATCGTGCGGATCACCCAGATCGACGGCAACGTCGAAATCCGCAGGAGCGGCGCCCACGACTGGAAGCCTGCGAAGGAGGGCGATGTCCTCGACCGCGGCGACCGCCTTGCCGCCAAGGACAAGTCAGCCGCCCTGCTTCTCTGGTCGAATGGCAGCATGGTGAAGGTCTATCCCAACACCGAGATCGCGCTGGGGGGAGTGAATTTCGACCTGGAGAAGAAAATGGAAAAGACGATCCTGGATATGGAGAAGGGGCGCATTTTCGTCAAGGCACAGGTACCAGAACACCTGTTCTGCGAATTCAAGGTCCGCATGGGAACGCTTTATGTGGCGACCCAGGGGGCGGAATGCGCCGTGGCGCACGATCCGGACAAGAAGAGCTACACGGCCTGGTCTCTGATCGGCGGATTGATTACGGACGTCGGCACCGAACGTATCCGGATCGACGAGGGCCACCAGGGCACGATCCGCGCGGGGATCAAACCGACGAAGGGCGACGTAACGGCGATGGGTGAGAATATCAAACAGTCACTGACGAAAGTCTCCAAGGATCTCGGCGGCAGTCTGCTTACGGAGGATCTGGCTGGGGCCGCCGGCGGAAAACTCGCCGCGAAAATCGGTGGAGTGGCCAATCGTCGCGGCAATGCGCCTTTCAAGGTGAACTTCAAGGCCATGATCAAGGGCGGCAGCGGAAAGATCAAGTCGATCACATGGGATTTCGGCGACGGTGAAGCCGCCGCGACGAAGGAGGCCGAGCACACCTTCACGCAGGGGCTGTATGTCATCATCCTGCGCGTCGAGGATGAAAACGGCGACAAGGCCTCCGCTCAGACAAGCATCTCGGCAGAAGCAGAGTGTGGCTGCTGACCGCCCTTTTTCCCGGCCATTTATCTCCTTATGGGCATCGCCATGCTCTCCGGCTGGATGGAAGGCGAGGGCGGGGAGGCGCCGCCGGCCGTCGTCGGGGGGATCTTCATCGCGATCGCCCTGATCGGCATTCTCCTGACCCTCGCGTACGCGTCCCTCTTGGCTGTCGCCGGCCGGTTCCTCTCCAGGCGGAAACATCGCATCTTTTGCTTCGTCACAGCCGGATTGTCGCTTCTCTTCGCCCCGCTCGGCACGGCCCTCGGGGTCTTCACGATCATCGTCCTCATGCGCGACTCCGTCCGGCTCCTCTTCGAGCCAGGCGCGCCGGAGGGAAGCGGATCGGCAGGATGAGGTATGAGTGTAATATGTGTTCCTGGCAGGAATGGGCAGCGGCGTGATGGGGACGCCTCCGAGGGGATGGCGTCGCGCGGTTTGACGGGCGGGGGGCGTGATGCTATGGTCTCGTCATGCGGATACGCGGAGATCGGGATCGCTGATGGGCCCTTCAACTTTTCCTGACCGTCACGCTAAGATCGTCTGCACGGTTGGGCCGGCGTCGAGCCCGCCCCGCGTTCTCGCTCGGCTCGCGCGCGCGGGGATGGACGTCGCGCGTCTCAACGCCTCGCACGGGACGCACGCCGGCCACGCGCGCGTGATCCGGGCGCTCCGCCTCCTGACCCGGCGGACCGAAAAGCCGATCGGCATCCTCCTCGATCTCCAAGGGCCGCGGATCCGCGTGGGGAGGCTCGCGGCCCCCGTCTTTCTCAAGATCGGCGAGCGCGTGATGCTGGCCGCCGGCCAAGCGGCGGGCACGGACGGGATCCGCCGCGCCGGCGGTCTCGTCATCCCGTGCAGTTATCGGGGGCTCGCGCGCGACGCACAGCCGGGCCATACGATCTTCATCGACGACGGGCGGATCCGCCTGGCCGTGGAAGAGACGCGGGGGGAGAAGGTCGTCTGCCGCGTCGAGGCGGGCGGAACGCTCACGTCGAACAAGGGGATGAACCTTCCGGGAGTCCCTCTCCGCGTTCCGACCGTCACGCCGAAGGACCTCGAAGACCTTGCGTTCGGGCTCCGGCAGGGCGTCGATTTCGTCGCCGTTTCCTTCGTCCGCCGGGGCGCCGAGGTGGCGGCGCTCAAGCGGAGGCTGGCCCGCGCCGGGGCGGAGGCGCCGGTCATCGCGAAGATCGAGAAGCCCGAGGCCATCGACGATCTGGACGCGATCCTGGCGGCGGCCGACGGTCTCATGGTCGCGCGGGGCGACCTGGGCGTGGAGTTTCCTCCCGAAAAGGTGCCCCTTCTCCAGAAGGAAATCATCGCGCGGGCCAACGCGGCGCGGAAGCCGGTCATCACGGCGACGCAGATGCTCGAATCGATGATTTCGAGCCCCCGGCCGACGCGGGCCGAGGCCTCCGACGTGGCAAACGCCGTCTTCGACGGGACGGACGCCGTGATGCTCTCGGGTGAGACGGCGGCGGGGAAGTATCCCGTGGAGGCGGTCCAGGTGATGGACCGGATCGTCCGCGAGGCGGAGACGGGCCTTCTCTCCCACGGGCGGGAGGAGAGAAGCGAGGCGGGTCGGACGGTGTCCGCCGCCGAGGCCGTCACGATCGCCGCCGCGCGGATCGCCCGCCAGTCGGGGGCGCGGGCGATCGTCGGCTTCTCCCAGTCCGGACTCACCGGGCGGTTGGTGGCTTCGTCCCGGCCGGAGATCCCCGCATACGTTTTCACGCCGCGGGCCGACACATGGTTCCGCATGACCCTTTGCAGAGGGGTTATCCCCCTCCGCCTCTCTTTCATGGCGAATACGGACCACCTCATCGATTCGGCCATCCGTGCCCTGAAAAAGGCCGGCAGGGTCAGGAAAGGAGACAGGCTCGTCTTCATCATGGGGGCCCCTCCATCGAAGAGAGGAACGACGAACCTGCTCAAGCTCCACGAAGCCTGAGGGCGGCGCCGTCGGCGGTCGGACTTGTCAGACCTGTCAGACCTGTCGGATCGGTCGGACAATGGGGAAGATTATGAGCAAATCGCATAACTTGATTCCACCGCATGGCGGGTACCGGAAGCTGCGGAGTTTCCAGTGCGCGCAGGCGGTGTACGACGCCACCGTGATCTTCTGTAACCGCTTCATCGAAAAGCGATCCCGCACGCATGACCAGATGGTCCAGGCCGCCAGGAGCGGCGCGCAGAACATCGCCGAAGGGAGCATGGCGTCCGCCACTTCCAAGAAGACGGAGCTGAAGCTGACGGGAGTGGCGCGGGCCAGCCTGGAGGAACTGCTCCTGGACTACGAGGATTTCCTGCGCCAGCGTGGACTGCGCGTCTGGCCAAAGGATTCGCCCGAAGCGCTGGAGGTCAGGAGGAAGTACCGGTCAGACGGTTCGGACGGGTCTGAGCAGTCCGACAGGTCTGACAAGTTCGATCCCTACGGCATTTCCACGGCTTCACCGGAGGCGGCGGCGAACACGCTTGTTTGCCTGGTCAACCAAGCGAGCTATCTCTTGGGACAGCAACTCAAGAAGCTGGAAGAGGCTTTTCTGAACGAAGGCGGCTTCTCGGAGCGGCTATACCGCGAACGCCAAGCCAGGAGGGGGAGCCGGCGGTGAGGGAGATCCGTTCGCAAACCGTGGCGTCGCGGATGCCGGGAACGGCTTGGCAGAACGAGGACAACCTTTGCTTGCGAGGGGGAGGCGCGTTTCGTGAAACCGCTCAGCGACAGGCTCGCAGCCGCTTGAGGTGCCCTCGACAGTCAACGCTTTTCACTCTGAGCTGACAGTTGGCCTGAACGCTGGGGAAGACAATGAAAGCAACCGAGGCCAAGCTTCTCGAGTTTCTGAAGAAGTCACCGCAGTTCGTCATTCCGATCTATCAGCGCACATATAGCTGGAACGAGCGAGAGTGTCGGCAACTCTGGGACGACATCCTTCGCACAGGACTCAACGAGACAGTGACCGCCCATTTTGTGGGCTCCATCGTCTATGTCGAGAAGGGTCTCTATCATTTATCGAGCCAGTCTCCGCTTCTTGTAATCGATGGCCAGCAGCGCTTAACGACCATCACTCTCCTTATCGAGGCCTTGGCGCGCCGGAACCTGTCAACGACTTTGAGACACCGACCACTGACATTTACTGAGCCGTCCCTTCTGTAGCGGAGGCGACGGCCACGTACGATCGAGAAGAAGTAACGGACTTCAGCGAAGAGACGATGTCATTGGGAATGGGGTCGACCGATAGGTCGTCCGAGAGAGAGATCGTTGATCCTGTGCCATCCTGTGGAGCCGTTTTCGGCTGCGGAGGGTTGATCCACGCCGCCGACGGCAAAGCAGGTGGAGAAGGTGGCCGATGGACGAATCGTTCCGGATGATGCCCGTACGCGGCGAAGAGGGTCTGCTGCCTTGCGGCGGTGACCTCCGAAGCGCGTCCCTGATGGACGGCTTCGGGCGTCATCATGCCGATCCCCGAATGTCGATGCTCGGTGTTGTACCAGGTGAAGAAGTCCCGGCAGTACGCGCGAGCATCCTGTATGGATCCAAACCGATCAGGGAAGCTGGGGCGGTACTTGAGGGTCTTGAACTGAGCCTCCGAGTAAGGGTTGTCGTTGGAGACCTGGGGCCTCGAGAGGGACTTTGTGACGCCGAGGTCGGAGAGCATCAACGCCACGGGCTTGCTGGTCATAGGCGAGCCCCGGTCAGAGTGGATGATGAGCTGGCCCGGGAGGATACCTTCCTTGCGGCACGTCTCCTCGATGAGCCGCTTGGCCAGCGAGGAGTTTTCTTCCCGCGCGAGAAGCCAGCCGGCGGCGTAGCGGCTGTAAATGTCCAGGAGCACATAGAGATAGAAGTAGGTCCACTTCACCGGACCGAGCAGCTTGGTGATGTCCCACGACCAGACTTGGTTGGGGGCCGTGGCGAGCAACTCGGGTTTGTGGTAGTTGGGATGGCGGAGTTGATCGCGCCGTTCACGGACCTCCTGGTTCTCTGCGAGGATGCGGTACATCGTGCGCTCCGAGCAGAGGTACTGCCCCTCGTCGAGAAGCGTGGCATAGACCTCGGCCGGCGCGCGATCGACGAAGCGCGGTTCGTGGAGAATCGCAAGGGCCCCCTGTCGTTCCTGCCGCGAGAGGGTTCGGCTCGGTGTCCTTCTGCGGTGCGGCCCGTGGCGCGGACGCAGCGTGCGGTAGTACGTGGCACGGGCAAGACCCATCGCGGTGCAGGTGGGCGCGATCCCGAGCCGGGGACCCATGTTGGTGACGGTGTCGATCACTGCTTGTCGTCGCTTTCTGGGAGACGAATCCCCAGTATCTCGGATACTTTTTTTTGGAGCCCGATGATGGCTTCGGCCCGTTCGACACGGGCCGAGAGGCGTGCGATCTCCCGATCCTTGGCGGCGAGTTCGCGATCGCGGGGGTCAGGCGCCGTTGCCTTGGGTCCCCGCTTCTTCGGCGCGAGTCCGGCGAGTTCACCCCGGTCGCGGGCCGCACGCCAGGTCTTCAGGCTGGAGGAGTACACGCCCTCCCTCCGGAGCAGAGCCCCGAGCTCGCCGGGACGGCAGGCATCGGCCTGCTTCAGGAATTTCCGCTTGTACTCGGCGGTGAACCGGCGTCGCTTGGGCCGATCAGGAACCTCCGGGTCGGGGGCTGTCCCAGGGACCCCCGCGGCGAGAGGGTCGTCGGGGGAGACGGAGGGAGCCCGTAGGGCGACCGGAGTTTCCCCCGCCCTCCGCATCCCCTCCAAGGACTCCAACGGTGGCATCTTCATCGCTCTAAACCTCCCCGCCCTACTCACTAAACTCCAGGGGGGTCAGTGTCTCATCTATATTGGCAGAGAGGGCAGGGGGAGGGCGGTCAATATGCCGACCGGGATAGATACCGCTCCTGGA
>MHEK01000094.1:43133-72300 GCA_001803795.1 Nitrospirae bacterium RBG_16_64_22
GGACCACCCGCACCTCTCAACGGGACCTTTGCGGGAAGTGTTTGAAGCCTTCCGCAAGCAAGTGCTCGCACTCGATCCCTGCGTGACCGAAGAGTTCCTGAAGCTCTACGTCGCGTACAAGGCAGAGACGAACTTCGTGGATGTCGTCCCACAGGCGAAGCGGTTGCGCCTTTCGTTGAATATGGCCTTCCCCGAAATTAACGACCCGAAAGGCATCTGCAAGGATGTCTCGGGGCTAGGCCGCTGGGGCAATGGAGATGTGGAGGTAGGGCTCGCCTCACTTGAAGAACTACCCTATGTACTGGGCTTGGTGCGGCAGTCCCTTGAGAAGCAGCTCGGAAACGGCGGCGAAGCATGATGAGTGAGAGAAATGTAATGAACGACAAGACCAACGAACCTGAAAAACTGGACCTTGAATCCCACCACATCGCCGACGACAAGCGCGACGAGATGCTGCGCCTGTTCCCGGATATCCGCTCGCGAAATGGTGGATGTGGGCAAGGAGCGCACGGCATGACCTGGCAGGCCGCACTACGTCAACCGGGACGAAAGTAGCAGGAAGATTGCCAACCTATTTACTGTCAAGGGTACTGTGATACCTATGTATGAAGACGCCACCGACGACTTCGCATGCTTTCCGGAAGGGACGTCGCAGAGTACCCTAAGCCAGTTGGCCTCTTGAAGACGATGGTCGGCGCAGTGACCGGCGAGGAGGATCTCATCGTCGATTTCTTTGCTGGCGCGGTCTACGCCTCGGAGGTCAAACGCGAATTTGCGAAAGAGCTCGATTTGTGCACAATCGAGGCGGACAAGGTGCGGTGCGGGCAGAAGCACTTCGAGGCGCTTCATGTTCCGTTTGCCGTGGCTGTGACAGCGGATGAAGTCTGATCGCCGCATCCGCGTGGCCAAGAGGGATGGCCGAACGTGGCTTGAGATTGACGAACTTTCAAACGCGATCGACTTCCTGGAGATGCTAAACTCCTTCTTGGATGAAGACAACGATTCCAAGTGGAAGTGGGCGGCCATTGCGGCCCATGGAGCATTGTACGGTTTCGGTGTCTTGGCGATTATGGGGACGAACCCCAGCGGGAAGCCTCCGGATGGGTCCGGCATTGTCAACCGAACGGAGAAGGGGGAGTTTCTGATCCGTTTTCCTGAGGTAATCAAGCGTCTCCAGGACCGTTCGATTCTTGCGGAGCCCGTCATCCTCTCCAAACCGCAGAGTGCGCGGATTGATAAGCTAAATGGAATGCTTCGAAACAATTTCATACATTTCGCTCCCCATTCAGAGTCGATCTCCCTGGAGGGGTTCCCCGAAATCTTCAAAGACGCCGTCGATATCGTCGAGCACCTGGTGCTCAAGACGCCGGCAAACCGAAGATTGAGCGAAGACGACGCAGAGCGCCTGAGGGGAACGATCGACGCAATTCGAACAAGGCTGGCCGCATCGAAGGCCGTGCCATAGGGCTCTCCCCGCCGCTCGTACGACTGTTTCTCATTCGGCCTTGGAATGCCTGCCCAAGGCGCGCTCGCATGCGGTGGAGGTCCGTTGTAATCGTTACAGCACATGCTGTATATTTTACAGCATGACTGAAGGTGCAGGCCGATGCTGAGCAAACTCCTAGGTTCGAGACTGCGCGCAAGGGTTCTGGGCTGGCTGTTCGCCCATCCCGACGAAAGATATTTCGTGCGTCAACTCACGACTCTTCTGGAAGAGGACTCGGCCAACCTAAGCCGGGAGCTTCTTCGCCTCGAATCGCTCGGGATCGTCGTCTCCGCCAAGGAAGGCCGCCAGAAGTACTACCGGGCGAACAGGGACTGCGCCGTCTTTGAGGAACTCCGCGGGTTGGCCTTGAAGACGACGGGGCTTGCGGACATCCTGCGGGAGGCGCTCCTTCCTCTCGGCAGGCAAATCGTGATGGCGATGGTCTACGGAAGCCATGCGAGCGGCCGAGCTACCTCAACGAGCGACGTCGATCTGCTTGTGGTAGGCGATGCGGACGAGACGGCTCTTCATGCGGCCGTCGGCACGGCCGAGAAGCGGCTCCAAAGATCCGTCAATTACACGTATCTCGCTCCGATGGAATTACGAAGACGAAAGAGAGAGAAGGGCGGCTTTCTGGCGAGAATCATGGGCGGGCCGAAACTGGTCATCTTGGGATCGCCGAATGCAGTATGACGAACTGTTGAAAACGGGCCGAATTCGGAAGGAGAAGATCTCCAGGGCGGAAGTCCGCCGCGCGATCGAGCGCGCCGAGCGCGATCTCCGCACAGCCCGGAAGATCATGCCCGAGGACTGGGACTGGGGATTCGCCGTAGCCTACAATGCAGTCCTGCAGGCAAGCCGGGCTTTGATGTTTGCGCAGGGATACAGACCCGCCGCGGCAGAAGGCCACAAGAACACGTTCGCTTTCGTGCGAATTGCTTTGGGAAAGGAATTCGAGGACCTGATCGGGTACTTCGACCGGATGCGCAACAAGAGAAACCAGGCCATCTACGACGTGGCCGGCCTCATCACGGAGACGGAGGCCCGGAGTCTCTTCAAGGAGGCGGTGGGTTTCGTGAAGCTGGTTCGCGGGAGGCTTCCCCCCGCCGGCTGAGCCTTTCTCGATCGGGGAGTCTCCCGCCCGCCGGTCCGACTTTTTTCCTTTCCTGCCTTCTCTGATCGGGAAAAATCGTGTAATATTGAGGATATCCATACGGCGCCGATATGGGGTCCTTTGGGTGGGGGGAGTTGCATGACACGGGAGCTGGCGGGACAGCGATTCCAGCCCGGACGGGACCGCGACATCGAGGATGCTCTCTCGGGGGACGACCCGAAGGTCCTGAACGAGTGGGCCTTCTACTACTTCAACACCGACCAGTACGAGGAAGCGATCGAATGCTTCCTCAAGATAAGCGACATTGACGCCGACTTCCCGGCGGTCCACTTCAACCTGGGGAGCGCTTTTTTGCGCGTGGGCCTCGTTCCGGAGGCGCTCCGGGAGTTCGGGCTCGCCGCCGCGCGGGACCCGGGCGACCCAGAGATCCCGTATCAGACGGCGATCTCCCTGAATCTCATGGACAGAAACGACGAAGCCCTCGAAGCCCTGGCCCGGGCCGTTTCTCTCAAGACCGACTACGCGGACGCTTACCTTCTCCGCGGGTCGATCCTGGCCAAGATGGGGCCCGGGGGCGGGCGGTGGCCGGCGGCGGCGGACGCTTTCGAGACGTACCTTCGCTGTCAGCCGGATGCCGACAACGCGGACGCTCTCGGGGAGTTTATTGAACGGCTCCGGTCGGGCGGCTAGGCGGTTTTCCAAGGCCGGCGGGGGAATGGCCGAGCGGGACGCCGGCCCTTCCACGGCCTTTCCTTTTCCCGCGGACGACCTTGACGGACGCGGGATGGCGGACGCGTGATCTCTTTCGGGCAGGACACTTTTCTTCCGCTGGAACGCGCCGTTCGGCGGGAGTGGGTCGCGACAAACGGCCGGGGGGCGTACTGCGCCGCCTCCGTCCTGGGGGCCAACGTGCGCCGCGAACATGGTCTCCTCGCGGTCCCGGGGGCCGATGAAAAGGATCGCGTCCTTCTTTCGGCGGTTTCCGAAACGATCTCGTCGGGCGGCCGGGAGTACGATCTCTCGACGCGGTTCTATCCGGACGCGGTTTTTCCGGAAGGGTATAAGAACCTTCGTCGATTCTCCCGCTACTTCTTTCCCACGTTCACGTTCGTCTGCGGGACCACGATGGTCGTCAAGACGGTGCTCATGCTCCATGGAGAGGAGACGGTGGTCATTCAATACACGGTTCACGCCCGCACGGGCCCCGCGACCATGACGATCGAGCCCCTCGCCGCCTGCCGGGAGGCTGGCGGGCTCTCGCGCGAGAGGGAAGGGTTCCGGTGGGAAGAGGGGCGCGTCGTCTCTGACCGGGAGGAGTCGGTCTGGTTTTTCGCGCCCGGGTTCTCCTTCGAGGCCGATCCGTGCTGGAACAAGGGGGTCGCGTATCCGGCTGACGACCGACCGGGAGAAGAAGACCTCTACCGTCCGGGGCGCTTCACGATCACGGTGGAGGGGAGGGCGACGCTGGTGTTCGCCGCGTCAGCCGCCCCCTTGGGGGAGTTCGACGTCGAGACGGCGTTCCTCCGGGAGATCGCCCGGCGGGACGCGCTCCTCGAGCGGGCGAACGCGCGGGACGACGTGGAGCGGGAGCTCGTTCTGGCCGCCGACCAGTTCATCCTGCGGGATTCCGAAGGCCCGCTCATCCGGACAGGATACTACGCCGGCTCCGAGAAGGGGGCGGAGACGCTCGCGGCCGCGCCGGGGCTGCTGATCGCCACGGGGCGGTACGAGGAGGCGAAAGAGCTTCTCCTGCGGGAGGGAGGGCGTGTTCGGAGCGATCCCTTTCCCCGCGTTCCGGGGGAGAGCGGGATGTTTTGCGCCGACCGGCCGCTGTGGTTCGCTCTTGCGGGCTACCTGTACGCCCGGGAATCGGAGGACACCGATTTCATCCGGCGGTTCTTCCTTCCCATCCTGGACGACATCGTCGACCTCCTTGCGACCGGTGTCGGGAAGATCCGGATGGGCAGCGACGGACTGCTGGAAGCCGCCGGGCCGAACATCCGGACGACGTGCGACCTTCTCAACGCCGATCCCGAAGACGCGCCGGCCGGGGCGTACCTTCCGATCGACCTCTCCCTCCTGTGGTACAGCGTGCTCCGGGGATTCGTCGAACTGGCCGACCTGCACCGATGGCCGGGACGGGGCTGTTCCCTCCTGGCGGAGAAGGTCCGTCTGGGCGTGAACAAGGAGTTCTGGAACGACGCGGAAGGATGCCTCGCGGCCCGAATCGAGAATGGAGCGCCGGTGCCGACCGTCACGCCGTCCCAGCTTCTCGCCGTCACCCTGCCGTTCCGGATCCTTCCGGGTCTTCGGGAACAGCGGCTGGTCACGGCCGTGCATCGTCTTCTCGTGGCGCCCGTCGGACTCTTGTCCCGGCCGCCCAAAGGCGGAAACAACTCCCTGGGGTACGAGGCGGCCGCGGCCGCCTCCTTCTGGGGCACGTTCTTGTCGGCCTACCTGACTGCGTTCGGCGACGAGCCGGACGCCGAGGCGGTCGTTTCCCTCTTCCTCGAACCTCTTGGCGAGCGGCTCCGCGAAGGGATGCTCGGGTGCCTGCCTTCCTCCTACCGCGAGGCGGGCGCGTGGGTCCCGGCCGGCCTGCCGGCGCACGCCCTGGCCGTCGCGGAGGTTCTGGCGGCCAAGAAGCGGACAAGCGCCCGGCCGGCGGCGGTGACGGCGGCCGAGCGGACGGTTTTGACCCGGCTGGGGGCGGTTGAATGAGCGGCTTGCTCGACATCTGTCTCCACGGCCAAGTGGACACGGCGATCTCCTATCACGCGACGATCGCCGGGGCGGACCTCGGGTCCCGGTTCTTCCACGAGACGATCGACGTGGGCGGGGAACCGGCGACGCGCTTCTTCTCCGGCGGGAACGAGATCGTCCTGGGACAGCGGGGCATCTCCTGCCGGGGGAACGGGGGGGCGTTCTGCGAATACATGTTCGGCGTCGAGCAGTCCTTGACCGACCTGATGAGGCCCGACGTCAAGAACCGGCTGGTCATCTACGGCGCTTACTTCGCCCCGATCCTCAAGCGGATCATCTTCACCGACCGGACGGAGGGAAGCGACTCCTACGACCAGGTCTTCCTGAACGGCAACGCGCTCGTCAACTACTACTTCTTCGTCCAATGGAACGTGGGAGGCCGGCTTCGCTACCAGCAGGAGATCCTTCTGCGCCGCGTCGGCCGCGTGCTCAAGCGCACGGCGAACGTCGAGCAGGAAAACGATACGGCATTGGCCCAGGAGATCCTCGCGGAGATCGGCGATCCCCGGGCCCTCCTCTTTCTTTTCCGCCTGACCCACATTCCCCACAAGCAGTACGCCGATGCGGTCCGCGACGGCATGGCGCGGGAGGGGAGCGGGAAACCGGGGGAGCGAGCCGAGATGCTCGCGTCCAACCACACGATCGACCTCTACCAGCAGGAGAGGATCAATATCGACGCGGTCTACCGGATCCCGGAGAACCGCGTCCTGGTGGACCAGTACCGGGAGATCCTGATCCGGCTCCGGGGCAAGGAGAACGCCGACCCGAAGGCCGTCGCCCAGCTCTCGCGCCTGCGGACGCTGGCCATCCGCCAGAAGGTCCCGAGCGCCCTCTTCGACTCGCTGGACGAGCGCCTTCTGACGGGCAAGGAGGTCGCTCCCGCGTCCGAACCGTCATATCTGCGAGAGACGCGCGCCATCCTGGAGGGGCTGTTCCTCCGGAGGCGGGGCGTCTCCGACCGAATTTCGGCCGAAGACCTTCTCAAACTGCTCAAGGCGAAACAGCAGGCCGTCGTCTCCCGGGACCTGTCGTTCGAGGAGATACTCCTGCACACCTGCCGGGCGGCGGACGAACAGCAGGTGGAGGATGACGCCTCGTTCCTGGAGTCGTTCGGCGAGATCGTAACCTACTTCGACCGGTTCGACCAGACGTCGAATACGATCAACCGCATGGCTTTCATCGAAGGGTCCGATCTTTCCGAGCCGGCGCTCCGGGGTCTGCTGGGACACCGGCAGGCGTTCGAGGCGATCGAGGCCGGCATTTTTCACGCGCTCTTCATCGATCCGATCCGCCGCGACGCCTATCTGACGCGCTACGGCGCCCGAAAGATCCAAGCCCTCGTCCTGGGTCTCGCCGGGCTGGTCCGCGGCGACCTCTCGGTCCGGGACGTGGTCGGGGAGATCGGGAAGGCCGCCGAGGAAGAGAGGCTCTACGGGCGGATCCGCCAGTACGTCAAGGAGCGCGTCCAGACGACGTACGCCGAACTTCTGGCGAAGGACGAGCTCGACGCATTCCTCCACGATCTGACCAATGTTCTGATGGCCAAGAAGCTGATCGGCAGGGAGATACCCCTGAGCCTCGTTCAACGGGTCATCCTCGATCTAAAGAAGGAGGCCTTCTACGTCAACCAGTTTTTTCCCCAGATCCTTTCCGCCCGGCACGGGGGCCTCCGCGAGGACTTCATCCAGAACAGCGGTCTCGACCGGTTCTACGTGGAGGAGCTGGAGCGGGAATATTGCGAGGTCAACAAGATCGATCCAGCCGCCCTGGACGCGATCCGTCGGTAAACCGGCGCGCGCGCCGCTGACCGCTCATTTTCCCGTGGACTCGCCGGGGCGGAATTTGTATAGTTTCACCGCTTTGTCCGCGGGGTTTTGTCCCGCCCTCTTATCCCTAGCATCCACGGGTTCCGCCAAGGTTGATTGACAATCCGGGTCCGGCCACGATGACGCGTGAATCGACTCTAAAGCGAACGCCGCTCTACGCCGTCCATCAGGCGGCCGGCTCGAAACTCGTCGACTTCTCCGGATGGGAGATGCCCCTCCAGTACCAGCGCGCGTCGGACGAGGTCAAGGCCGTGCGGACGGCGGCGGGTCTGACCGACGTCTCGCACCTGGGCCGGATCGAGGTCCGGGGGCCGCGGGCCAAGGAGTTCCTCGACGTGGTCACGTCGAACGACGTGGCGGCGCTCAAGACCGGGCAGGCTCATTACTCGTTCGTCCTCAACCCCGACGGGGGAATCCTCGACGACATCGTCATCTACCGGGCGGAACCGCTCCTCTACATCGTCTGCTGCAACGCGTCGAACAGCGAGAAGCTCGTCCGCTGGTTCGGGAAGCACGGGGGAGACGCCTCGTTCGTGGAAGACGTCACGATGCGCGACGCCCTGATCGCCCTGCAGGGGCCGTCCTCCTTCCTCATCCTGCAGACGTTCGTCGATTTCGACCTCAAGAAGCTCGCGCTCTACCACATCCGCCGGACGACGATCATGGGCGAGAAGACCTGGCTCTCCCGGACGGGGTACACGGGCGAGCGCGGCTACGAGATCTGGATGCCCGCCGCGAAGGCCGCGGAGCTGTGGGACGGCCTCATGGAGGCGGGGGAGTTCAACGGCCTCGTTCCCGCGGGCCTCTCGGCGCGCGACCTGCTCCGCCTGGAGATGGGGTTCCCGCTCTACGGCCACGAGCTGAACGAGCGCACGACGCCGGTCGAGGCCGGGCTCCTGCGGGGCGTGAGCTTCAAGAAGGGGGAGTTCGTCGGCCGGTCGGCCCTGGAGGCACAGACGGCGGCGGCGCCCTCCCGCGCGCTGATCGGCTTCGAGATGCTCTCCGTGGAGCAGGGGATCCCGCGCGAGGGATACTCAATCCACTCGAACGGATCGACGATCGGAGAGGTGACGTCGGGGAACCTGTCCCCCACTCTCCGGAAGCCGATCGGCATGGGGTACGTTTCCGCTAGATACTCCAAGCCGGGGATGGAGGTCTGGATCGACATCCGCGGAAAGGCCGGTCTCGCGAACATCGTGACGATGCCGTTCTACAGGAAAGCGAGTCGGTGAATGGGTGAATCGGTGAGTCGGTGAATCGCTTTCCGGAATAGCCATGCTGGTCTCTCCCCATTTACCCATTCACCCATTCACCTATTCACCCTTGGTCTTTTGATGACTTACATTCCCCACACCCCAGACGATATCCAGGCGATGCTGGCGGCGGTCGGCGTCTCCCGCGTCGAGGATCTCTTCTCGACGATCCCCGAAGGTCTCCGGTTCAAGCGGCGGCTTGACCTCCCTCCGGCCGAGTCCGAGATCGAGGTCCTGCGGGACCTCTCGGCGCTGGCTGACAGGAACCGCGCGGCGGGATCGACGCCCTCCTTCCTCGGCGGAGGGGTTTACGATCACGCCATTCCTTCCGTCGTGCCCGCGCTCGCGGGGCGGTCCGAGTTCGTCACATCCTACACCCCCTATCAGGCCGAGATCAGCCAGGGCGTCCTCCAGACGATCTACGAGTTCCAGACGATGATCTGCGAGCTGACGGGCATGGAGGCCGCCAACGCTTCTCTATACGACGGCGGGTCCGCCACGGCTGAAGGCGCGATGATGGCCCTCCGCATGGCGGCGGACGACCGGCACGGGATTGTCGTTCTTGCGGGGGTGAACCCGCTCTACCGCCGCGTCCTCGCAACCTACGTCGAAGGACTCCCCGTGGAGATCGTCCACCCCCGGATGGAAAGCGGGACCGCCGATCTTGCGGATCTCGGGAAAAGAGTTTCGCAAAAGACGGCCTGCGTTCTCGTCCAGTACCCCAACTGGCTTGGGAACCTGGAGCCGCTTCGGGAAATCATCTCCATTGCCCGCGAGAGAGGCGCGCTCGTCGTCGTCTCCGTTGACCCCGTTGCCATGGGTCTCCTCAAGAGACCGGGCGGCCTGGGGGCCGATATCGTCGTGGGAGAAGGCCAGGGTTTGGGGATCCCGATGTCGGGCGGCGGGCCGGCGCTCGGCTTCCTCGCCGCCCGGATGAAAGACATCCGCCAGATGCCGGGGCGGATCGTCGGCGCGACGGTCGACACGGAAGGCCGGCGGGGGTACGTCCTCACGTTCCAGACGCGGGAACAGCACATCCGCCGGGCGCGCGCCACGTCGAACATCTGCACGAATCAGGCGCTCGTCGCGCTCACGGCGACGATCCACATGGCGGCCCTGGGGAAGGGCGGTCTGCGGGAGACGGCCGTCCAGTGCGCGCAGAAGGCCCGCTACGCCGCCGACCGCCTCTCGGCAATTTCGGGTTTCTCCCTTGCGTTTTCGGGCGTCTCTTTCTTCAAGGAGTTCGCCGTCCGGACGCCCGTCCGTCCCGCCGTCCTGAACAGGGCGCTGGCCAAGGCCGGGATCATCGGCGGTCTCGACGCCGGGACCCTGGACAAGAAGATGAAAGGGCTCTGGCTGATCGCCGTGACGGAGAAGCGGACGAAAGAGGAGATCGACAGGATGGCGGAGGTCGTCTCGGCCGTTGTTTCCAAGCGCAAGCTCACCCCTGCCCGGGCCTTCCCCGTGGGGGGGCCAGGAATTGAAAATTGAAAATTGGAAATTTGAAATTGGAAATCGACAAACAGAAAAACGAAGAGGACGAGACTGTGTTCTTGAGTTTACAATTTGAAATTTACAATTTGAAATTTACAATTCGACGCGCTGTCGATCAGTTCGTTTTCCTGAACCGCACCGGGGGAGCGGAGGCGCCCCATGCCTGACATCGACCCGCGAACGGCGCCCGTTCCGACGATCTTCGAGCTCTCCCGCCCAGGGCGGCGCGCGTTCCGCCTGCCCTCGCTGGACGTCCCGAATCGTTCTCTGGACGATCTGTTCGGCGGCCACCTGGCTGAGGAGCCGCCCGCGCTCCCCGAAGTCTCCGAGGTGGACGTCGTCCGGCATTACACGAAGCTCTCCACCCGCTCCTACGGCGTGGATACCGGCTTCTATCCGCTCGGCTCCTGCACGATGAAGTATAACCCCAAGGTGAACGAGGAGGCGTCGCGGCTGGCCGGTCTCGCCGGCGTCCATCCCCTTCAGAACGAGGACGACATCCAGGGGCTCTTGGAGCTTCTCTATCTTCTCGAACGTTCGCTCTGCGAGATCTCCGGCATGGCCCGCGTGACGCTCCAGCCGGCGGCGGGAGCCCACGGCGAGTTCACGGCCATGCTCATGATCCGGAAGGCGCTCGCGGAACGGGGCCGGTCACCCGAAGAGAAGCCGCGGCGAATTGTCCTGATCCCCGACTCGGCCCACGGGACGAACCCCGCGTCGGCGGCCATCGCCGGGTTCGAGATGGTTGAGGTGAAGTCGGACGCCCGCGGCCTGGTCGATCTGGGCGACCTCCGGAAGAAAGCCTCCGCCGAGACGGCCGCCTTCATGCTCACCAATCCGAACACGCTCGGCCTCTTCGAGGAGAACGTCCTCGAGATCTCGAGGATCATCCACGAGGCGGGCGGATTCATGTACCTCGACGGCGCGAACATGAACGCTTTCCTGGGCGTCGCGCGCCCCGCCGAGATGGGGTTCGACGTCGTCCACTTCAACCTCCACAAGACGTTCTCCACGCCCCACGGCGGCGGCGGTCCGGGCGCGGGCCCCGTCGGGGTCGCGGCTTCGCTCGTTCCGTATCTCCCCGTTCCGATGGTGGAGAAGGAGGGAGACCGATACCGGCTAGACTGGGACAGGCCGAAGTCGATCGGGAAGGTCCACGCGTTCTACGGCAACGTCGGCATCCTCGTCCGGGCGTACGCCTACATCCGGACGCTCGGGGCGGATGGCCTCCGCCGCGTGGCGGAGATCGCGACGCTCAACGCCAACTACCTTCGCGTGAAGCTCCGCGGCCGGTACCATCTTCCCCACGACCGGATCTGCCAGCACGAGGCCGTCTTCTCCGCCAGGAACCAGGCGGCCCGCGGCGTCAAGGCGCGCGACATCGCCAAGCGCCTCCTCGACTACGGCTTCTACGCGCCGACCGTCTACTTCCCCCTCGTCGTCGAAGAGGCTATGATGATCGAGCCCGTGGAGACGGAGAGCAAGGAGGAGATCGACCGGTTCTGCGAGGCGATGATCGCTATTGCCGACGAGGCCGAGAAGAACCCCGACGTCGTCCGGAACGCTCCCCACACCACGCCCGTCCGCCGGCTCGACGACACCCGCGCCGTCCGGGAACCGGACGTTCGCTGGACCAGACGCTGATCGCGGCCTGAGCCCGAACGGAGCCGTACAGGCTGCGAAGCGAAATCCTGCCCGGCCCAGCTCGATGCGTGTTTCTCGCCTGCCTACCGAACCGTTGCGTGGCGATCGGGCCAATGCTCTTTCAGTAGGCTTCCACTCGTGGTATCATGAAAATCAAAAGGAAACGGGTCATGCGGAAAATCTCCAAAGTAAACGTATTGCCCGACTATCGTCTGCAATTGACTTTTGACGACGGCGTGTCCGGGCCGGTCGATCTTTCCGGCTTGGTGGGCAAAGGAGTCTTTGCCCTGTGGCGCGACCGCCGTTTTTTTGAGCAGGTTCGGATCGGTTCGCTTGGCGAGCTTGCTTGGGGCGACCAGATCGACCTTTGTCCCGACGCGCTTTACCTGCGCGTAACAGGCAAGAACCCGGAAGACGTCTTCCCCGCCCTGCGGCGCGAGCCCACTCTTGCCTGAGATCAGTCGTTTCTTCGGCATCGTCATCAAGATGTTCTTTGATGATCACAATCCACCCCATTTCCATGCGGAGTACGGCGGCGATGTTGTCTTGATCGATATTCGCACGCTTTCTGTCTTCTCCGGCCGCTTGCCGCCTCGGGCGATGGGCCTTGTGATCGAGTGGGCGACACTTCATCAGGAGGAGCTCCTCGCTGACTGGGAGAAGGCGCAGACCCAGCAGGAACTGCAGAAGATCGCTCCGCTCGAATAGCAAGCGGCAAGCACCGCACGCCGATTGCTTCGGCGCTTCCCGAACGGAGGTTTTCATGAGGGGGCGCTGTCCAGCGCACGGGAAGGCACAATTGACATTTGGGCGTCTATTTGCCAACTGGAGTTTCAAGGTTGCAAGGCGATGCCGGATCGATTGTTGGGAGACTCGGCACAACACGGCGGTCTCTGCCGCTGAGATTCCTGTTGCAGGCCGGAGGAACGCGGTTCCTATAATGGGACCATGAACATCGCCCGAACCGACGCGTCGCTTTCGTCCGCGTCGCCGCGCCCGATCCTCGACCGGCTGGACCACCAGATCATCTTCGACTCGATCGCCGACGGGATCGTGGCCGTCTCGCTCGACTACCAGCTTCTCTACATGAACCGCGCGGCCAAACAGCTCCTGGGGTGCGGCGAACGGATCGAGGTCTTCGGCCGCCCCTGCAGGGAGATGGTGCGGACGCACGCCTGCCTCGGGGGGTGCGTCCTTCGCCGGACGATCGAGCGGGGGGAGCCGCTCGCAAATTTCGAAACCGTCCTCCGGACGCAGGCGGGGACGGAGATTCCCGTGTCGCTGTCGACGGCCCTCATCCGGAACGAATCGGGGGAGGCGATCGGCGGGGTCGAGATCTTCCGCGACATCTCGCTCATCAAGGAATTGTCGGCCCGCCCTGACGGGAGCGGGGGGGGCCACGGGATCGTCTCGAAGAACGGCCGGATGGCCCAGATCCTGGGCGTCCTCCCCCAGATCGCCCAGACGCGGTCGACCGTCCTGATCACGGGGGAATCCGGCACGGGCAAGGAGCTGATCGCCGAAGCCCTCCACCGGCAGTCGCCGCGGAAAGGCCGCCAGCTCGTAAAGGTGAACTGCGCGGCGCTCTCCGAGGGGCTGATCGAGAGCGAGCTGTTCGGCCACGTCCGGGGCGCGTTCACAGGGGCGATCGCCGACAAGGCGGGCCGGTTCGAGCTGGCCGACGGGGGGACGCTCTTCCTCGACGAGATCGGCGAGATTCCCCCGAAGACGCAGGCCAAGCTCCTGCGGGTGCTGGAGAGCGGCGAGTTCGAGCGGGTTGGCGATTCCCGGCGGATCAAAGGGGACGTTCGGCTCATCGCCGCGACGAACAAGGATCTTGCCCGCGCCGTCGAGACGGGCGAGTTCCGGAAGGACCTGTTCTACCGGCTCAACGTCGTGCCGATCCATCTGCCGCCGCTGAGGGAGAGGCGGGACGATATCCCGCTCCTCATCCGGCACTTCGTGTCGCGCTTCCAGGAGACCCATCCGGCGAAGGTCAACAACATCTCCCCGGAGGCGATGAAGTTCCTCCTCAACTACGACTACCCCGGAAACATCCGCGAACTCCAGAACGTCATCGAACACGCTTTCGCCTGTTGCGAAGGAAACACGATCCTGCCCGAGGATCTCCCTTTGACGGTCTACCACCCCAACGCCAGCATCATCGACGTGGCTTTGCGGGAGCCAAACCCGTTCCGGTCGCTCGAGCGCGAACTCATCAAGAAGGCGCTGGACCAGTCCGGATGGAACATCATTCCCACGGCCAAGCGGCTCGGCATGAGCCGGTCCACCCTCTGGCGCCGAATGAAGGATCTGGGTATCGATCGACCCGATCGTCCATAATCCCTTGCGGGGCAAGTAGTTACAAGACATCTTCCTCTTGCCTCCACCGTTCCACCCCTGCGTCCATTTCTCTGACAGGTCGTTTCAACTTCGTGACGCTACGATATCCCTTGTAAATAGCATAGTTATGCCATACAACAGCGTTCTACTCAAAGCGATGTTTCACTATTGAGACGTGCGATAGGCGGCCCCAAACGTTCTGCTAGATGATAACATGCTGATAATACGCCGTATTCATTCGCTGGCCGGTATGGTACAGGGTGTGCAAAGGTTATCCGCGTGGCAAAATTGGAATAATGCCAGGTCGCCTGCTGTTATATGGTCCGAGACCGGGGAATTCCGGCTCGCATCGGAAGGAGAGAGAGAATGAAATGCCCCAAGTGTCAGGCCTCGATGGTGAGGGAGCGGTACCACAACCATGAAGAAGACAGCCTCGGCCTGTCGTGCTACGGCTGGCACTGCATCTTCTGTGGTTGCATCATGGACCCGGTGATCATGATCAATCGGGCGAGGATGAGCGAGAAGCAGGTTCTCGTAAAGAAGTAACGACCCACCCTCCGCGAATTTCGCCCGGCAGGCTTCCTTTGGCCCAAGGATGGGCTATGCTTGACCACTCTGCTTCCCACCCTCCCGCCCGATTTTCTCCGAATCCTCCACTGCCATGCGGAGGAGATCCAATTTCTTAAGAGCAACGAAGAATCCTCCGACGCGTTGCCGCCCAGCGGTTTCTTGAAAAGCCCCTGGAAGTTTCATATAATGTCAAGGATTTGACTAGACCATGATCGTGCGTCAGAACTTTGGAGGGTTCCGCCATGACCAGGCACCGCGCTCTCGTCGTTGACGACGACCCGCATTCCCGCGAGGTTCTCCAGGAGATCCTCGAGCGCAACCAGTACGAAGTCGTGACGGCGGACGGCGGCGAGGCGGCCATTGCCGCCGCCCGGGAATCGCCCTTCGACATTCTCCTCACCGATCTTCGGATGCCGAACCAGGACGGGATCGAGGTCCTCAAGGCGATTAGGGAGATCGATCCCGACATCGTCGGGATCGTCCTGACCGGGTTCGGGACGATCGAGACGGCCGTCCGGGCCGTCAAGGCCGGCGCGTTCGAATACCTCACCAAGCCGTTCAAAGTGGACGAGGTCGTGCTCGCCGTCCAGCGGGCCATCGAGTTCCGCCAGCTCCAAGTGGAGAACCGCTTGCTCAAGCGCCAGCTCAGGCGCAAGTACCGGTTCGAAAACCTGATCGGTGACAGCGACGAAATGCAGAAGGTCTACAGGATGATCGAGCGGGTCGCCGACAGCGACAGCACGATCCTCATCTACGGAGAGTCGGGAACGGGAAAGGAGCTCGTGGCCCGCACGATCCACTACAACTCCCCGCGGCGCGACCGTCCGCTTATCCCCGTGAACTGCGGTGCGATCCCCGAAGACCTCCTGGAGAGCGAGCTCTTCGGACACGAGAAAGGCGCCTTCACGGGCGCCCACGCCATGCGAATGGGCCGCTTCGAGCTGGCTCACGGCGGGACCATCTTCCTTGATGAAGTGGGCGACATGAGCCCGAACCTTCAGGTGAAGCTCCTGCGCGTCCTCCAGGAGAGGGAGTTCGAGCGCGTGGGCGGGACGAGGTCGATCCGGGTCGACGTGCGCGTCATCTCGGCGACGAACAAGAACCTCGAGGAGGCGGTCGAGCAACACCGCTTCCGCGAGGACCTTTTCTACCGGCTGAACGTCATCCCCGTCACGCTTCCGTCCATGCGCCAGCGCCGCGAGGACATCCCCCTCCTGCTCGACCATTTTCTGAAGCGTCTGTCGGCCGACAAGCGGCGCTCGGTGAGCGGGATCGGGCCTGAGGCGATGCAGGCGCTCAAGATGTACGACTGGCCGGGGAACGTCCGGGAACTGGAGAACCTGGTCGAGCGCCTCGTCATCCTCAAGGGCGAGGGCGTCATCGGAGTCGAGGATCTGCCGGACAAGATCCTCGGCCGGCGCCGCGACCAGGGCGTTCCGCTCGTGTCGATTCCGGAGGAGGGCGTCGATTTCGAAAAGCTCGTGGAGGACTTCGAAAACCGCCTGATCGTTCAGGCGATGGAGAAGGCCGTCGGCGTCAAGAACAAGGCCGCCCAGTATCTGCGGCTGAACCGGACGACCCTCGTGGAAAAGATGAAGCGGCGGAACCTCTACTCGGAATCGAATGCCAGACAGACGGCGGACACGGAAGCTTGAGAACCTCCGCCAGTTGTCCTTCGCCTTCGTCATTTTCTTGACGATAGGCATGCCTCCAACATCGGTCCCGCAACGGGCCTAGTTCCATAAGTCTCGGATTTTCCTGCTCTTCCTATCCTTCATTATCCTTGCAATGTTCCGGCATAAGTCTTGATTTAGTCTTTCTCTGTTCCCACTCTCGAACAGGGAATAAGGAAGGGTCCGATGGATCAGGTGGCAACGCTCAGGTCGATGACACGGCAAGATCAGGTCTCGCGGGATCTCCACGCACCGGTCCGGGTCATCGCCGTGACCAGCGGAAAGGGAGGAGTCGGCAAGACGATCGTCGTCGCGAACCTCGCGATCTCCCTTTCCCGGCTAGGACAACGCGTCCTCCTGTTCGACGCAAACCTCTCGCTGGGAAACATCGACGTTCTCCTCGGCCTGACGCCCGGCCGTACGCTGGGAGACGTCCTCGCGGGACGGGCCCGCCTCCAAGAGATCCTGGTCCAAGGCCCCGAGGGGATCCAGATCCTGCCGGCGACATCCGGCGCACAGGAACTCTCCGCCTTGACCGAAGAGCAGAGGGCGGGCCTGCTCACGGAGGTGGACCAACTGGACGGCACGGCCGACGTCCTTCTCGTGGACACCGGGGCCGGCGTTTCGTCGAACGTCCTCTACTTCACGGTCGCGGCGCAGGAGATCATCGTCGTCGTGTCGCCGGAGCCGACGTCGATGGCGGACGCGTACGCCCTGATGAAGATCCTTTCGATGCGGCACGCCGAGCGTTCGTTCAAGCTCCTGGTGAATTCGGCCCGGAGCGCGGCGGAGGGTATGGAGGTTTACCGAAACCTCGTCAAGATGGTCGACCGGTCCCTGGACGTCTCGATCAGTTATCTGGGCCATATCCCGGCCGACGACCACGTGACGATGGCCGTGCGGAGACAGCGGGCCGTCGTGGATCTCTACCCCCGGTCGCCGGCCGCCCGAAACTTCGCGGAGGTGGCGCGGACGCTTCTGGACGACGCCCCGGTCGTATTGCCGAAGGGGAACATTCAGTTCTTCTGGCAGAGGCTGGTGAGGGGGAACGAGACCGGCGAATCGGTGAATCGGTGAATGGGTGAATGGGTGAATGGGTGAATCGGAGAGGCGGGGGAATCCGCAGATTGCGCAGATTCCACAGATTTTCAAAAAGGTTCCTGGTCTTCGAAAAAACGGGGAGAAATCTGCGGCAATCTGCGAAATCTGCGGATAGACGGGTTCGATGAAGGGGTGAATGGGTGAAACGGTGGAGCGATTCATGAGCCGAACAGCAACAGTCAAGGAGCCCGTGGCGGAGACAGCCGCGGCGGCGGTCGACCGGGAGGCGCTCATCCAGGAGTTGGCCCCGCAGATCAAGTACATTGCCTACCGGCTGGCGATGCGCCTGCCGCCGCACATCGAGGTGAACGAATTGATCAACGCCGGCGTCATCGGGTTGATCGACGCGCTGGACCGGTACGACCCGTCCCGGGACGTCAAGTTCAAGACGTACGCCGAGTTCCGCATACGGGGCGCCATGCTCGACGAGCTCCGCTCTCTGGACTGGGTCCCGCGGTCGGTCCGCCGGAAGGCCACGGTGGTAAATCGGACGATGCAGGAACTCGAAAGACGCCTGGGCCGCGCCCCGACGGAAGGCGAGATGGCTGGGGCGATGGGAATGGAGGCGGACGACTACCTCCGGTTTCTCCAGGACGCGGCCGGATCGGCCATCATCTCGGTCGAGGACCTCCACGGGCACGACGGGGAGGACCGGGACCTTTTCGAGACGATATCGGACCCGGCGGCGGCCGATCCACTCGAGCAGGTCCGGGTGGGGGAGATGAAGCAGTCGATCGCCAAGGCAGTCGACCGCCTTCCAGCGAAGGAGCGGCTGGTCGTCGGCCTCTACTACTTTGAGGAACTCACGATGAAGGAGATCGCGAACGTCCTCGAAGTAACCGAATCGCGCGTCTCGCAGATCCACAGCCAGGCGGTCCTTCGCCTGCGCGGGCGGCTCAAGTCCTTCATGGCGGGGTGCACGTGACACAGGTCCGAGTCCGCTCAAGAAGTTTTTCGGCCGGCCGATAAATCAGGAGGCTGAACATGGCTTCGGACGGATCAACAGAAAACAGAACCTTGGGTCTTCCATTCTCGGCCGAGGTCGTGATCGGGATACTGATGGAATCGCCCTTCTACTTCAAGATCAGCCCCGCCGACCGGCTGGGTCTCGTCAAGCACGTCGTCGACCTTGCCGTCCATAACGCCATCGACATCGAAGGGGCCGCCTGATGCCGAGCATTCCTTCTTCCATGCGCGGGCGGCTTGAGGGGGTCTTCCTCATCGCAATGCGGGCTCTCTCTTCCCTCGTTCACAACCCTTTGCGGGTCCCCGTTCCGGTCCGTGTAAGTGTCCGTTCGTTTTCGCGTCCGCCGGGCCCCATCACGCTCAGGCGTCATCGCGGCCGCGTCCGCTAGGCGAAACCTTCTCCTTCCCATCCAACGGGTTCCTTTCCTCCGCCTGTCCGTTTATTACACACTGATACGCCAGCGGAAATTCACATTCCCCCGAGAATCCGACTCGTCTTTCGTTGGGAAGACGGGAAGGGCGACGGGGCCGGATCTTCACTTTGAAATCGCCAGAAACGGCCGAACCGTCGAATCAGGCCGGTTTATCGAGGCACCGGCCAATGCATCGAATTTTTTTCCTGGAGTTTCGCCGGCGGACCTCCGATAAGGGGAGCAGAAGACCCGTGATCGGAGGGACATTAGGTGAAGATTTCGGGGCAGAAAGGGATCGACGTTGCGGCGTGCTTGCAGAAGATCCAGGAGGCATCGCGGGGGGTTGTCCAGGGTCCGGAGAAGGTCGGGACCGGGCAGGGACTGTCACCAAACCGGGAGAAGGCCAGGGAGGTTCTCTATATCGCAAAGGCGATCGAGAAGGCTCCCGAAATCCGGAAAAGCCGGGTCAACGACGTCAAGGCGCAGATCGGGCGCGGGACGTACAACGTGAGGGGAGAAGCGGTCGCGGAGAAGATCTTCCAGGATCACTTTCTCGACTTCGGCAAGACCCTGTAGGCGCCGCGGGGAATCATCTGCCGGCGCATGGAAAGCGAACGTGGGAATCGTCAACGGCTTCATTCCAGTTCTTGAACGCCAGGCGGAACTCTATTCCAGGTCAAGACCCAGCTTCGAAGCCTCTTGTCGGATAGGGAAGACGCGGATATGATAAAGGCGGCTTCGGAGCTGACCATCGGGCAGCAGACACTCGATGCGGCACGGGCTTCGACGGCGCGGATTCTCCAGTCCTCGCTGCTCGATTTCCTCCGGTCGCGACCCTCCCCGCAACCGGGGTCCCAAACCGCCGCCGGATGGGCCGGGGACGGGGGAGGGAACCTTCGACTCGTAGAAGACGGGACGGGGGTCACAACGCGTCTGCCACGGAGGGCCCCATGCTGGTCCTGACGAGAAGACTGGGCGAGAGCATTACGATCGGCGACAACATCCGGGTCGTCGTGATGGAGATCCGTGGGAACCAGGTGCGGCTCGGGATCGAGGCGCCGCACGACCTTCCGGTCCACCGCGAGGAGGTCTATCGGAAGATCCTCGCGGAAAACCAGCGGGCCGCCCAGCAGTCGCCGCAGGACCTGGGGTCCGTCGTCACGGCCTGGAAGAGCGGGGACAAGCCGCCCCGCAAGAGCGAGGATGATCGAGGAAACCAATAAGGTTTCTGATCACACGCTTCGGGGAGATCGAGGTTCCCGAGGAGAAGGCGATCACGATTCCTGATGGGATCTAGGGTCTTCCCGGCCGGACCCGGTTATTCGTCCTGGACCATTTTCGGGACGTTCCTTCCGAACGGCTCCAGTTAATTCCCTGCTGAAACGGAATCCCGAGCCGTGCTTCGCGTTTCGGACGCGGCCGGCCTCTCAACCCAAATCGCTTGCCACAGCCGGAGGGGCGGTGGTAACGTACCACCCATCCTCGTCACCCATCCAGGGGAAGCAGGCGTGAAGGATCTGGTCCGCGAAGACGTCCAAAACCTGGCAACTTCCCTCGGCAAGGTTGTGCCGGATCTCCTCAAGGTTTCTCGCGACTACCGTCAGGGACGCGACCAAGCGGCCAATTCCGGCTTCGGCCAATGCCTCGAAGCGCTTCGATCGGTCATCGAGCGGGTGGCGAGGTTCCGCGAAGTTTCGGCGAGCGGCGCCTTTCGGGATTTTCCCGCCTCCCTGACGTTCTCCGGGCATGACAAGCGGCTGTTGGACCTCTTGGGCGAGATGTCGTCCGCCCAACAGGGCCAGGACTGGATCTTTCTCGCGGACCTGATCGAGTACGAGCTGGTTCCCATTCTCAAGGAAATGGCGGCGGGTCTTCCGGAGGCCCTCCATGCCCTCGCCTAGACGAGGCCGGGCACGCCGCACGGCCGCAAGACCGATGAGCGATTCGGACTCCCTCCCGCCTGATTCTCAGCCCTCCCGGCCTTTCGTCCAGGCGGATCTGTTCGCCGGGGCGGCCGCCGCGTCTCTCCAAACGGGGAAGAAACGCTCCCGGAGTGAGATCGAGAGCGAGCTTGAACACTTGAGCCGCCTCTACACGGATACCCTTCGCGGCCTGGCGGCGTTCAAGCGGATGGCGGACACGCTGTCCGGCACGTCCGACGTCCGGGAGATCTGCGACCGGGTCGTCGAGATCTTCGCCGAGGAGCTGATCCTCGAATACTGCTCCATCATGCTGATGGACGACGAGGGGGAGTGGCTCACCCTCCAGTCCGGAATCGGCCCCCACGTCAGGCGCAACGAGCCGCCTCCGCCCGGGATCCACACGCAAGGCCGCGTTTTCCGCGTGGGCGAGGGCGTGGCCGGCCGGGCCGCCCGTGCGCGTCAGCCGATCCTCATCCCCGACGTCCGCAAGGACGAGCGGTTCGTGCAGATCGATTCCCCCATCTCGATCCGGTCGATCCTCTGCCTGCCGATGATCTCGGGAGAAAAGGTGGTCGGCGTGATCAACCTCTCCCATCCCAAGGTCGGGTTCTTCAACGAGCACTACCTCCGCGTCTTTTCGATCCTGGCCACGACGGTGGGACATATCGTGGCTTTCGCCCGGCAGGAGAAGCGGCTCGAGGAGCTCAACCGGACGCTGGAAGACCGGGTGGCCGAGCGGACGAAGGAGATCCGGGAGTACAAGGAGTATCTGGAGAACCTCCTGGAGAACGCGTCGGACCTCATCTTTACGCTGGACAAGGCGGGGAGGGTCCTCTTCGTCAACCGACGGATCGACGATCTGGGCTACGGCCGGGGAGACGTCATCGGGCGGACGTTCGATGTGTTTCTGCGGGACGCCGAGGAAGGGCGGATGATCGGCCGGTTCCTGGAAAAGAAGCAGAAGGCCGCCGTCGAGATCCCGCTCCGCTCCTCGCAAGGGGCGGTTGAGGAGTACCTCTGCTCCTTCTCCCCCCTCCACGACACGCACGGGGCGTTCCTTGGGACGCTCTTGATCGGGAAGTCGGTTTCAGAGAAGAAGCGGTTCGAGCGGAAGCTCGCTCAGGCCGAGAAACTCGCATCCCTGGGCGAACTGGTCGCGGGGATCGCCCACGAGCTCAACAACAAGCTCGTCCCGATCCTGGCCTACTCCGAGCTTCTTCAGCTTTCCCCCATGGGGGAGCGCGATCTCAAGATGGTCCGGACGATCACGGACGCGGCGCTGGGCGCCAAGAGCGTCGTCGAATCGCTCCTGGGTTTCGCCCGGCAGGAGAAACCGAAGAAGGAGAAGATCAACCTGAACGACGCGATGATCAACACCCTGACCGTCTTCAAGTACAGGCTGAAGACCGAAGGGATGGAACTCAAGCTCGATCTGGACCGGAGCCTGCCGCGCACCCTCGCGGATTACCGCCAGATAGAGCAGGTCTTCCTGAACCTCGTGAAGAACGCCGTCCAGGCGATGGAAGGAACGGACGGGACGCTGACGATCCGATCGTCGCGCTCCGACGAGATGATCCAGTTCGACGTGATCGACACGGGACCCGGCATTCCGGACGAGATCCAGCAGAGGATATTCGACCCCTTCTTCACCACGAAGGATGTAGGGAAGGGGTCGGGCCTGGGCCTTTCCCTCTGCTACGGGATCGTCAACGAGCACGGGGGGGAGATGTCGGTGTCCAGCCGGCCGGGGGAGACAGCTTTCTCCATCCGGATCCCCATTATCGACGAGGAGGGGAAGGAGGATCGACCGGGGTCCGGGAGAGACTCGGCCGTCCGCGACCTCCTGCCTGCGCGCCTGCTCGTCGTCGAGGACGAGGAGACGCAAGCCCAGCTTCTCCAGGATATCCTGGCGGCGGAGGGACACGAGATTTGCGTGGCCTCCTCCGGCGATGAGGCGATCTCCCGGCTCCGAATGGAATCGTTCGATCTCGTGATCTCGGACATTCGGATGCCGAAGGGAAGCGGGATTCACCTGTACGAATGGATCCGGCGTGAGCGCCCGGTTCTGGCGGGAGGCGTCATTTTTACGACGGGGGACACGTGCGAGCCGCGGGTCGAGGCCTTCGTCAAGGAAACGGGGGTTCCCGTCATCGCCAAGCCGTACCGCCTGGGAGTCGTGGTCGCGGCCGTCCGGAATGTCCTGGCCGGCCGGCCGGCCGGCGGAGAGGTCTCTTGCCAGGGGAACGAATGAACTCGATCTCGACTCAACCGACAAGGTGACGCTCTCGTCCGAGGGGCGCCGCCCTTTTTCGTGACTGCTGACCGCCGACCGCCGCTTGCTGTATGATCTCCCCATGCCCCCGATCGTCGCCTTCGTCGCCGCCGGATCGAACAGCGGGAAAACAACCCTGCTCGAAAAGGTCATCCCGATCCTCACCGGACGCGCCCTCCGCGTGGCCGTCATCAAGCACGCCCACGAACGGTTCGACATCGACCATCCCGGCAAGGACTCCTACCGCTTCACGCAGGCCGGCGCCGAGACCGTTCTCGTCTCCTCGCGTCGGAAGATGGCGATGATCCGGCGGGTCTCGGACGAGCGGCCGCTCTCCTCCCTGCTTCCGCTCGTGACGGACCACGATCTCGTTTTCATCGAGGGGTACAGGCGGGAGGCCGAGTGGAAGATCGAAGTCCACCGCGAGGCGGCGGGACGGCGGCCGATGTGCCTCGACGATCCTTCATTCAAGGCTCTCGTCACGGACGGGACGTATTCCGTCTCCATCCCCACGTTCCACCTTGACGACGCCGCGGGCGTCGCCGACTTCATACTCCGATCATTCGATTTATAAGACGAAGGATCGACCCAACCAGCCAGCCGCCTAAAGAACCTTCCGTCCTCCGATCCACACCGCCCTCGGCCTTGCGCCGCCTTCGGTGAAGATCAGCCCGGCGATCATCTCTTCGGGGGCGGTCAGGTCCGGCGGAACGTCATATACGCAGAAATCCGCTTCCTTCCCGGGGGAGAAGTCCCCGATCCTGTCCCAGAGACCGAGCGCTAACGCGCCGCCGCGCGTGGCCGCGGAGAAAGCGCGCGCCGGCGTCGTGTCGTTCGTGTAGAGCATGTCGCGCATCGTTTCCCAAAGCGAGAACGAAGGGCCGGCGCCGACGTCCGTTCCCAGGCCGATCGTCACATCGTGGTTGTCCAGCATGGAGAGGTCCATCCGCCCGCTCTTCAGGAAGAAGTTGGACGACGGACAGTGCGCGACGGCCGTCCCGGTCCGAGCGAGACTCTCGCAGTCCTCGTCGGAAAGATGAATCGCGTGGGCGGCGATCGTTCCTGGGGCGAGAATCCCGTGCGAGGAATAGACGGCCGTGTAGGAGCGGTCGGCTCCGAACAGCGCGCCGACCCGCCGGACCTCTTCCATGTTCTCCGCGAGGTGCGTCATGATCCGGCACCCAGTCCGTTTCGCCGCTTCGGCTGACGCCGCGAGAAGAGCCGGCGTACAGGAGACGGCGAAGCGTGGCGTGAATGCGTAGAAGAGGCGGCCGGCTTTGCCTTCCCAGCGCTCGGCGGTCTCTTCGCAGGCGGCGAGCGCGTCCACCCCGGCGCGGAGGTCCGGAGGCGTCTCGCGGTCCATCAAGGGGTTTCCGATGACGGCGCGGATGCCGGCTGTCTCCGCCTCCTCGAACGCGGCGCGGACAGCCTGGACGTGGCAGGAGGTGTAGGCCGCGACGGTTGTCGTCCCGTGGGCCAGGAGCGACCGGAAGGCCCGGCGGGCCATGTCTCGCGCGGTCTCCGGATCGGCGCAGGCCCGCTCGGCTGGGTAGACGAACCGGTCGAGCCACTCGAGAAGGGAAAAGCCGTATCGCCCGCGCACGTCGATCTGTGGAATATGGAAATGGCAGTCGACGAATCCGGGAAGAAGAAGAGCGGGCCGGTGATCGTGAATTTCGCCGTCTGGAGAACGGCCGTGCCAGGGGCCGAGCGATTCGATCTTCCCATCTGGATCGACGACGAGAACGCCGTCTCCGTAGTACGCGATCGAATCGATTCCCGTCGCGTGAAGGATTGCCCCCCGATGGATCTCGCTCATGGCCCGACGAACAACGGGACGATCTCGTTCCGGCGGACGTCCACGAGGCCGCGATCGGTCAACCGGAGCTCCGGGACGACGGGGAGGGCGAGGAAGGAGAGGTGCATGAACGGATCGGGGAGGCGCGATCCCAGGATCGCCGCCGCGGCCTTGACCAGCGTCAGCCGGCCCGCGACGACCTCGGCCTCCCGGTCGGACATGAGGCCGGCGATCGGAAGCGGAAGGGCCGCGGCGATCCGGCCGTCGTGGGCGGCGCAGAGTCCTCCGCCCGTCCGGACGAGGTGGCGGACGCACGCCGCCATGTCCCGGTCGTTCGTCCCGGCGACGATCAGGTTGTGGCTGTCATGGGCGACCGTGGACGCGATTGCTCCCGCCTTGAGGCCGAACCCCCGAACGAACCCCAGGCCGATCCGCCCGCTGGCCTTGTGCCGCTCGACGACGGCGATCTTGGCGATGTCCCTTTCGGGGTCGGCCGCGGGGCTCGCATCTTCCGTGACGGACCGCGTGAGAATCTGCCCGGGGACGATCTCTATCACGCGGATCCGTCCGAAACGGGCAGGCACGCGAAGGCGGTCGATGGAGAAATCCGCGACGCGCATCGCGTGCCGGGCGGGGAGAAGGGGCCGAATCTTCCTCCACGCGGGCCGGCCGTTCGCCGCAACGAGGAGGCCGCCCTTGTAGACGGCCCGGACGCGGAAGGTCTCGAGGTCCGAAACGACGGCCAGATCGGCCGCATACCCGGGCGCGACGGCCCCGCGGTCGGAGAGGCCCATGTAGAGGGCGGGATTGATCGTGGCCATCCGGACGGCTGAGACCGGATCGATCCCCGCCGAGACGGCCCGCCGGAGGTTCTCGTCCATGTGCCCGTTGTCGAGCAGGTCGTCGACGTGCTTGTCATCCGACACGAGGAGGAATCGGGAGGCAGTCTCGGGCGTGACCAGGGGGGCCAGGGCCGCTACGTTCCTCTCCGTCGTTCCCTCGCGCATCATGATCGTCATGCCGAGCCGGAGCTTTTCCCGGGCCTCTTCGATCCGCGTGCACTCGTGGTCCGAGCGGATTCCCGCCGAGACGTACGCCGAGAGGTCCTTGCCGGATACGAGGGGGGCGTGGCCGTCGATCCGCCGGCCGCGCCCGGCGCGAATTTTCCCGAGGACCTCCGGGTCTCCCGCCAGGACACCTGGCACGTCCATCATCTCCGCGACGCCCAGGACGCGCGGGCGGCCAAGGGCTCTCCGGATTCCGGCGGCCGCGACCCGGCCGCCGGCCGTCTCGAAGCGGGTGGCCGGAACGCAGGAGGAGGCCATGAAGTAGACGTCGAGGGGAAGGCCGCGCGACGACGCGAGCATGTAGTCGAGCCCAGCCAAACCCATGACGTTCACGATCTCGTGCGGATCGGTCAGGACGGTCGTCGTGCCGCGGGGGACCACGGCGCGGGCGAACTCGGGGATGGAAAGGAGCGTCGACTCCAGGTGGATGTGGGCGTCGATGAACCCCGGAAGGAGGATGTCGCCCTTGAGGTCGATACGGCGTCCCGCCTTGGCGGGATAGGCGCCGATCCCGGCGATCGTGCCGTCGGCCACGGCGACGTCTCCTTCGAGGATCTCGCCGGAGAAGACGTTGAGATGGCGTCCTCCGGCGAGGACGAGGTCCGCCGGTTCGAGCCCTCGCGCGACGCGGATGATCCGTTCCAGACCCATGCCGGAAGTATCCGAGGTCCGCCCAAGCGGGTCAACCTGTTTGTGGGGGCGTTTGTGGATGCCCCAAGAGCAATGAATCCACAGATTACGCAGATTGCGCAGATTCTTGTGGGTGAAATGGCGGTTTACATCTGCGTCATCTGCGCAATCTGTGGATATCTTTCAGGGTGTTGAAAAGATCGGCGTGCCGGTCTATGCTTATGGGCGCGGAATTCCCTTACCCCCGGAGGTACCGTCATGGCTGATTCGCCGGCTGACGCCCGTACAGATGTCTACGAGTTGTCCGTCAGGGTCGACTACACGAGTATCACCGACTTTCTCGTCGACTACATCAAGAACCTGATCGGAGACGGCATCTTCATTCCGACGGACGATCCTCTTCCCGAGGGGACGGCCGTGAACGTCATCCTCACGTTTCCCGACGAGGGGATCCTCTCGGCGCGCGGGACGGTCAAGCATTCAACTCAGCTGGGCCAGGCCGAGTCGGCCGAATCGGGCTACAGGATTCCGGGCATGGCCGTCCGGTTTCCCCATCTGGTCGATCACGACGTCCGCCTCCGGCGCCTCCTGGACCGGGTGGCCGCCAAGAAGCGCGTTACACTCAAGGAGCAGAGGCGCCAGCACCGGCACGAGGCGACGCTGGTCATCGGGTTCCAGGGCGGGGGGGAGTTTCTCTGGGAGTTCTCCAAGAACATCAGCGCGGGGGGCCTGTTCGTCAAGACGTTCCATCCCCTTCCGCTCTATTCCCGCATCGGTCTCAAGATCGTCCTCCCGAACGGCGAAGTCACGGACGTGGCGGGGGAGATCGTCCACATCGTCAGCCCCGAGGACCGGCGCGGCGACCCCGGGATGGGGATCCAGTTCTTCGATCTGGAAGTCGAGACCCAGGAGAAGATCCTGGCCTACATCGATTCCCTGACGGCCGGGAAGGAGTCTGCCTGAGAGGACCGGCGAGGGAGCGGCTCGCGGCCGGGGCGGCGGTCCTTCTCCTCACGCTATCGGGAAGCGCGGGAGGCGATGCGGCGCTGGATGGCTTGCCGCGGGGCCGCGTTTTTGTTCTCGCGCCCGATGGAACCGCTCGGGCGCGCTTTGACGTCTGGCTGGGGCTGACCGAAGCCTCCCAGAACCGGGGTCTCATGGAGGTGAGGGGCCTTGCTCCATCCAAGGGTATGCTGTTCCTCTACAATGCGGCCCAGCCCCGTCAGTTCTGGATGCGGAATACGCGCATTCCGCTCGACATCATTTTCGCCCGCGGCGAGCGGATCGTCCGGGTCCATCGCGGCGTTCCGCCGTGCCCGGATTCCGTCCGAAACTGTCCCGTGTACGCTTCTGGAGAGCCTTCCGACACGATCCTTGAGATTGCGGGCGGATCGGCCGAAAAGCTGGGTGTGCGCGAAGGGGACCGGATTCGTTGGGGATCGGTGAATCGGTGAATCGGTGAATCGGAAAGGCGGAGGAATCCGCAGATTGCGCAGATTCCACAGATTCCCAAAAAGGCTCCTGGTCTTCGAAAAAGCGGGGAGAAATCTGCGGCAATCTGCGAAATCTGCGGATCAAGGGGTTCGGTGACGCCTTTCCATGAGAATCAAACCCAAACTCATCCTGGTCTCTCTTTCCATCGCCCTGGCGACGGCGTCGGGCGTCGGGTACTTGAGCTACACGTCGGCCAGGGAGGCCATCAAGAAGCAAGCCTTGGAGGGGCTCTTGCTCGCCGCCGAGGCGGAGGAGGGGGGCCTTTACGCATTTCTACGGGGGATCGAGGGAAGAGTCGTCGACTTCTCGAGCGACGGCTTCATCCGGGACAGCGCGGAAGCTCTGATCAAGCTCGACCCGAAGGACCCCCGTTTTGCCGCTCGTCAGAAGTCGCTGAACGAGCACCTCAAGAAGAACAAACAGCCCCTCGACAAGACGATCCGGCTCATCAATGTCATCGGCCCGGTCGGGAAGGTCGCGGCCGCGACGGACGAGGCCGAGATCGGCCGGGACGAATCGGGCGACGACTATTTCATCATGGGCCGGGAGAGCGCATTCGTGAGCGACGCGCACGTCTCGCATCACGAGGCGGCGGGAGGCCTAATCCGCTTCGCCGTCTCCGCGCCGCTCCGCGGGCGGACGAACGGCGAATTCCTGGGCGTCATCGTCAACTTCTACGACACGCTCGAGCTGGACAAGCTCCTCTCGGGCCGGTTCCAGGTGGAGATGGGCGCGCCCAGCGGGACGCTCGGTCGGAGGGGGTCGCTCGACATCTACATCGCGAACCGGGACGGGCTCCTGGTGACGCCGTCGCGCGCGGGAGGGGAGGTGATGAAGCAGAGGGTCGATACCCCTCCCGTCCGGGAATGCGCGGCCGGCCGCGAAACGGCGGGGACATACGCAAACCACGCGGGGCGGGAGGTGATCGGGGCCTCCGTGTGCGTTCCCCGCATGGGGTGGACGCTCCTCGCCGAGATCGAGACGGCCGAGGCGTTCGCCCCGGTCCGCGCGCTCCGGACGAACGTCATCGCCGTGAGCGCGGGCGTCCTGGCGGTCGTTTTTCTCTTTTCTTACATCATTTCCATAGGGATCTCGAGGCCGGTCGCCGCTCTCTCCCAGGCTGTCAGCAGAGTGGCCGAAGGGGACATGCAAATCCGGGCGCCGGTCCAGTCGCGCGACGAGATCGGCGAGCTGGCGGTATCCTTCAACACGATGACGCAGAGGCTTGTTGAATCGTACTCCAAGCTGATCAACAGCGAGGCGCGCCTCGCGCACGCCCAGGAGATCGCCCGCGTGGGCGACTGGGAATGGGACATCGTGACGGGCGGGCTCACCTGG
>MHEK01000094.1:72368-72659 GCA_001803795.1 Nitrospirae bacterium RBG_16_64_22
GTTAATCCGAACGACCGCGCCCGCGTCCGGCTTGCCGTGGACCGCGCCCTCGCGGGCATCGAGGCGTATAGCATCGACTTCGGGATCGTACGCCGGGACGGCTCGGCGCGGATCGTCCACGCCCAGGGGGCGGCGGCGATCGGCGAGGAAGGCAGGCCCGGCCGGATGTTCGGGACGATCCAGGATGTCACCGAATACAGGCAGCTCGAGGCCCAGCTCCGGCAGTCCCAGAAGATGGAGGCGGTGGGGCGTCTCGCGGGGGGCGTGGCGCACGACTTCAACAACATGCTG
>MHEK01000095.1:0-4673 GCA_001803795.1 Nitrospirae bacterium RBG_16_64_22
GGGTTACGCGATAAAGCCGCTAACCCAACCTACATGACCGCGGGTAAACCCCAAACAAAATGTTTCGTTATTTACGATTTGCAATAGTGGCACTTCGGCGGCGGGCTCTTCTCCGCGTGCTCCCCAAGCCTCTTGATGAGACGCGAGAAATACCCGCCCTGCTCTTCACGGATCTTGGCCTCCTCCCGTTCGGCCGCGAGTTGGAGGCATTTTTCCGGGTCGGCCGAGAAGACGCCGAAGCACGCCTCCGAGCAGAAAAAATAGGCCCGCCCCTTGTAGAACTGAGAGACGGTCGACTCGCGTTCATCGACCTCCATGCCGCAAACCGGATCGATGTTCATGGCGATCCTCCCTTCCCGGCGGGTCATGGTCCCGCCGGCTTACCGGTGGACAATCCCTTGACGTGACGGACCAGGCGCCAGCGGTCGTCCCGCGGGATCGTCTTGGCGAACCCGGGCATGCCGCTCTCCTTCCAGCCGTTCGTGACGATCCAGTACATCGTCCCCTCGGCGTAGAACTTCTGGTGCTCGGCATCCGTGAAGTCGGCCGGCTTGACCGGGAGACCCGCCGCCGCCGGTCCGTCTCCCTTGCCGCTCTCGCCGTGGCAGACGGCGCAGTTCTTCCCGTACAACTCCTTTGCTCTGGCCTGCCCTTCAGGCGCATCCTTCACAGGGTTTTTCGCCTTCTGCGCCTTGGCTGGAACCTTCTTGAGCAGGGCTTTCATCTGTGCGTCGTGCCCCTCCCCTTGCATCGACCCGTGGTCGTGCTCATGCCCGGCCTGGCCTGGCCCGGCGTGCGCCAGCCGCGCTCCGTCGAACCACACGAAGACAAAAACCGTGACCATAGTCCCCCAGAATCTCCCTCTCCCCAAGGGGAGATGGAAGGGGTGAGGGGGAAAAAACCCTTGCCGGAGCACCCTCACCCTGACCCTCTCCCAAAGGGAGAGGGATGATCGCAAAGAAATCCTCACAGATGTCACTTCCCGCCCTCCGCCTTGTACGCGGCCGTCCCCTTCGATGTCTTCCCCCCGGCCGTGACCGAAAGCTCGACGGAGAACGGCCCCTTGCCGACTTCCGAAAAATCGTTCCCGTAGTGACCTGGCATCGCGCCCATCACCATCCAGACGAGCGGCTTCTTCTCTTTCTTCCCGCCCGGAAGGGTGACGATCGCTTCGACCTTCGCGTCCTTGATCTCCTTCCCCTTCGCGTCCTTGAGCGTGAGCGCCAGGTAGTGCCGCTTGTCGGATCCGGGCGGCGCCGTTTTGGATCCCATGGAAACCATCGCCTCGGCCGCGCGGTGAACCTCGACCTTCCCGGAGAGGTCTCCGATCTTGACCGCGTGCGTCTCGAACAGCCCCGGCGCCGCGCCGTAGGCGATCCCCGCAATGCCAAGAGCAACAACGAACCCCATGAATGTGCCGATCTGATTTTTCATTTCATTCCTCCTTGCGGTGTCTACCCCACCTAATGTCTACCCCACCCAACCTCCCCTTATAAAGGGGAGGAGTCTTTGCGATTCACCGATTCACCGATTCACCGATTCACCGTTTCCTTATCACCCTCTCCTTCCACATCGCGTAGATGACCGGGATCACGACGAGCGTGAGGATCGTCGAGGAGACCATCCCGCCGACCATCGGCGCGGCGATCCGCTTCATCACCTCCGAGCCCGTCCCGCTCCCCCACATGATCGGAAGGAGGCCGGCCATGATCGCCGTCACCGTCATCATCTTCGGCCGCACCCGCTCCACGGCCCCTTCGCGGATCGCCTCAACGATCGCCGCGGCCGACGGAATCGCCCGGTCCCCGCCTCGCTTCTCGTAGGCCTGGTCCAGATAGATGAGCATGACCACGCCCGTCTCGGCCGCCACGCCCGCAAGGGCGATGAAGCCGACGCCCACGGCCACGGACAGGTCGTACCCCAGCAGGACCATGAGCCATATCCCTCCGACCAGGGCGAACGGCAGGGAGAGCATGACGATGAACGTCTCCGCCACGCTCCGGAAATTGAGATAGAGAAGAAGAAAAATGATGAGGAGCGTCACCGGGCCGATCACGGCCAGCCGCTTGAAGGCCCGCTCCATGTACTCGTACTGACCGCTCCACTTGATGTCGTACTTCGGCGGGAGCTTGACGTTTTGCCGGACGGCCTCCTGCGCATCCCGGACGTAGCTCCCGATGTCCCTCCCCTGGACGTCCACGAAGACCCAGCCCGACAGGCGCGCGTTTTCGCTCCGGATCCCGGGCGGCCCCTGCCGGAGCGTGAGGCTTGCGACCTGCGCCAGCGGGATGTGCTCGCCCCGCGGCGTGGGGACGAGGACGCGGCCGATTTTCCGGATGTCGTCCCGGAGTTCCCGCGCGTAGCGGACGCTCACGGGGTAACGCTCGCGCCCCTCGACCGTCCAGGTGATGTTCTCCCCTCCAATGGCGGATGAGATGACGTCCTGGATGTCGTTCACCTTGAGGCCGTACCGGGCCGCCTCTTCGCGCCGGATCTCGATGTCCAGGTAGTAGCCGCCCGTGATCCGTTCGGCGAAGACGCTCGCCGTACCCGGAACACCCTTGATGACGCGCTCGATCTCCATCGCCAGGCGGTTGAGCGTCGCAAGATCGTCTCCGAACAGCTTGATCCCGACGGGCGTGCGGATGCCGGTGGCCAGCATGTCGATCCTCGCCTTGATCGGCTGGGTCCAGGCCTGGGAGACGCCGGGAAGGTCGACGGCCATCCAGAGCTCGTTCCGGATCTTTTCTTTCGTCATTCCCGGCCGCCACTCGCTCCGGGGCTTCAGATTCACGATCGTCTCGAACATCTCGAGCGGCGCGGGGTCGGTCGCCGTCATGGCCCGGCCCGCCTTCCCGATCACGGACTCGACCTCCGGGACCTTCTTGATGATCCTGTCCTGGAGCTGGAGGATCTCCCCCGCCTTCGTCACCGAGAGGCCGGGGAAGGTGACGGGCATGAAGAGGAAGCTCCCCTCGTCCAGCTCAGGCATGAACTCCCACCCGAGCCGGGCCATGGGGTAGATGGAGACGAGCGTCGCGGCGACCGCCACGGCGAGCGTCGTCTTCTTGTAGGCGAGGACGCGTTCGATCACGGGAGCGTAGAGCCAGACGAGGAAGCGCGTAACGGGGTTCGCCTCTTCGGACCGGATCTTCCCCCGGATGAAGTACCCCATCAGGACGGGCACGAGCGTGATCGAGAGAAGCGCCGCCGCGGCCATGGCGAACGTCTTCGTGTATGCAAGCGGGGCGAAGAGGCGCCCCTCCTGCGCCTCCAGCGTGAAGACGGGCATGAAGGAAACGGTGATAATGAGAAGAGAGTAGAAGAGGGGCGGACCGACCTCCCGCGCGGCGTCCGAGACGAGGGCCCACCGGTCGCGCCCCGCCTCCCCGCGGTCGAGATGTTTGTGGGCGTTCTCGATCATGACGATGGCCCCGTCGATCATCGCGCCGATGGCGATGGCGATCCCGCCGAGAGACATGATGTTCGCGTTGATCCTGAGGGTGTACATGACGACGAACGAGATGAGGATCGCCACGGGGAGCATGAGGATCGCCACCAGGGCGCTCCGGAAGTGGAGGAGGAAGATGACGCAGACGAGCGCCACGACGATCGATTCCTCGATCAGCTTCTCCCGGAGGGTCGCGATCGCCCGCCGGATCAGCTCGGCCCGGTCGTACGCCGTCACGATCCGGACGCCGGGGGGGAGCGACTCGGAGATTCGCGCGATCTCTTTCTTGACGCCGTCGATCACGTCGAGGGCGTTCTCCCCGAAGCGCATGACGACGATCCCGCCCACGGCCTCGCCCTCGCCGTTCTTCTCCAGGATCCCCCGCCGCTCGTCCGGACCGATCTGGACGCGCGCCACGTCCTGGACCCGGATCGGGATGCCGCCCTTGTCCACTTTGATGACGATGTTCGCGAGGTCCTCGACCTTCCGGATGTATCCGAGCCCCCGGACCATGTACTCCGTCTCCGTGAGCTCCAGCGTCCGGCCGCCCACGTCGTTGTTCCCCATCTTGATCGCCTGGATCACTTCCGAGAGCGAGACGTTGTACCCGACGAGGCGGTTGGGATCGATCGTCACCTGGTACTGCTTGCCGAATCCGCCGACGGAGGCGACCTCGGAGACGCCCGGGACCTTCGCAAGGGCGTAGCGGATGTACCAGTCCTGGATCGATCGGAGCTGGCCGAGGTCGTACCCCTCCCCTTCCACCGTGTACTGGAAGACCCACCCGACGCCCGTGGCATCCGGACCGAGAGACGGGGTGACGCCCCGCGGGAGTTTGCCGGACGCGAAGTTGAGGTATTCGAGGACCCTGCTCCGCGCCCAGTAGATGTCGGTGCCATCCTCGAAGATGACGTAGACGAACGAGACGCCGAACATCGACTGCCCCCGGACGACCTTCGCCTTCGGGACGGCAAGGAGGGCCGTCGTCAGCGGATAGGTGATCTGGTCCTCGACGACCTGCGGCGCCTGTCCGGGAAACTCCGTGTAGACGATCACCTGGACGTCGGAGAGGTCGGGGATGGCGTCGAGCGGCGTGTGAACGACGGCCCACACCCCCCAAACGACGGCGAAAACGGTCGCAAGGAGGACGAGGAAACGGTTTTGGATCGACCAGTCAATGATTCGTTTGAGCACTTCGAATATCCCGATTTGCGAACTGCGG
>MHEK01000095.1:4700-7407 GCA_001803795.1 Nitrospirae bacterium RBG_16_64_22
AAAGGGGAGGAGTTTTTTGTCCGATTCACCGATTCACCAATTCACCGATTCACCAATTCACCGACTCCCCAATTCACCGACTCCCCGATTCACCGACTCCCCGATTCACCGATTCACCCATTCACCGTTTCACCGACTCACCGACTCGCCGCTTCCCCGAACTTCGACAACGCGCTTCGGACGTTGCTCTCGGCGTCGAGGAGGAAGTTGGCCGACGTGACGACCTTTTCTCCCTCCTTCACGCCCTTGAGAACCTGGACGTACCCGTCGCCCCGCGCGCCCGTCGTCACCTCGCGCGCCTCGAACCGCCCCTCGCCGTGGTCCACGAAGACAACCTGCCTCTTCCCGGAGTCGAGGACGGCGCTCTCGGGGACGGCCGGCGTCTTCCGTTCCTTTTCGTGAACGTGGATCTCGACCGTTGCGTACATCTCCGGCTTGAGCCGTCCGGTCGGGTTCGGAAACTCGATCCGCACCTTCGTCGTCCGCGTCTCGGCCTGGAGGAACGGGTAGACGAAGACGACCGTCCCCCAGAACTTCTCGCCGGGAAACCCCGCCAGCTCCATGTGGGCCCGCTGGCCGGCCCGGACGTGCGGGACTTCGTACTCGTAGACGTCGGCGTGGAGCCAGACCGTGGACGTGTCGGCCGCCTTGAAGAGCGCCTGCCCCGGCATCACGGCCATTCCCTGGAGGGCCGGCTTCTCCACGATGACGCCTTTCACGGGGGAGCGAAGGACCATCGTGCGGGAGGGCGATCCGGTCTTCTCGATCCGCGCGATGTCCTCGTCCGAGATGTCCCAGAATCTGAGCCGCTGGCGGGCGGCGTCGAACGTCGTCTCCCCAGCGGCGCGGACCTCGGGGAAGGGACTCGCACTCAGCTTCTCCCTGTTTTCCAGGGCGAGGAGATACTCGCGCTGGGTCGAGACGAGCTCCGGCGAGTAGATCTCGAGAAGCGGGTCCCCTTTCCGAACGGCCTGGCCCGTCGTGTTGACGTGGAGTTTCTCGATCCACCCCGCGACCTTCGACTGGACGCTCGCCACCTTCCGCTCGTCGTACTCGATCTTTCCGACCGTCCGGAACGTGTGGGAGATCGCGCGCAGTTTCACCTCTTCGACCCGCACGCCCAGCTTCTGGATCTTTTCCGGCTCGATCGTGAATCCCGGAGGCGCCGGCCCTTTGTCCTTCTCTTCGCCGGCGTAGACGGGGATGTAGTCCATCCCCATCGAGTCCTTCATCGGCTTGTCGGACGTAATGGAAGGGTCCATCGGGTTCCGATAGAAGAGGACCTTCCGGTCTCCCTCCTTCTTCGCCTCTCCCGCGGGACCGGCCCTCCGTCCCAGGAAAAGCCCCAGACCGATCCCCACGCCCAGCGCCGCGACGAGCGCCGCGACGAGGACAACCCGCCCTCTTCCCCCCGGATTCATGACACCCCCCCGGCCATTCCCAGATCGACCCCCAGCGTTCTCTCCAGATCGGCGATCTTCTCGAAGTATTCCGCCAGCGCCCGTTCCCGCTCCAGGCGGACGCGCTTCAGGTTCCTCTCGTTCTCAAGGAGCGAGAGGAAGTCGATCTTCCCCGTCTCGTAATTGATGAGGGCGGACCGGAAAGCCGCCTCCGACTGCGGGACGAGGCTCGTGTCGTAGAGATCGATCCGCCGCTCGGCCGATTCGATCTCGATCTTGAGCCGCGAGACCTCGTAGGAGACGTCGTTTCGCGCCGCGGACGCCTTCGCCTCGGCCGCCCCGGAAAACGCCGCCGCGCTTGACGCCGCCGCTCGGTTCTTGCCGAACCAGACGGGGAGCGTCATCCCGGCCATCACGTTCCAGCCCGTCTGCCGGTCCCCCATCTGGACGGCCGAGAGTCCCAGCATGAAGTCCGGCGCCCACTCGAGGCGGCCCGCCTCGCGCATCGCGCGGCCCGCGTCCGCTTCCGCCGCGGCCATCCGCGCGGACGGGCTCTTCGCCGCATCAGGCTCGCCCGCGTTTCTCCAAGCATCGGGAGCGATCCGGCCCCTGGGCCACGGCGCAGATGCGAGCGGAGACCCCGGCGCACGGTTCAGGAGCGTGTTCAGCCGCGCGCGGGCGATCCGGATCTGAGAGACGAGCGTGATCTCTTCGTTGGCGAGAAGAGAGAGTTCCACCTGGGCCTTGAGGACGTCCTGTTGCGAAACCAGCCCCGCCGCGTACCGCGTCGCGGCCACGCTGGCCAGGGAGGAAAGCAGACCCTTCACCTCCCGCGTAACGGCAAGAGATCGATGGAGGAAGGCCTGATCGAGGTACGCCTGCTTGACCCGGCGGAGAACGCCGTTCTCAACATCGCCGGCGGATTCGGCCGCCGCGCGCGATTCGTGGACAGCCGCCTCCCGCCGGTATCCCAGCTTCCCGGGAAAAGGAAGATCCTGCGTCACGGTGTACCAGGTCTGCTCGTTCCGGGCCGGATCGAGAGTGACGTTGTCCCGCGGAATCCCCATCCACTCCACGCGGAATTTCGGATCCATGTAGGCCCCTTCGACCTTCGCGCGCTCTTCCGCGGCGCGGGCTTTCTCCCGCGCCGCGCGGATCTCAGGGTTGTTGGCCCTTGCGGCGTCAAGGAAGGAAACGAGAGAAGCGGCGTGGTCTGGCGGCGATGGACCGTCGTCCGCCGCCCGAGCGGAAATCCCCGATACAGCCGGAACAAAACCGAGAAGAAACATGGCGCACACAGCGGATCG
>MHEK01000096.1:0-16123 GCA_001803795.1 Nitrospirae bacterium RBG_16_64_22
GGACGATCGCCCCGATTTATACCGGATGCCTTCTCGTGGGCCTGGCCCTCACGGGAAAACCGTTCGCGCTTCCGCGCATGGAATGGAACGGACTGACGGCTTGGGCGGCGCTGGACATCCTCTCCGCCTACCTCGTGCCGTTCGTCCTCGGGACGCTCCTCGTGGGCCTTCTGGGCGCTGTCGCGGCGTATTTCTTCACGCGGTGGGCCGTCACCCGACACCGCGCGGGCTGAGCGATGACTCGCCGTGTAAAGAGCAGTCCGCCGGCTGAAACGCCCGCCGTCTCCCTCGTCTCCCTCGGCTGTCCCAAGAACCAGGTGGACAGCGAGCGAATGCTCGCGCGCTTGTCCGGGGAAGGGTTTCACGTCGCGGGCGATCCCGCCTCGGCCGACCTGATCGTTGTCAACACGTGCGGATTCATCGAGGCCGCGAAGCGGGAGTCGATCGAGACGATCCTGGAGATGTCGAGCCTCAAGGGCGGCCGATGCCGGGGGCTCGTCGTGACCGGATGCCTCGGGGAGCGGTACAAGGACGAGTTGAAAGCGGAGATCCCGGAAGCGGACATCGTACTCGGTCTGGGCGGACCCGAAAGCGTCGCCGCCGCGTGCCGCGAGCTCTGGATCAAGTCCGGCAGGAAGGCCCCGCGCCGCCCCCATGCTGGACCCTCCCCATCAACGCGCGTTCGGATCGGGCCGCCCCATCTGGCCTACGTCAAGATCGCCGAAGGATGCGACCGGGCCTGCGCGTTCTGCGCCATCCCCGCCATCCGGGGGGCGTTCCGGAGCCGGCCTCCCGACGAGATCGAGGCCGAGGTCAAAGCGCTGGTCAGGGAAGGCGTCCGCGAAGTTTCCCTCGTTTCGCAGGACACGGTTTTCTACGGCAGGGACCGGGGCCGGAAGGGGGCCCTCGCGGACCTCGTCCGGAGACTGGCCGGCCTTCGGGGTCTCGCGTGGCTCCGGATCCACTATCTCTATCCGACGGGGATCGACGACGCGCTTCTCCGCGTGATGGCCGGCGAGGAGAAGGTCTGCCGGTACGTGGATATGCCGATCCAGCACGCCGACGACGCCGTCCTCAAGCGGATGGGAAGGGCGGGCAAGAGGGCCGATCTCGAGAAGGTCCTGAATCGGATACGGAAGATCGTTCCGGAGGCGGCGATCCGGACGACCGTCCTCGTGGGGCATCCGGGAGAGAACGAAAAAGCGTTCGAGAACCTTGCGGACTTCATCCGCCAGGCCCGCTTCGACCATCTCGGGGTGTTTACGTATTCGGGCGAAGAAGGGACCGCGTCCTTCGGGGCAGGCCCTGTCGTCCCGCCCGAGGAAGCCGAGGCGCGCCGGGCGGAAATCATGCGCGCGCAGGAAGGAATTTCGGCCGCGCTCCTCCGAGAGATGGTCGGCCGGACCGTGCCCGTCATGGTGGACGGTCCCTCCGAGGAGCACCAAGACCTTCTCTCCGGCCGAACGGAAGGACAAGCCTACGACGTCGACGGCGTCGTCTATCTCGCGGACGCCGTCTCGGGGACGTCTCCGCCCGCCCCCGGCTCGCTCGTCCCCGTCCTCGTCACCGAATCCCGCACGCACGATCTGGCGGGAAAACCCTCCCGGGCGTAGTTCCGAGTTCCGGAACCGCGACCGCTACTTCGGATCCTCGATATCTTCCAGCCGCACGCCCCTTCCCGCCCGCAGGCTCCTGCGGGCCGCCTCAATGCGCCTCAGGAATCGAGGATCGTTCTCGAGCCGATAGTCGAGCCAGTCGTCTTCGGAAGCGAACCCGACCAGAACACCGGCGGGCTTGCCGTGCCTCGTAATGATCACCTCCTCTCGTTCCGCGACATGCAGATATCGGGACAGATCATCCTTGACTTCCGACAAGGCCACTTTCCTCACTTTGGCTCTCCCTTGTTCTTGAGCCATTGACTGGCTTCTGGTTTTGAGACAATCGCCAATACCGCTACCGATTTCTCCGACACATCGTAGAAGATTCGAAGATCACCCACCCGAAGGCGGTACTGCGGCCGATTCATCCCCCGGAGCCGCTTGATACGGCTCTTGCTTTCCTTCGTTGGCTCGTGTCTCAGGTGTTTCTCGATGGCGTCGCCCGCCGCCGCACGATCGTACGCCTTCAAGGAGCGCAAGTCGTCCACGGCCTCGGGAGCAACCACGATTTCGTGTCGCATTCTGGCCAAACCATAGCCATTTCTGGGGTCGGAGTCAAGACGATCAACAAAGGCCTTCTCCCCCTGCCAGCCCGGGATCTCTCGACGCAAAGTCCGCGGAGGAAAAACACCGGCGTCCGAGCTGTTTGCGGAAGGGCCATGGAAACGGGTATACTCGCGGCGCGACAGGGTTGGCCCGTCCTTTTGCGGTTGCCGAGGCGAGAATGGCGAGTCCAATATCCGAGAAGCTCTTTCCGGAGATTTCGCGCGACATCGAGGCTTTCGGGAAGGGAATTCTCCCGGCGCAGAAGATCCGCGCCCTGAGGGACGGCGGCGCCATCGCCGCCCGCGCCCCGATCCGGGACGAGTTGGTTCAGCCCGCGAGCCTGGACCTTCGGCTCGGGTCCGTCGCGTACCGCGTCCAGGCTTCGTTTCTCCCCGGAAGGGGCTCGGCGGTCGAGGAGAAGATCCGCGATTGGAAGTTCTCCGAACTCGACCTGACGCGCCCGACCGTCCTCGAGCGCGGGTGCATCTACGTCGTCCCCCTTCTCGAAGAACTGCGGCTTCCGGAGGGCCTCTCGGCCAGGGCCAATCCCAAGAGCACGACGGGCCGGCTCGACATCTTCGTCCGCCTCATCGCGGATAAATGCCCGGAGTTCGACCGCGTTCCGGACGGGTATCACGGGAAGATCTACGCCGAGATCGCGCCTCGGACGTTCACGATCCTTGTCCAGGAGGGTATGCGGCTTAACCAGCTTCGCTTTGTCTCCGGCAACGCGGGGATCCCGGACGAACAATTGAGAGAACTGGACAAGACCCGGAACCTCGTCTGGAAGGAGAACGCCCCGGTCCCGGCGACGATCGACGCCGGTCTTCTTGTCTCCGTGGACCTCGAAGGACTGCACGGCTCGGCCCTCGTCGGCTGGCGGGCGCGGCGGAACACCCCTGTGATCGACCTTCGCAAGATCGACCACTACGATCCGGCCGACTACTGGGACCCGATCCATCCTCCCCGGAACCGCTCGATCGTCCTGAACCCCGACGACTTCTACATCCTGGCCTCGAAGGAGAAGGTCTCCATTCCGCCGGACCGCGCCGCCGAGATGATCGCCTATGACCCGTCGATCGGCGAGTTCCGGATCCACTACGCGGGGTTCTTCGATCCGGGTTTCGGCTTCAGCGAGGACGGGCTCAAAGGGACGCCGGCCGTCCTGGAAGTCCGCTCCCACGACGTCCCGTTCATCATCGAGGACGGCCAGATCGTCGGACGGCTCGTCTACGAGCGGATGCTCGCTCCTCCCGACAAGATCTACGGGCCGGCGATCGGTTCGTCCTATCAGGCCCAGGGGTTGACGCTCAGCAAACAGTTCAAGCGTCCCTGATCGGCCTCGGATGGACGACCCATCCCGAAAAGGGCGTTTCCAATCCCCGGACACCGACGGCCCCCCGGCCCATGGTGGCCGGCTCCTCTGGGCCGCCGTCGGGATCCTCTCGGTCACGTTCGGCCTCCAGGCCGTGGGATGGGCACTGGCCTTCTCTCAAGCCGTCCGGGGCGGCGTCGTTCCCCCGCCGGTCTTCAAGGCCCTGACGATCGGACCTCTCGCCGGGCTTCTCTTCGCGGGAGTTTCCCTCTTTCAGGTCAAGTGGAACCCCGCTCCATGGTGGACGCCCGCGTTCAGGCGCACGATCGTCATGCTCGATATCGCAGCCGTCCTTCTCGCCGTCTTTCTGCTCCTGTACGGCCTCCCCGTCGCCTCAGCTTGGCCGGAGCGGAACCCGGCTCTCTCTTATCTTGCTCTCCTCGGTCTGCCGATCATCGTCATCGTTCTCGTATTTCTCTGGGCATGGTGGCTCGTGCTCTACTTCCGGATGGTCAAGGGGCTCGTCGGCCGGGAATGAGAACGCCGACCGGCACAACGAGGGACGTCGATGAAGTTATCGAATCGAGGGGGCTTCCGGCGCACGCCCGGCGGGGCGGCTCACTCGGCGAATATTTCTGAGACCTCGATCGACAAGCCCGGGAGAAGCGGCGTCGCGAGCGCTCCGCCCGTCTCGGCCGAGATATCCCCCGCCCGCTCGTATCCTCCCGCCGCCAGGCGGTAGATCTTAACGGCCTCAAGCTCCGGATCGACGATCCAGTACTCCTTCACGCCGAACCGCTCGTAGAGCTTCCGCTTGAGGATCTCGTCCGTCCTCCGGGTCGTCTCGGAGACGATCTCGATGACGAGGTCCGGAGGTCCCTGGATGTTCTTTTCCGTGACGATGGACGCCCGCCCCTTGGAAACGAAGAGGAGATCGGGCTGGACGACGTCGAGGTCCGAGAAAACAACGTCGCACGGGGCGGGAAGGACCAGACCAACCGCGTGTTGCTTGAGAAGAGTCCGGATGGAGTTCAGGAGGTTTGCGACGATTCTCTGATGCTTGGTCGAAGGGGCTGGGGTCACGTAGTGGTCTCCGTCGACGATCTCATGGCGTCTTCCGTCCTCGGGGAAGAGGAGGTAATCCTCGAAGGTGTACTTGACGCGGCGGGTCACGGCTTGGGTAAGCATAACTTACGATACCAGATGCCAGGCATTCGGAGCAAGAGGACGCCCGCGGCGGTGATCCGGTCAGCGCCGACGGATGCCGGCGCGGTCACATCTCGCCCGTCGCCGTCCCCGGCGGGAGGTCGGGGATGAAGCGGGCGTCGGGGATCGGGGCGTTGGTCCGCAGGTTTCGGAAGGTGAGGGTGATTGTCCTTGCCCCCTGAGGCGTGAGCGCGATCTCCTTGATCGCGTAGCCGGGCCGGGAGAAGACAAAGGACAACTCGGGGAGTCCGTCCCGGCGCGGCAGGAGGTTCACGCGGATGCCGTCCTCTTCCTCCGACACGCGAGTCGTGAAATCCGCGCGTATTTGACCGAGCGGACGCTCGGAGAAAGCGAAGACGAGGTCCAACCCCCCGGCCGTCCGGGCCACGGCCCATGAAGGCGGCTTCTTGGCGATATTCCTGTCCGGGTAGTAGATCGTCACACCGTCGGGCCCGATCCACGCAATCGAGCGCGACGGCTTGTCGACTTCCCACCGGATGAAGTTCGGCCGCTTCGCCTCGAGCCGTCCCTCCGTAACCGAGTCGTTCTTGAGCAGGGCCGAGGACCGTCTCTGGACGATCGTTGCCCGGATCGTCCGGACCTTCGCCTGGGCCTGGGCGATCTGCTCGAGAACGCGCTCCGCCTCGGCGGGAGAGAGCTCGCGCCCGCTCTCCTGCGCCAGCCCATCCAGAGGATGCAACACCAAGAAGACAAGGAATGCTGCGGTTCTTGTTGTGGCTCTACGTGTCATTGACCTGGCCTTCCTATTCACCTATTCACCTATTCACCGATTCACCGTTTCCCCGATTCACCCATTCACCGGCCTATATCGCCACAAAGTTGTAGAACTGGTCCGGATACCGGCGGATCACGCCCTCGAACAATCGGGCGATCTCGGTGAGGACAGCGGCGATATCGGCCTCCCGGTCGCCCGTCTGGGGCGTCTCGACCAGGCCCGGAATGATCCCTCGGTAGACCCCCTTCCCTTCCATCACGACGAACGCCGGCATGATCGCGGCGCCCGTGAGCCCGGCCAGGACGACGGGCCCGATCGGGAAGGGCGTCGGCCGCCCGAAAAACGAGACCTCCCGGGTCCCCTCTCCCTGAACGCGGTCGACGAGCATCGCGACGAGCCCGCCCTCGCGAAGCGCCCGGATGACCGGAAGGCTCGCGAGCGGCGACTCTCCGACGACGATCGTCTCGATCCCGTAGCCGCGCCGGAAACCCTCCTTGATCTCCTTCAGGTCCGGCGTGTCCTCATCGTACGTAAGAACGTGCGTCCGGAAGCCCTCTTTCGCAAAATAGATTCCGCCGAGTTCCCAGTTCCCCACGTGCCCCGTGAGGACGACAATTCCCTTTCCCCGCCGGACGGCCTCGTCGAAGTGCTCCACCCCTTCCACGGCGCTGAAGATGTCTCCGACGTCCGCCGCCGAAAGGGAGTGAAAGCGGGCGAGGTCAACGAGATACGCCCCGTAGTTTCGGAAGGTCGCGCGGGAAAGACGGGCAACGGCCTCGGGATCGTCTCCCGCGATCCGCGCAAGGTTCGCCTCCAGGCCTTCGCGGGCCGGCTTCATGATGAGCCTGGAAAGGTCTCCGATCCCGGCCGCCATCCAGTAGAGCGGCCGGCGCGGGAGTCTCGCGGCGAGGAAGATCGCCGCCTTGTAGAAGAAGCCCCTGTTGAGCCAGTGTCGGTGGATCGCGCTCAATGCGAGAGAATGCGGCGGAGATCGGCACGCATGAGGACGGGCAGGAGAGAAAGAACGCGCCCGACGACTGGCAGGGGGTCTTCCAGGGAAATCAGGTCGTCTCCCTCGCGGCCGCGCCGGGCTTCCGCGGGGATCTCGGGGCGGACCCGGCCCCGCCGTGTCAGGAAATGGAGGATCTCGCCGGGAATCACAGACCTCACGACGACCCCCGCCCTGTACTCGCCGGCCGACTCAATGTCCCCGTCCATGGCCATGCGGTAGAGCAGCCACGGGAAATCGACGCCGGCCCGGATGGCGAGGGGAAGCGACCCCCAGAAGCGCGGGTTCACTTCGAGAAACCTCGGACGGCCGTCGGCCGCGTCCGTTTTGAACTCAACCATCGCCGGCCCATGCCAGCCGATGGAGTCGAGCAGTCTCTCGGCGGCGGCCTCCGCCTCGGGATGGCGAATCGACATGCGAAGGGTCGACGCCCCGCCCGTCACGGGGTACTCCCTCAGCCGTTTGAACGCAAAGAGCGCCCTCGCCTTCCCCCTGTTGTACAAGGCCCCGACGCCGATGGCTTCCCCTCCGGGCGGAATTCGCTCCTGAACGATCGGGAAGGGATGGCGGGCGTGAACGTCTCGATACACCGTCAGCAGGTCTTCGGCCCGCGAGACGTACCTCAGCCCGCGGCTCCCCGAGCCCGTCCGGGGCTTCACGACGGCCGGCGCGGGAAAATCCTTCAAGACCAGCGCCGCCTCCTCCACGGACTGCGGATGGACCGTCCGCGGGACAATGAGCCCCAGCGCCAAGGCCCTCTTCGCCGTCTCCGCCTTGTCTCCCAACAGACGCATCGCCTGAAGCGAGGCGAACGGGAACCGAGTCCGGCCCTCGATCCGGGTTCGATGAACGGCCAGGAACTCCTGGGTGGACGTCTCGAACGGGAGGATGGCGTCGTATCCTCTGTCCAGCTCCCTGTCCAGCCAGGACAGAAAGGCCCGGGGTTCCGTCACGGGAGAAGGATAGACGACGCGCCTGTCCGCGTGCCTCGAGAAAAGAGCGGCCGCGAGCCGCGTCACTTCGCCCACGGTCACGTTGATCCCGCGCCTGCCCAGGGAGCGGACGGCCGCGACCGTCTTGCTCCACATTCCGTCGAGAATGAGGACCTTCCCGGTCGGCGTCATGCTGGCGCTGACAGGGTCTTGGTCTCTTCCGTGAGAGAGTAGGGGCCGCGTGCCGTCATCCGCTTGATCGTCTGGCGGAATCCGAAGTTCATGGGCCCGAAGAAGTTCGTCTTGGTGCCGCTGCCCCAGAGCCGCTTGAAGATCGACCCGTAAGTGTAGAAACCCTTGAGGAGGCCGTGGTACCCCTCCATGAGCTTCTCCGGGGACATCTTCATCGGCCGGAAGACGACCGTGTTCGTGTTGTAGTGCTCCCAGTTCAAGTCGAAGATCCGCCCCTCATCCGTGAACTTCTTGTGCAGATCGGTCCCGGGATACGGCGTGAGGATCGAGAAATAGCAACTGTCCAGCTTGGCCTTGACGACGAAGTCGAGCGTTCGGTCGAAGACCGACTCGTCGTCGTGGTCGAACCCGAAGACGAAGGATCCGTTGATCCCGATGCCGTGGTCGTGCAGGCGGTTGATGATGTCCAGGTAGTTCTGCGGCTTGTTGAAGTTCTTCCCCACGGACGAGAGGGACGTGTCGGAGAGCGTCTCGAACCCGATGAGAACGCCCAGGCACCCCGACCGCCGCATCAGCGTCAGCATCTCGGTATCGCGAGTGACGAGCGACGTGGCCTGTCCAAGCCATTTCAAGTTGTACGGAATCAGGCGGCGGAAGAGATCCTTGGAGTAGTCGGCCCGGCTGTTGATGATGTCGTCGACGAAGAAGACGACGTTCTTCAGAATGAACCGCCCCTCGAACGGTTTGAGCGTTCCCAGTTCCCGTTCCACCTGATCGATCGGACGATTGCGGAATTTCGCGCCGTAGGAGTCGGTCACGGAACAGAAGTCGCAGTCGTAGGGACAACCCCGCGTCGTCTCGACGAAGTGGACGGGGAGGTACTTCTTCCCCTTGTAGAGATCCCAGTTCACGATGGGGAGATGATCCAGGGAGGGGAACCCGTCCTGCCGGTAGGTCTTCTTGAGACGGCTTTCGGCCGCGTCGAGCAGGACCTGCGGCCAGACGCCCTCCGCCTCGCCCTGGACGACCGCGTCGCAGTGCTCCAGCGCCTCCTCGGGGCACTTGGTTGCGTGCATTCCGCCCATGATGACCGGAACGCCCTTTGACCGGTAGTGATCGGCCAGGGCGTAGGCCCGGTAGGCCGCCGGTGTCATGGCCGTGATGCCGACCAGATCGACGGGCTCGTCCAGGTCGAGCGCCTCCACCTTCTCGTCGACGATATCGACCGTGTGCTCGGGCGGGGTGAGCGCCGCAACCTTGAGAAGCCCGAGCGTCGGCAGGCGGAAGTAGAAATCGCCTCCGAGCATGCTGTAGGGGACGAGGGGGTTGATCAGGCGGATCCTCATCCCAGCGCCCACCCGTCCGGCGCCATGCGGCGGCGCATCCACTTGAAGTAGACGATCGAACCCACCTGGCGCACGAGCGAACGGCTCCACGTGACATCCCCCAGGCACCTCTGGCAGTGCGGGTGAACGACGCGGTACCGGCTGAACCCATCGACGATGCGCTGGATCTCGGGGCCCTCCAGAAAATTGCGGATCGACGCCCCGGCCGCGTTGCGCGTAGAAGTCTCCCCGTTGAAGTCGGTGCAACAGTATACGAAATCCCCGTTCCACAACACACCCATGTTCTCCGAGAGACCGTTGCACGAGCCGAACCGGGCCGGGAGGATCCGCCCGCGCTGGCGGAAATGCGTCCCCCAGTCGCCCAGGAACCGGGTCTCGAACGTCAGCCGCGGGGCCACGGCGATCCGGTTGTAACGTCCGATCCGAGCCCGCGCGACCGCCTCCCGCACGCCCGGACCGACTCCCTCCGGAAAGATTTTCGAGATCCAGTCGAGCAACCGCTCCCTCAGAACCCCGTTTCGGCCGGCGATCCTCATCGGAGGGGCGCCTGGCGTGAGCCACCCCGGCAGGGGCGTCGTCAGGAACGAGAGAACGACCGACGGCCCCGATGGAGACGCGCAAAGCCGGCGGACGGACCGGCCGATGCGGTCCGCGAACTCCTCGAACGACAGCCGGTGAGGGGCGCCGCGCAGGTCGAACGACTCCGCATCCGGCGTCTGGACGGAAACGATCAGCCGCTTGAGGCCCGCCCGCGACAGGTTCTCCGCCTTCTCGGGCGTGAGGAGGGAGCCGTTCGTCACGAGGCAGAGCGCGAGACCGCGCGCGGCCCCCTCCGCGACCGCCTCCTCGATCCGGGGATAGAGAGTCGGCTCCCCCATCACGTGGAGGGCGACCCACCGGGCCAGGTTCTCGCGCGAGATCTCGTCGAAAAGCCGGAGAAGAAGGCCGAAGTCCATGAACCCCCGCCGGCGGGTCATGAGATCGTCGGGACAGAATTCGCAGGCGAAGTTGCAGTGGCTCGTCAGCTCCAGGTGGATACGCGAGATCGGGAGAGCGATCCTGCCGGCCGTTCGAAGTTCAGCGTTCGGTCGCTCTCGCCCGGCCTCTCTGCCTGCAGCAGAGGGGCCCTTTTGAAGGGGAGGATCACTGTTCCGATTCACCGATTCACCGATTCACCGCGTCTCTTTACTCCTGCCGGCTCTGGACCTTGCCGTTGGCGAAGCGGATCGTGAACCGGTTGAACTTGTTGTAGTGGTAGATCCATTGGTCGGCGTTCATCACGTCCTTGAGCCGGAGGTTGAACGTCTTCGACTGTCCCGCGTAGGCCGGGACGCCGATCGAGTGAAGGACCTGCCACTTGGTCATCCCGCCTTCCGCCGCGCCGCGCGAGATTTGCGCCTGGGCTTTCTCGGACATCGCCTTGATCTTCGGAGTCGGATCTTCCTTGCTGAAGAACTTGGCGAGCATCTCGTCCACCGGCGCGCCGGAATCGTTGTTCTTGTAGTCGAAGCGGTAGACCTTCCCCATCCAGGCGAAGTCGATCCGCTTGTTGTCGATGCTGTTCACCGTGACCTTGGCTCCGGCCGGAATCTTCTGCTCCCCCCGGGTGTAGTTCACCCAGTAGACCTCGTCTTTCCGGACGACGTGCAGGGCCGTCAGCACATGGTAACTCTCGCCCGCCTTGAACGACGGCGCCGCCCAGGCGGACGAATCGGGGACGAAGAGAACCGTGAGAACGACGATCGACTTGAGCAGGCCCTTCATCATTGCGATGACCTCCTTGACAGATGAGGAGAGTGGATCACGAACGGGGCATTGATGCCCCTCCGCCCCCTCGACCCTTACCCCCGAATCCCTAAGGGAATGGTCGAGAACGTGGAGGATCTTCATAAACAGGGCCCATTGGAAATTGGAAATTGTAAATTTGAAATTGTAAAGTGGCGGTTGAACCCTTTTCTTTCCACTTTGCGATTTCCAATTTCCAATTTGAAACTTGCAATTGTCATCTCGCCGTCCCGAATCCCTACCCCTTGCCCCTGTCCTTCAAGAATTCCGCCAGCGTCCGGATCGACCGGAGAACGCGCTCGCCCTCCGACTGGTTGTCCAGGGCGACGCCGAAGTTCTTTTCGATCGCCACGATCAGCTCGAGCGCATCGATCGAATCGAGACCCAGCCCCTCGCCGAAGAGCGGGGCTTCGCTGTCGATCGACGCGGGGTCCATCTTGAGCCGGAGCGCCTCGACCACCATTTTCTTCAGGCGATCCTCGATGAGCCCCGAGTCCGCCAAGTGCGGTTCAGCCATTTCCGCCGCTCCTCCGGCATTTCGCCGAAACCGTTCTTGCACCGCAGAGATCACGGAGTACGCGGAGGGACATCTTCTCGAGGTGCTTTGATGCTGTTCCCTTTGGCAAGACCGATGCACCTCCCAATTTCTGGACCTCCTCTGCGATCTCCGCGGGCTCCGCGGTTGGACCGCCCATGCCAGGTTGATTCACCCCGCCCGATCGGCGAGGAACGCCAGCTTCGACAAGACCGCCCGAAACGCCCTCGCCAGGCCGTCCGTGACCGCCCTCGTCCGAACCGAGCCGCCGATCGCGGCGACGCCGAGAAAAACGAGAAACGAAACGGCCACGAGCAGAGCGGTCGCCAGCGTCCTCGCGAAGACTTTGATCGGTCGCACAGCCTACACCCGCTTCGCCAGCCGCCCGAGCGACGCCTCGACGCTTCTTGCGGCGAGCAAGCCCGAGTAGGCCGCCGCCAGGACCCCGCCCCCGGGCGATGTCCAATGGCCAGCGAAGTGGAGCCCATCTACCGGGGACATCGCGGGCCGGCGGTGCGGAACCTGCTCCCAGCCGTAAGCCGATCCCCGGAGGTTCCGCGTGTACCTCTCGAGCGTGAGAGGCGTGGCAATCTCCATCACCTCGATCCCGCGCTCAAGACCCGGAACGAACCGCTCGGCCTTCGCGATCATCTCGCGGGCGAGCGCTTCCTTCCGGCCGCCCCAGTCGTCCGCGAAGCCGTACGCGACCTCCTTATGGAGGATCACGACCTGCCGGCCGGAAGGGGCCAGCCCCGGATCGACCCGTGTGGGAATCGTGATCCCGAAGGCGGCCTCGGGACCGAACGGGTCCTCGGGATCGAGCGCCCGATCCACGTTCCACGTCGGGAACACCCCGATGCTGGACGATGCGGGGAGCGTATTTTCCTCCAACGCGGCGCCCAGGTAAACCAGAAAGAACGAAACGGCGGGCCGCTGGTCCAGGGCCGCCGCCTTCACGCCCAGAAGACGCGCGGTCTGGACGGGATCGGCCGTCGAAACGACGGCCCGCGCCCGGATCTCCTCTCCCTGGTCCGTCACGACGCCGGCCGCTGTCCCGTCCCGGACGAGGATCTCCCGGACACCGCAGGCGAGGCGCACATCCCCTCCCCGCCGCCGGACTCCCCGGACCAGCGCGTCGGCCAGGACCTGAGACCCCCCCTTGACCCGAGACGCCCCCTGACGGAAGTAGGAGACCATCGCCATTGCCGCCTGCATCGCCGAGAGACGCGAGGGAGGAAGGCCGAGATACTGGCACCGGTCCGAAAGGACCACCTTGAGGTTCGGACACTCGAAGTACTCGCCGAGGAGCTCCCCCCAGGTCGCGCTCCCCGCCTTCCGGACGAGAGCAAGGTCCGCCTCCGACGCCTGAACGTGAGGCCCGTCGTCGAAACGCTTCAGGATACATGTATAGATTCGCTCGATGTCTTCGAAGAAGGCGGCGATCGCCGTCTCGTCGGCCGGCCAGCAGGAAGCCAGGAATTCCCTGTAATCCTCCATCGCCGGCGCGACAACCGCGGAAAAATCCGGGAAATGCGTCTCGCGCACGGGGTCCAGCGGGAGGACTTCCACCTCCGGGCGGACGCCCAAGTCGGCAAGGAGCCGGTCGAGGAGACCGCCCGGACCGAGGCCCGCGATCGCGTCCACGGCGCAGTCAAAGACGTACCCCCGCCGCTTGAAGGCCGAGACATACCCGCCGGCCTGATAATGATGCTCCAGGACCAGCGGCCTGAGCCCGCGTTTGAGAAGGAAGGCCGCCGTGGAAAGCCCCCCCATCCCGGCCCCGATGACGATGACGTCGGGATGGGAGGTCAAGGAAGTACCCGGAAAACCGAAGGTGTCTCGCCAACCGCCGCCGTCCGCATGAGCCTTACTTTATTTCAAAGCGCGTCGCGGGGCAAGGCCCAGATTCAACAGACCCAGATTCAACCCACTCTTTGTTGCCGCAGATCCATTTTTCTGCTAGTGTTGCGTTTGAAGGCGCAAGGACCCAAGCGCCGCAAACGACAAAACGGCCGCCGGAAGATATTCGCACGCCGAATGTGATCATGGGAAGCCCATCATGACGAAGACCCTTATTCTCAAATATGACGGAAGCGTCTTTCGACCCGAAGAACCGGTCGACTTGTCGCCAGAAACGCGCGTGCGAGCCGTCATCGAACCCGTCGAGAGAACTCCGGGCAGGCCCGGCGGGTTTCTCCGAACAACATCCTCTCTGAATATCGACGGGCCGCCCGATTGGTCCCGCCGGCTGGAGGACTACCTCTACGGATCCGCCGAGGATGCCGCCTGAGGTTTTCCTCGACGCCTCCTACCCCATTGCGCTGGCATCGCCACGGGACGCTTGCCATGCAGCCGCAAAGGTCTTGGCGCGGCGTTTGGAGGAGGAGTCAACCCGACTCATTACGACAAGGGCCGTTTTGTTCGAGATCGGCAATGCCCTGGCCCGGGCGCGGCACAGGGAAGCCGCCATCCATATCCTCGACGCGATCGAATCCGACTCTCAAGTTGAGATCGTGCCCGTTTCGGAAGACCTGTATCGACGCGCCTTCTCGCTCTACAGCCAGCGGCAAGACAAGGAGTGGGGGCTGACGGATTGCGTCTCCTTCACCGTCATGCGGGAACGAGGACTTACCGACGCGCTTACCGCCGATGAACACCTCCGGCAAGCGGGATTTCGCGCCCTTCTTCTCGAAACATAGCAGGGTGTTGAAAAACACCCTGCTAGGCAATCCATGGATGGATTGCCAAATTGCGAGACTTGAAAAGTCTGGCAATTTGTGAGACTTGGACGAATTCACTTCGGCCAAGTCGTGGTTGAAAAAGCCATGGATGGACTTTTTCAACATCCTGGTAGAATGCCCCGAAACGACATCGCGGCCCCTTCCGCGCGACGACCCCCTCAGGAATAATCGGTCCAAACGCCCCCTGTCGGTCCTTCTCGCCCCGCGCTCCCCTGCAATCAAGGCGTTTTCTTCAACCTAGAAAAAGCAGTTGAACCGCGGAGCACGCAGAGAACGCAAAGGAGTTCGAGGGATTGGAAGACATTTTGACCTCACCAGGCAGGTGAGCATCAAAACCGCCCGAAAAGATGTTCCTCCGCGGACTCCGCGTTCTCTGCGGTGAATGAACTGCGGTTCTTAGGTTCAACCGTTGGGGGCAAGAGGCGACCACCCCGCGCTACTTCTGGCCGACACGGGGGATCGAGGCTCGGGGAGCATGCTTGACCAGGCTCCGGAGCAACGACAGGGCCAGGGCGCGGCTTGAGGGAGTATCCAAGCGCCGGAACTGCCTGAGCACCTCCCTCTCCTCGTTACTCAGGGCGGAACCTTCCCTCTTGTAGGAAGCCAACTCCTCTCGCACGGACCCCTGCCGGCCTGACTTCTCGTCCCGGAAGAAATAGTCCAGGGGCACATGAAGGGCCGCCGCCACCCGCTGGAGCCGCTCGGGGGAGAGCTTGCTCGCGCCCTTCTCGTACTTCTGGACCTGCTGATACGTAACGCCCGCCAACTCCCCCAGCTCTTCCTGCGTCATGGCGAGGGCCTTTCGCCGGCTTCGAATCCTCTCGCCGATCTGGCGGCTGTCCTTGATCGAACCCATCGTCGATATCCCTTCCGGTCCCAAGGGTACGGTACAGGCGGAGGGCGCGAGGGTCTACCAACCGATGGTTGCAGATTGTCATTGACATACACAACTTGTGGTTGTACAGTTTTTTCTTGAGGGGTCAGAAGAGGGGGGTGGGGACCATCAGTCCCGGCCCCGCCCGCCGCATTTTTCCTCCCAGGGACGGGGCCTCGCTAGAGACAAGCCCCCCCTTGCTCGGTGGCTCGGATTGCCCTTGAAAGACAACGATTCACCGGTGCGAGACGGGAAGGCTGGCCCTACCGTCCTGGCCAGCCTTCCCGTCGGTCCTCCGAGGGCTGACCGTTGCGGGGCGTGCGCAGATTCGAGGACTCCTGCCATTCGCTACAGATCTTCGGAAAGGAGGAATTGATCTCGTGAAGAACCCCTATCATGTTTTTGTCATGGTTTTCTTTTCCCTTCAGATTGGCACGTCAACGTCATCCGCATCACAAGATGGAGCAAAAGCAACTGATTTCTCTTCTGCGGCGAGCGGGCCCATGGCGGCCGCGGCTCAAGAGCAAGCACCTGCTGGAAATGAGCGATCAGTCAGTCTCCAAAAGATCGACGACTTCCTTTCTGATAGATCAGTTTCATCGTATCTCTTGGGAGAAGGACTCACAAAAGAGGTTATCCTCGAGAGAGTTGGCCTGGCGAGTGACCAGCAAATCGCTGAAGCTGCCGCCAAGGTGGAAGCATTCCGCTTGGCCCGTGCCGAAAGACAGAGAGAGGAACCACCTCAGGATGCGCGCGAAAGAGAGGCCAAGGTCAAGATGATGGATAGCGGAGCAGATCTACTGCAGGCGACCACTGTGCTGACTTGGATCATGATCGTGATGGGTGTGCTCCTGATCCTCCTTATTTTGTAACCGGTCGCGATGCGGTCAAAATTGGGTTGAGGGAGTCGGGCCAAGTTTTCAGAGCTTTCTGGGCGGGTTTTTCCCATCGTGAATCCAGGCCATGTCTTAGGGAGGAAATCTGTGCGGTGCTTTCATATTCCCGGCCGTCGAAGTCGGCCCTCAGGAAAGCCTGATTTGGACAAGCAGTTATCCCTCGCGGAACCAGGAGTGGAGGTCTCCTGCGCCCTGACGGCTCCGACTGAAGGAGCACGCGGCAAGTGATGCTTTGGACAACCCAAGAGAGTGCGCCAAGGGGAAAGCAAGACCGGCATTCCTCATGCGGGGAGTGCGCGCTCCACGTTCGGCTGGATCTGAGCGAGGTTGAGACATTTCTGATCCTCAAGTA
>MHEK01000096.1:16166-16775 GCA_001803795.1 Nitrospirae bacterium RBG_16_64_22
GATTGCCCCGGTTCGTCACGATCCGGGAAGCCATGGCCGGTACATCGATTCGCTGTGCCAACCTTGAGGAGTTGCGACGCACCGAGGAGAAAAGCAAAGAGAGCGCCGAGTCACTCCGGACGTTCCTGCTTCTCGCCGCGGTTGCGAGCGGATGCAAGATGGTCCCTCCCGACCATGAGTGAAGAGAAATGAGGGTATCTCCTGCTCTGACGGCACTCTTGGCTGCGCTCGGGGGAAGACATTAAGACGTAGAGACATAGGAGAGACATAGGGACATAGGGGACGTAGTTGCTAATTATGACAATATGTTCTCAGGATGCGTCTACCCTCTCGATAGCGCGCGTGACGCCCGACGTGCTCACCCCTGCGTAACGGGCGATCTCCGCCGATGAAAGGCCAAGTTCATTCCTGCTCCGCAGGGCGATCAGAGATCGCGCAACGGCCACCTTGCGCCGCTTACCGCCTCCGGTCAACTCCTTCGGATTTATTCCTTGTTTGCGGCATTCCTCGTCGATGATCTTTTGAATCGTAAGGCCGGATCGTCTGTGCTTGAGTTGCCGCAATTGGCTGGCCTCAGCCTCTTTGAAGACCGCGCTGACAAAATCGCCG
>MHEK01000097.1:0-1425 GCA_001803795.1 Nitrospirae bacterium RBG_16_64_22
GAGCCGTCCGCGCGGCGCGGCAAAAACGCCCCGTTGTATACAGGAATCCGGCCCGGATTGCCAGACGGAAATTGCCGTGCCTTACCCCTTTCCGTACGGGCAGGCGGGGAAGATGCAGGGATGGCAGTCCTCGCAGAGGCCGCCGTGGCCGAGCGCGGCGAGTTGCTCCCGGCCGATCCGCTCGCCGGCTAGGACGCGCGGGAGGATCACGTCGAAGACGGTCACCTTGTGGTAGATCCCGCAGGCGGGTATCCCGAGAAGCGGAATCTCCGTCCCGTCCGGTCCGGGCAGGTAGGCGATGGCGAAAACGGACCCCGGAAGGATCGCCGCGCCGTGCACAATCTCCCGCGCGCCCGCCCGGCGGATCCCCTCGCGCGTCACGTCGTCCGGGTCCACGCTCATCCCGCCGGACGTGACGAGGAGATCGGCGCCGCGATCGATCGCGCTCCGGATCTCGCCTGCAATGGCGTCCGCGTCGTCGGGAGCCGTCGCGGAGGAGACGATCTCGCACGAGAGGGCTTCCGCTTTCTCCCGGACGATCGGGCCGAAGGCGTCCTGGATCCGGCCCGAGTGGACCTCGTTCCCCGTGATGACGACGCCGATCCTCGCCTCCCGCACGGGGTTCACCCGCACGATCCCTCCCGCCTCGCGGGCGACGGCCGCAGCCTCCTTCACCCGCGTCTTTGCGATCGTGAGGGGGACGGCCCGCGTGCCCGCCACGACTTTTCCAGCCGGGACGTACCGGTCGCCCGCGATCGTCGCGCACATGACGTCCCCGAGCAAGTTGAAGCGGTAGAGCGTCTCGCGGTCCACCCGCAGAACGCCGGGCCATGAAGCCTTGAGGTTGATCTTCCCCTCCCGCGGCTCCCCCGCCGGCTCCACACCGGGGCCATGGAGAGCCTCGGCGAGGATATGCACGGCGTCGTCTTCGTGAAGGTGGCCCGCCGGGATCTCCAGGACGAAGAGGTTTTCCTTGCCAAGGTCTCGGAGCCGCTCGACGTCCTCGGGCCGGACCATGTGCCCCTTCCGGAACGCCCGGCCTTTGCAGACGCCCGGCTTGATCTCCGTAATGTCGTGGGCCAGAACGTGCCCCACGGCCTCCATCACCGAAACGGTCTTCACTGCGCTCCTCCACGACGGCGGGAAACGGTTTCTCTGGCCGAAACGCTCTCGGTCCCCATCGCCCCGCTCTCTCCCCCACACGGGATAGAGGGATTCTTCATGAAACCCTCAGCCAAAGAAAAAAGGCCGGCTCCGGATGAAACCGAAGACCGGCCTATCGTGTATGACATGACGATTCTCCTTTCCAAAGTCGGGAGGCGCCCAAGTTTCCCGGAACACCCTATCGGCCTTTCCGCATAACCCGCCTCGGGAGCGGGCCTTAGCAAGGAAGGCTCGGAGAATATGGCTTTCTTATCGTGTTCT
>MHEK01000097.1:1440-27353 GCA_001803795.1 Nitrospirae bacterium RBG_16_64_22
CGCGAACCTCCAGGGTATGATACGCGTCACACGCGAATTATTCAATCCTGTTTGGCCAAGAGACCCCCCTACTTCTCGAACCTCAGCGTGTACCAGGTCGAGACCGCCTTCTTGCCGTCACGATCCGAGACACCCCCATCACACACGGCGAAGGCCACCGGGAAAGAACCGCCTGGAGCCAGGCGGACATCCAGCGGACCTTCTCCATCGAGCGTACGCGTGAAGAGGACAGCCCATCCCTTGCCCCGCCGAACGCTTCTCCCCTCCACATTCTGTTCCGCCGCCGACTGAGGGGTTACCGTCCCGAACCCCAGGGCGTTCAGGTCCTCAACGGGCGGAGTCCTCTTGATGCGCGCCACGGGACCACGCCCGTCCGTCGCCGCGGCGACCGGCACAACGAGGGAATGCCGCGCTCCCCCTCCGCCCTCCCGAACGTTTCGTCCGGACCCCTGGCCGGCCTTCTCCCGATCCGCCCGCCAGTACCAGATGTTCACGAGCGCGTCTTCGTCTCCCATGGTGAACTGGGGACCATCCCCGCCTTCGCGAGGCTTCAGAACGAACTGGAGTGCGGCTGCGTCCGCGAACTCGTGATGCTTAAGGGGGCGCGCCCCGAGGGTCTCGTCCTCCCAGGCGAGGAGAAAGGCGATCCGCTTCCCATCGTGTGCGGCTTTGACTTGGACCGCGTGACTCCACTGCATACGTTGCCATAAGACCATGAGAGGCACGGAGCTGGGCTTGACCTTGGCCCATCCGGGATCCTCCGGACCCGCGGGGAGCTTCTTGACCCGGACAGCCTGAATCGTTCCGGCGCCGGGCTGACGGACCACCCTGCGGCCCGACAGCGACTTGACGTAGTGCACCAGGGACCAGCGGTCATCCGGACGGACGGAGTCCTCGTAGGACGGCATAGCGGAGCCGTCCATGCCGGTCGTGAACCTGAGATAGATGTCGCTCGGCCTCGCGCCTCCCTTGAAGACGCCCTGGGGGAAATTGTTGGGCGGGTTCGGGAACCCCCAATCATCCTTGGTCGTAAGGGCGGAAGGCCCATCCCCTATGCCCTTTTCTCCGTGGCATTCCCAGCACTTGAGATCTTTGTACAGGGCCTTGCCCCGCGCGATTCGCTTAGGGGTGGCCGGGGGAACGCCCTTGACGGTCACGGCCTTCTCGGGTTCGCCGACATTGCCCACTTTCTTCAAGTGGTACACGATCGCCCATCTGTCTTGCTCGCTCAACTGGGGGAAGCCGGGCATGGCGGAACCGGGCACTCCCTCCGTGATCGTCCGGAGGATGTCGGAAGCGAGAGGCGGCTCCCCTGACGGCGTAGAGCGCAGCTTGAAGACACCTCGAGTGAAGTCTCTGGGAGCCGGGAACAGGAGGTAGGCGGCCGGCCCGTCTCCCTTGCCTTCGGCGCCGTGGCAGACGGAGCACTCTTTTTTGAATAGCTCCTTCCCCTTGGTCAGCAGTTCCGGCGTCGGCTTGGGCGGCTCGACCGCAAGGGCCGGCGCGGCAACAAGGCCAAACCCGACCAGCCAGCCCAGCGCGGAAACAAGCATCCTTCCCCGCAGATCGGCCTCACCACCTCGATGTCCATGGATCGTCTCCATTTCGCCGATGCCTCCTTCCCCCACGAGCCGAACCGGCCGCGCGGACGGTTCTTCCGCGCCGTTGAAGAACCCCTCAATCGATCCGGGCCGGACGAAGCGACGAGAGATGCCCTTCGATGAACTCTCGCATGAACGCGCTGACGCCCCTATAGAACGGTTCTTCGACCCTCTGAATCCGACTGTCCAGCCGGGGGACCCAGCAACCCAAATGCCGCTCGAGGAAATCCTTCTGTGCCAGGCGGTAGGAATCGGGCTGTGTTCCGCGCGCAATTGCCCCCGCCTCCTTCCCCGCCAGAAACGCCATGAACTCCAGCTCAACCACAAGATGGTCCGGATAGTCGCGCTCCGCGCCGCCGAGGCTCACGTCAAAGTGCCCGTAGAAACGGAAGAGTTCCTCCAGGATCTCTGCTCGCGAGAGTTCCCCCTTTCTGTAGTCGGCCTCGTAGAGAGAGCAGGGGGGAGACCCAGCGAACCCGAGGTCGAACAACCGGATGTATTCGGACTCCAGTTCCTCCGGCAAGAGCGATGGGGCGGGAAACCCGCCGAAGCTCACCGTGGAAGGGAGGCTCTCCACCAGCCCCATGACGGCGGCATTGAGCGACGCGTGCCGGGTGACCACTTGGATTTCTTCCGCGGGATACGAGAAGAGCCTGCCCAAAAGGAGGTAGATCTGGGCGGTTGCCTCGATCCCGGCATCCGGCAATGGGTCCCCTCTGCCGTGCGCGGCCAGAACGCCTTCCATCACGCGCCTCCCCGGCGCGGCTTGTCAGGATCCTCGGACGGAGGCACGAATTGGACTCCGACCGGCTGGACTTCCTCCGGCCTCTTGAACGGCTTGCCGTCCACGTTGAGTTGGAACCGGTCCTCGGTGTCATGCCCGATGAGGGCCATGCAGATCTCGCTCTTGATCCCTTGCCGCATCTTCTCCCGTTCGGCAAGAATTATCTCCTGCACCCTCTTCACGTTTGCGACCCCGCCGAACAGACGACCCAGATACTCGATGGGAATAACCCTCTCGTTCGTGATCTCCCCGTTTGGCCCGAATTTGAACGACCCGATCGGCGGAACGTAGAAGACGTTGGGCTCCGTCCCGTATTCCGGATGTAACGGAATAGCCACCTTCCACACGTAGATCAGCTTATGGACGGCGCTGTTCTGGTCATCCTTGTACCCGATGAACCTGACCCGGCCGGGGCACTGCCAGAAGCAAGCGGGGGGAACGCCCTTCTCAACCCTCGGGTAGCAGAGGATGCACTTCTCGCTCTTGCCGGTCTGGGCGTTGAAGTAGACTTTCTTGTAGGGACAAGCGGCCACGCAGTGCCGGTAACCCCGGCATCTCTCCTGATCCACCAGGACGATCCCGTCCTCCTGCCGCTTGTAGATCGCCTTCCGCCGGCACGCGGCCAGGCAGGCAGGGTGCGTGCAGTGGTTGCACATGCGGGGAAGGGCGAAAGCCCAGTGATTCGGGTACTCCCCCGCGCCTTGATCCTCCTCCCAGTTCGGACCCCATTTAGGCCTCACCTCTTTGCCCTTATAGTGGGGCCTCGGTCCTTTCGCGCCCGGCGTCTCATGGCCGGCGCCTGGATTAAAGACCTCCTCATAATTGTATTCCCAAGGGATGCCATAATCGTTCTCGAGGTCGGGGATTTTCCCATCAGTGATCACCGGACCGCGGCTCTTCACCTTTCCGTCGGTCCTTCCGTCTTCCAGGACCACATCCCTGAACCCTCCGCCGAGCACTTGCCCCTTGCCCTCGGCCGTCTGATTCTGGTTTTGTCCCCATCCCTTGGGATAGCCAAACCCCGGCATCGTTTCCACGTTGTTCCAGTACATGTATTCCCGCCCGCCCCGGTTTGTCCAAAGGAGTTTGTCGGCCAGGGTGCAGGTGTGGCACTCAAGACACTTGTTGAGATCGAAGACCATCACGATCTGTCTTCCGTTGAATCCTGACATGGATGGGGCCCCCCTCTTCATTCACCCAGGCGAGCAATGGATGATTATCAGCCTTCCCGGACCTTTTCGATGTCGACGCCCGTCTCGTAGTAGATGCGGTTGCTGGTATGGTTTCCGGTATATACGATGTGGCCCTTCTTGCCGCCTACCATCTCGAGGGGGTTATAGAACTCGCAGTTCAGGTTGTTGTAGTGCGTCCAGTTCTTCGTCCACTGGTGGTCCCAGCCGTGCTCGGTAAAGACTATGTAAGGAGGCAACCCAGCCCATTCCTTTGCCCTGGCAAACCACTCGCCCATGTGGTTGTAGACCTTCACCATGTCCATGTCCTTGATCCCCTTCTCTCTCATGACCTTTGGATTGAGGTAGAGATAAACATCCCCCCTCTGGAGCCTCATGAGCCACTGGTTCTCCCTGAAGGACGAATGGATGCCCCATTTTGTGTGAGGATAGCTCATGACAAATTGATAGGGGGTCCCATCCGGCCGCCTCGGCGACTGCGGTCCGCCCTTCCATGTGTCCGCATACTGGGGCTTCGGAGTCATCTGGTTCAACTTGATATGATACTCATGGTCAACGTAGAACTGGAACCTTCCGGTATTGGTCTTGGACGGCTTCTTATCTATGACCTGCCATCTCATACTCCTGGCAGGGGCGTCGTCTTCATAGTTGCCGTATTTGGCAGGCCCCCTGAACTTCACATACCCGTCCTTTACAAACTTTTTATACCCCTCCTCGCCGCCCAGCCCTTTGCTCTTGAGATTGTGCCACTTTAGCGCCTTCTCATCGGTATCCAGCTCGCCGTTCTGTATGTACTCGTCATGGATGGTTTGGAGGTCTATGGTCCGCTTTACCTGTTTCTTTCCATTCCAGTACTCGTAAGGTATGGACTTTATCCCTTTTGCCTTGGCCTTCTCCTGGATCGCCTTGGCAAGGCCCGCGTATATCTGCCAGTCGGTCCTTCTGCCAAACAGGGGCTTTACCGCCTGGCCGAAGAGGGTGAAGAAGGGGTTGCTGGTTGTTTCTCGGCCGTCCCACCTCTCGTAGTCCGTTGCCGCCGAGAGCACATAGTCAGCGGACTGGGCCGACCCCGTCATCCGTAATTCGGTGCAGATGAGGAGCTCTACGTGCTTGAGGTAATTCTCCCTCCACGACTGCTGGCCGACCTTGTTTCTATAGTTGTTGCAGGAGTGCCATATGGCTATTCTAGGCGCCTTTTTCGTGATAGCATCGGGGAGATACTTCTTCTCGATGGCGTCCTTGAGATAAGCCTCCATATCGTTTACATCAAAGCCTATCTGATCCTTCAGAGGTGTATTTGCAAAATATTTCTTGCTCCTCTCGATGGACTTTCCCCAGTAGCCTTCGTGGTAGATGCCCCCCGTGCTTAGCGGCTTTTTGCCGCCCTTAATAGGTTTATCTATGCCGAATTCCGGTTTTGCGGGCTGGTCAGGGAAGTGAAGACCGCTGTTGGCCCTCCCGCCTTCGAGCTTCATGCCTTCATAGGTCTGATGATAACCGCCTGGACCTCCGATCTGTCCGGTGAGGGTCAGGATGAGGAGCTTAAGCCTCTCGGACTGGTAGCCGTCATAGTGCTTCTGACAGTTGTATCCGTTGGTTATGTGGAGGGACTTTGACTCCAGCATCCAGTCGGTCATGGTCCTTATAACCGAGGGATGGAGCCCTGTCGCCTCCCTGACGAGGGCGCTATCCAGCTCGTATCTTGTCAGGCCCTCCTTTGTCATCTCGAAGACCGTTGTGCACTCTACTGTTTTGCCGTTGGCTGTCTTTACTTTAAACCTCCCATCGAGGACCGGGTCGTAGCCGAGCTTGGCGATATCAAGGGTCTTTCTGTCGTCCGGGCTTTCCATACAGCCTGGGGCTTCAACCGCCCGGCTTGTCTTGGCATCCCAGAAGTAATACTGAAGGTCCTTACCGCCCTGCTTCATATCCTTCTGGGTGAGGAACTTCTTGTTGTCGAGCCTCACGAGGAAGGGCAAATCTGTCTGCTCCTTCATAAACTCCGCGTCGTACTTCTTCTCCTTTATGATAGTGTTGCAGATTGCCGCCGCGAGATACGAGTCGCTCCCCATCCTGATGGGGACATAAAGGTCCGCGGCCTGCGCGGCCGTCACATTGTGATTCGGGTCAACGACGATAATCTTTGCGCCGTTATACTTTGCTTCATGGGCAAAATGGGCGTCGGGCATCGCCATGGCGGTGAAATTCTGGGTCCAGCCGACGAAGAGGTCGGCTGTAAACCAGTCATCCCGCGTGGAGCCGATCCTTCCTATAAGCACCGTATGGCCCGCGGGATAAGCGTCGCCTACCATGGCGGATACAGGTGTGTTCATGAGGCCGAGGAGCCCGGCGAACCTCTCGCAACTCCCCTTGGAGAGCTGGCTGAATGGCCTGGCCGTCAGGACCCCGGCCCCCGGATCCTTGAGTGTGATGTCTATCATCTTGTCCGCTATCTCGTCAAAGGCCTGTTCCCAGGTTATCCTCTTCCACTTCCTTCCGCCCCTCTCACCCACCCTCTTCAACGGGTATTTGAGGAAGTTTCCCTGCTTCATGTAGTCTGAATAGACAATCCCCTTCTGGCATCCCCTCGGTGAAAAAGATGGTATCACGCCGCCGGCACCGTATCTTATGTACTCCCCCCTGTCCTTTCCCATGCACTTCCATGTGTACTTCCCCGGGGTATGCTTGGCGTAGACAGGGTATGTTGCGGTTTGCTCCTCCCTCATGGGGATGCCGTTTTTCGAGTACACTTTCCAGGAGCACTTCCCCACACATCCAACGCTGTGGGTCGAATACTGGACGCGGTCCCAGGTCCACTCCTTCCGGTAGAGGTCTTCCCATCCCCCGTACTGGTATTCCTTGAGCGGATCGCCGACGACCTGGACCTTGGAGAACGCGAAGTCTGGAGCGGCCAGCAGGGCGAGGAGCCCGGATCCGGCTCCCTTGATGAGCTCCCTTCGACTGATTGGCTTCATGGTTGGCTCCTTTGCGTATTCTGCAGCCTGAGATGATACCGCTAAGGGTGGTCTCCCGGGGCAATGACGTCGCTCGGCGGAGATCGTTCCGCCCGCAGGCGATCCTTGGAAGGGGGGCGTACAACTGGCGTTTGTACGATAAACAATACGCCGCGTTTTCAATGAAGGCAATCACCCGGAAAGGGGAATTCTCTCCCCAAGATGCGGGAGGAAGGGGGTTTACAGGAGACTGTGCCTGAACGCGTAGGACACAGCCTCGACTTGGCTATGGGCGTTGATCTTGGCGAGGATGTGCTTGATATGGCTACGAATTGTAATGGGGCTCACACCCAGTTGCCGGGCCATGTCTTTGGCGCGGATGCCTTTAGCGAGGCAGGAGAGTACTTCCTTCTCCCTCTGGGTGAGCGAGGGACCGTTGTTGGAAGATGGAGCATCTTGCAAATCCAGGGGCGGGTTGTCGAGCCGAGACAGGAACTCCTGAATGCGGTTCTCCAGGCGGTGCGGATCGCTTGTTTCCCGGAGCAGATGGACAATGATCGGGGTGGCCGGTCGGCCCCCTCGGATCGTCAGCGTGCTGACGTTCACCCAGACCGGAACCTCGTTGCGAAGGACCCGGACATCGAAGCTTTGAACAAGCTCTCCGTGGCCAGTCGTCTGTGCGACCATGCAGTGGGAGAAGCAGATTGGATTCCCGCGGTGGTCCACGCCGCCGATCACCTGCCAGCAGGGCTTTCCCAAGGCTTGGAGCGAGGGGACGCCGAGAATTCGCTCGCAGGCGTTGTTCCAAAAGATGACGCACTGTTCTTGATTCAGCGCAAAGACGCCGTCGGACGTTTGGGAGAATAATCGGCACAGCGTCTTCATCCACTCCGGCTGACGTCCATTCTCCCCATTGGCCGGCTCCGTTTTCCGTCGGGGGTTCGGATCGGCGGCGGGCCTGCTCTTCGGGATTCGCCCGCGGCCCCGCAACGGGCCCGAGTGCGAGGAACCAGGGGACGGCTTCACTGCTCCCCCAATCCGACTTCTACGGGATGACCAAGAAGCCGCCACTCGGGGATCCCCTGCTCCATGCGCCGAGCCGCCAACCCGTGCCGGCGAAGAACCTTCACGGCCTCGACGGCATAGACGCAGTAGGGCCCACGGCAGTACGCGACGATCTCCCGATCCTTGGTGAGGCTTGCAAGGCGCCGCTCCACCTCCCCCGGCGGCACGACCAGCGCCCCCGGCAGGTGCCCCGCCCGATACTCCTCCACCGGCCGGACGTCCAGAACGATCACGTCACCCCTTCGAATCAGCTCCAAGAGTTCCTTGGACGAGACCGGCCGAAGCTCGTCGCGAAGTTCGTGGTAGTCTCTAACCACCCGTTCAACCTCGGCAAGCCGCTCCACGGCAAAGGTCCTAAGCCCCAGCCAGTGCCGGGCGACCTCGGAATCCGCGAGACGATAGAAGGCACGCGTCCCTTCCTTTCTTGGTTCGACCAGGCTCGATTGCTTGAGGATCTGAAGATGCCGAGAGCAGTTTGCGATGGTTTGGGCGGTTTCTCGAGCCAGCGTCTCTACCGACCGCTCCCCCTGGCCCAAGATATCAATCATTTCCAGCCTCTTCGGGCTTGAGAGGGCCTTGCCGATCCGGGCGATCTGGCCGTACATCTGATTCTTGAACTGCCGATTTCTTGAGGTCATCGAACCCCTCCTCAACTATTTGATAGTTTACTTGAACAAAATCCGCAAAGAAAACCCTTTCTCCGAAAGAAAAGGTTGTGCTCACGGTCAGTGCCTCTCACAGGATGTTGAAAAAGTCCATCCATGGCTTTTTCAACCACGACTTGGCCGAAGTGAATTCGTCCAAGTCTTATCCCGCCCAGGCGGGACGAGGCTTGGAAAGTCTCGCAATTTGGCAATCCATCCATGGATTGCCTCGCAGGGTGTTTTTCAACACCCTGCTAAATCCCCGTCGCCCTACTTTTGCCACGGAAGCCGCAGGGCGAACTTGAGCGACGCCGACGGGCACGAGTCGATGCAGCTTCCACAGTTCGTGCAGTCGCCCATCGTGACGAATTCCTGCTCTTTCGCCAGCGGCCGGTCGAGAACGTACTTGGCCGGGCAGTCCGACTGGCAGTTGAGACAGAGCGCGCAGTCGGTATGGTCGATTCTCACACGGAGGAGCGAGAGCCGGCCGACGATGGAATAGAAGGCCCCGAGCGGGCAGACGAACCGGCACCAGGCCTGCTTGGAGAACGCGGCCTCGAAGAGGGCGATCCCGACGAGGACCAGAAGACCGACGCTCGCCCCGGCCACGGCGACCCGCTCCAGGTTCTGGGCGTTCGGATTCGCCGGGGCGAAGTCGTTGACGATGGCTCGCGTCGCGATCCCGATCGGCGAGAAGATCTCGAACGTCATGACCCCCGTGACAGCCGAGACGGCGAGGACGCCGATCAGCAGGTAGTACTTGAGGTGCGGAGAGAGTTCGACGTTCCAGCCGGTCCTCTTCGGGCGCGAGAAAGCCTTCAGGACCGCGTTTCGGACCGCGGAACTCGCTTCGAAGAACAATCCCGCCGGACAGACGTAACCGCAGTAAGCCCGCCCGCCGACCGCGAGATAGAAAACGATGACGATCCCTGCCGCGATGAGGGCCGGGACGTAGACGCGCCGCGAGGCAACGATGGATTCGAGGACGGAGAGCGGATCGGCCACGGAGAGCCCGAACAGGTTCGCCGCGCCGATGTTGCCCTGGATCCACGCGACCCCCGTGAGCGGAAACAGGAGAAACATCCCGACGACGGAGATCTGCGCGGCCCGACGGATCACGAGCCATTTTCTGAACTTCTCGCTGACGGGGTCGCGGAGAATCATGGACAGTCCTACATGATTGCGTTCAGCGGTCAGCTGTCAGCATTCAGCAAGAACACAGTGCAAGTTGAGTCTCTTGGCTGAAAGCTGACCGCTGAGTGCTGAGTGCTTCTATCCGGTCTTCGTACCGATCCGGTAGTGCCTTCCCATGAGCCCCTTCGCGTCGGCGAGAGAAAGAACCTTGATCGCTGGCGTCTCCAGGATGCAGGCGTGCTCGCAGAGGCCGCACCCGACGCAGGCGTCGAAGTTGACCACGGGCTCGAAGATCGCGTGCTTCCCCGTCACCTCGTGCGGCCGGAACTCCAGAGCGATTGCCTTGCCGAGGAGCGGGCACGCCCGGTAGCAGACTTCGCACCGGAGCCCCTGGAGGGCGATACAGGCCTGCCGATCGACGATCACGGCAAGGCCCATTTTCACGTTTCCGCGGTCGGTGATCTCCTTGCTGAGCGACCCGCTCGGGCAGGCCTTGATGCACGGGAGGTCTTCGCAGAGATAGCAGGGAATCCGGCGGGCCTCGATGTAAGGAGTCCCGATGGCGATCCCTTCCTCGGCGGCGGCCAGGCGGACGGAATTGTACGGGCAGGCCTGGGCGCACTGGCCGCAGCGCAGGCACGTCGCGAGAAACTTCTCCTCTGCCAGCGCCCCCGGCGGCCGCAGGTGGAACTTCTTTCCCTTGAGGAGCTCGATTTCGAAGACGGCGAACGCCCCGCCGATGACCGATCCGAGGATCCCGGGGATGGCCAGGAACCTTCGCCGGCTCATCGCGGCCACGTGCTCCTGCACGCGCTCGAGTCTGCGCTCGTAGGTGTCCTCGTCAGGCCGTTCGACGGTCTGTTTCAGTCGCACCATTTCTCAGCAATCCCACATGTTCTCCGCCCATTCCCCCTCGCCGACGAGCGGCGGGGGTCCCGCGGCGGACCCGATTCACTGATAGCTGTCAGCAGTCAGGTTTCGGCATTCAGCTTGCTGACCGCTGATCGCTGACTGCTGAGAGCTTCCCTATTCACCCATTCACCGATTCACCGGTCTCCTATCCCCGCTCGTTCTCGACGAACGCATCGACGAGAGCGGGATCGATCAGGCCGTCCTGATCGCCGTCGAAGTAGTGAAAAGCGAGATCCGTCGAGAGAACGCCCGGAAGCCGTCGAATCGCGGCGGCGATATCGTGCGCGTCGTCCGGTGTGTCCGTGTCGATCGTGAGGACGACTTTTCCGCCCGGGAGGACCTCGTGTACCTCCACCCCCGCCATCCCGCGGAGAGCTTGTAGCACGTCCTTCTCCTTCTCCGGCTTCACCTGCGCCAGCACGCCCGAGATATCCATCACTTCCTCCCCACGTTCCAGACCATCACGTTCCCGTCCCGTCCGCCCGAGACAAGGCGCGATCCGTCGGGGGAGAAGGCCAGGGCCGTGACGGCCTGTCTGTGTCCCTTGAGCAGGGCGGTTTCCCTCGCGCCACTGAAGAGATGGATCTCCCCAAGGCCGGCGGAGACCGCGACGGCCCTCCTGGTCGAGGCGGCCGCGCCGATCGGCATTCCCGCGTACGTGGCCAGCGGCCGTTCACCGCCCGTGCCCATGGCCAGGTTCCAAACCTTCACCTTTCCGTCCTTGTCGCCGGCGACGATTTCCCCCGGCTCCGGCCCGAATGCGACCGCCGTGACGGTGTCCTTGTGGCCGATCAGCCGGTGAGCGTGCCGGAGCTCGTCGCCGTAACGGTGGAAGACCTGGACCAGCGTATCCGGCCCCCCCGTCACGAGCGTCTTTCCGTCGCTGGAGACGGCCATCGCCTGAATGGCGTCGGCGTGGGCCTTGACGTCGCCGATCTTCTTTCCGTCCTCCGCGCGATAGAGGCGCACGTACCCGTCGATGCCGCCCACGGCGAGCGACCTCCCGTCCGGGAAGTAGGCCGCTTTGTACGGGTGGCGCGAGGGATCGTCGATCACGACGACATCGCGGCCGCTCAAGGGCTCCACGATCCTCACCTTGCCGTCCGACGAAGCGACCGCCAGGTGCCTGCCGCCCCCCGGCGAGAAAGACAAGGCGTAGATGACGAACGGGTTCTTGTCCGGCCCCTTCGGGAGCGTCCACGAGAAGACCGCGGCGCCCGTCTTGGCGGAGTGAATCCGAACAACCCCGTCGAGCCCCCCGGACGCGACGTACTCGGGCGACACGACGACGGCGTTCACCCACCCCTCATGGCCCTTGAGGACGAGCTGGGGCTTCAAGACGGGCTGAGCCAACGCCGGCCCGCCCGACAGGGCAAGGCCGACGCACAACGCCCACGCTGGGATCAGGCGGCGCACGATTCGAATCCGACCGTCAGGCCGGGATCGTCACTTGACGAACACGCTCTTGACGAGCGGCTTCACGTTCGCCTGCGGCGCGTGGCACTGCGGGCAGTAGTACCGGTTGCCGTTCAGCTCCGCCCGCTTCGTCGCCGGATCGTAGGGGTCCGTCCGGAAGTGCGTCTCCGGCACTGCCTTCGCCTTGACCGACGGGGCCACCTGCGGGTTGTGGCACCCGAGGCAGGCGTTCGCGTCCGGCGTGATCGTAAGCCCCGTCACGTCGTGCGGGATCTGCGGAGGAGCGGTCACGCCGGGCTCCGCCTCCCATCCGCGCGGGAGCGCTTTCCCCGTGCCGGGCGCCTCACCCTCGTACTTCCAGTCGGGCGGGGCGTCTCCCTTCATGAGCGGGGCGTCCGACCCCTGCTGGGCCAGGACCGTCCCGGAAGCGAAGACCAGCGCGGCGGTCAGGCCCGCCAACCACATCTTCTTATCGACGCGCATCATGGCTCATCCTCCTCAGGCGATCTCGGCCTGGCCGATGTCCCGAAGCTTCTTCTCGAGGGCCGGGACGTCCTTGGGATTCACCTTCGCCACGCGGACCGCGCACTTCTTGTAGTCCGTCTGACCCGAGATCGGGCAGTAGGCATCGAGCGTCACGCGATTGATGAGAACCCCCTCGTCGAACCACGGTACATACACCAGCCCCACGGGCGGCTTCTGCCGGCCGCCGACGTCGGCGCGCGTGAGGATCCAGCCGCGCCGCGACTCGATCCTCACGACGTCGCCGCGCTTGACACCCAGCTTCTCCGCATCCTGCGGATGGATCGCCATCACCGCGTGCGGGTACGCCCGGTGGAGCTCCGGCACGCGGCGCGTCATCGTCCCCGAGTGCCAATGCTCGAGGACCCGGCCCGTGCAAAGCCACAACGGATACTCCTTGTCCGGGATCTCCGGCGGCGGCTCGTACGGGTTGAGCCAGACGACGGCCCGGTGGTCCTTGTTCCCGTAGAAGGAGAATCCCTCGCCCTTCTTCACGAACGGGTCGTACCCCTCCTTGTAGCGCCAGTGGGTTTCGGACCCGGCCACGACCGGCCACTTGAGGCCGCGCACCTCGTGGTACGTGTCGAACGGCGCCAAGTCCTTCTTCGTGACGAGTGTGAACTTCCGGTACTCCTCGAAGAGCGCCTTTTCGACGTAGAACCCGAACGTCTTCGAGTCGTCCGACGGCTTGGCCGGAAGGGGATACTCCTTGGGATCGAACTTGAAGATCGCCGCCAGCACCTCGCCCGTCTCCCGGACATGGGCTTTCGCGCTCTTCTTCGCCTTCCCGGCTAAAACGTGCGCAAATTCGACGAGCTGGCGGAGATCGGAACGCGCCTCTCCCGGCGGCTTGACTTGCTGGTGCCAGAACTGCGTCCGCCGCTCGGAGTTGCCGTAGGCCCCCTCCTTCTCGGTCCACATGGCGGTGGGGAGGACGACGTCGGCCAGCTCCGTGGAGCGGCAGGGGTATATCTCGGACGAGACGAAGAACCGGCCCTCTTTCCGGATCCCCTTCCGATACCTATTCAGGTTGGCGTAGTCCTGAAACGGATTGTTCGCCTGGTGCCAGAAGAAAGGGATCTCGCCCCGGTCCACGGCCCGGACCATCTCGACGGCGTGGCGCCCCGGAACGACGAACCCCGGCGTCTCCAACCAGCCCTTCGGGAGCCTCCAGATCTGCTCCGCGAGCTTGCGGTGATCCGGGTTGTCCACGACCATGTCGGCGGGAAGGCGGTGGGAGAACGTCCCCACTTCGCGGGCCGTGCCGCAGGCGGAAGGCTGGCCGGTGTTGGAGAACGGGGAGTTGCCCGGCTCGGAGATCTTCCCCGCGAGAAGGTGGACGTTGTAAATCAGGTTGTTCGCCCAGCTCCCCCGCGTGTGCTGGTTGAATCCCATCGTCCAGAAGGAGGTCACCTTCCGGTTCGGGTCGCCGTACTCGGCCGCGAGCTCCCGGATCGCCTCCACCGGGACGCCCGAGATCTTAGAGACCTTCTCCGGCGTGTAATCCTTGAGGAACTCCTTGTACGCGGCGAAGTCCACGCCCTTGGCTTCCTCCTTGAACTTGAAGTCGTCCTCAAGGCCGTACCCGATGTTCCACTTCCCCTTCTTGAACGACACATGTTTCTTGACGAAGGCTTCGTTCACCTGGCCGTTGGCGACGATCAGATGGCAGATCCCGTTCATGAGGGCCAGGTCCGACTGCGGCTTGAAAATGAACTCCTTGTCGGCCACGTCCGCGGACATGTTGGAGAACGTCGAGAGGTTGTAGACCTTGATCCCCTTTCCGGTGAGCTTCCGGTTGACGATCCGGGAGTAGAGGACGGGGTGCATCTCGGCCATGTTGGCGCCCCAGAGGACGATCGTGTCGGCGTGCTCGATGTCCTCGTAGCACCCCATCGGCTCGTCCTTGCCGAACGTCCGCATGAACCCGGCCACGGCCGAGGCCATGCAGTGGCGGGCGTTCGGGTCGATGTTGTTGCACCGAAGCCCAGCCTTGAAGAGCTTGGTCGCCGCGATCCCTTCCCAGATCGTGTGCTGGCCGGAGGAGAAGAAGCCGAGCCCGGGCCTCTTGCCCGGCTCGGTCTTCTCCAGGATCTCGAGCGCCTTCGACGCCATGAGATCGTACGCCTCGTCCCACGATGAAGGCGTCTGGACGCCGTGGTGGTCGAACTTCCCCCCCTTCTTCCGGATGAGCGGCTGGGTCAGGCGGTCGGCGCCGTACTGGATCTTGGCGAGGAAGTACCCCTTGATGCAGTTGAGGCCGCGGTTCACGGGCGCGAATCGGTCTCCCGTTGTGGCGACGATCCGGCCCCCTTTCGTTCCGATCATCACGCCGCATCCCGTCCCGCAGAAGCGGCAGACCCCCTTGTCCCAGTGGATCCCGGTCTTGGGATCCGTCTGGCGAAGGTCGATCTTCGCTTCGGCGGTTCGGGGAGCGGCGCCCGCGGCGGCGAGCGTCGCCGTGACGGCGGTGGCTTTGAGGAGTTCACGTCGAGAGATCATGAGGACACCTCCATGGGCGGGGGGAATGAGATCGCTCTGGATGCTTCGGATTGCGGAATCACTTCGCGCCTCCGGGAAGCAGGGGAGATCAATCGGGGGTTATCGTCTTCGGGTCGGAAACCGATCGTCGCAAATCTTTTTAAACGAAAACCCCGATCTTCGCTATGAGCCGCGTCATCAGAACGATAGAACAGCGTTTGAGTGGTCAGAACGGGGACCATCGAAGGCGGCCGGCAGGATCGGGCTCAGGGACGTTCCCGGCGAAGAGCTTCCGCGGTTTGGATCAGACGCGGGTCGTTGGTCCAGTCTTCGAGATCGGAAGGAAGCTTCCGCCGCCAGTTGGGATGCTCCTCCGTCGTTCCCGGGAGGTTTGCCTGCTCCGGCCGGCCCAGGAGGTCTTCCGGCTGGACGAGCATCGCCCTGGCCGGCGTCCGGGCGACGTAAGCGTGGATGCCGGCCGTCAGATCGGACGTCATCTCCGGGACACCGGCCGGATTCAGGCCGACACCGGGAGGAAGAAGCCCCTCTCGCTCCAGGGCCGCGAGGACCCGGCCGCGATCGCCCGCTCTCTCCGCGATCTGGCGCTTCCGGATCTCGTCGCTGGGAAAGAGGTTGAGCTGGGCCCTGAGCATGAGATCGACGCCCTGCCACCAGCCCGACAGCGTCGGGAGATCGTGCGTGCTCACGGCCACGGCGGCTGAGGACGGGTATTCGCGCGGCGGCTTGAAGCCCCCGTCCCAGCCCCGTTCGAAATAGAAGAGGCGCGTCGACAGAACGCCCATCGGCCCCAGGGCCGCCCGCACGGTGTCTGGAACCGTCCCCAGGTCCTCGCCGATCACAAGGCATCGGTTGCGCCGACTCTCAAGCGCGAGGATCCCCAGCATCTCCTCGAACGGGTAGTGGACGTACGCGCCGTCGGCGGGCTGGGCGCCGTCCGGAATCCAGAAGAGGCGCATGAGTCCCATCACGTGATCGATCCGAAGGGCGCCGGCGTGCCGCATATTCCGCCGGAGCGTGGCGATGAACGGCGCGTACCCGGCCTCCCGCAGACGGTCCGGGACCATGGGCGGAAGGGCCCAGTCCTGGCCCTTCAGGTTGAAGTCGTCCGGCGGCGCGCCCACGCTCGCGCCGAGAGCGTACGTCCGCTGGTTCGCCCAAGCCTCCGCGCCGCGGCCGTCGATGCTCACGGCGAGATCGCGGTAAACGCCGATCCCCATCCCCGCGCCCCGGGCCCGGCGGGCCGCTTCGCCGAGCTGAAGGTCGGCCTGCCACTGGAGATATTCATAGAACTCCACGCGCTTGATCTGCTTCAAGGCGAACGCCGCGACCTCTGGGGCGCCTGGGTCCCGGTACTCCTCGGGCCAGTCCGGCCAGCCCGACACGCTCGGATCCCCGCGGTGGAAATGCTCCTGAAGGGCTTCGAACAGTGCGTGGAGGCGCAAGGCTTTCCCCTGGCTGTTCTGGAAATTGCGGAAAGCCCTTCCCCGGGCGTCTTCCCACCGAAGGTGCGTCTTGCGGAAGTAGGCGTAGAGGACCTCCAGGACCTCGCTCTTGGAAGCGGCGGCCTTGTCGTAATCCACCAGGTCGCGTCTTCGCAACTCTGATAGCCGGGCCTGGAAATCGGGCGTCTCGACCTTCTTGCGGGCCGCCTCGGTTTCCGCGAATTCCGGGGCGGCTTCGACGTCGATGTACCAGATATTCAGGAAAAGGCGGCTCGATGGGGAGTAAGGGCTCGCGTGGGCGGGAGCGTGCGGAAAGAGGGCGTGGAGCGGATTGAGTCCCACGACGCCGGCGCCCAGCTTCCCGAAGATCTCGGCGGCTGTCGCAAGGTCGCCAAAGTCGCCGATCCCCCAGTTTCGCCGGGAACGGATCCCGTAGAGTTGAAACGCGGGTCCCCAGACCCGTCCACCGCCTTCAAGCGCCGGGGGCCGGAAGCAGGACGACGGGGCCGCGATCAGGCGCATATCGCCGGCGAGGTTCGGACCGCCGGAAGATGCCGTCAGATGGAATATGTGGTAGCCGGCGGGGGGAACAAGCGGAAGGGGGAACGCGCGGCGCATGAAGCGCAATCCGCCGATCTCCCGCTCCTCGCGGACGGGGAGGTCCGCGGCGATGAACCGCCCCGTCTCCTGACGGTCGTCCTCCAGCGTGAGCACCCAGTCGAATGCCTCGCCCGCCTTGAGCGGGGGAAGGGAGATGGGAATCTCGACGGGCGATGAGCCATCGCGCAGGACGAGCACGGGAGGAACGACCCTCCGCCAGGGGCGCTCTTCCCGCTCTCTCAGCACATCCGCGATCTCGGCTTCGCTCCCGACGCGCACGCCCATCGCCGCAAGGAGCGCCTTCTTCGTCTCCGGCGAGACCTCGTGCCTGTTCCCCCAGATGTCGTGCCAGTCCGGCGCAATGCCGCAAAAGCCGCAGAGCCGGGCCAGCGCCTCCGAGCCCGTCATCTCCCGCCTTCTTCTCCATCCGCGGGGACGGTGCGGGTCCGGGCCCAGCGGCGGAGGGCCTCGACGCCCTCCCGCATCGTGATCGACAGGGGAACCGTGGCCGGGATTTCCCTGAGCAGATCGTCCGTCGAGAGTTCCAGGCCCTTCTCGAACGCCGCGTAGAGACCGGAGACGACGACCTGCTCGATCTCTCCGCCCGAGAAGCCCTCCGTCTTCCCGGCGAGAGCGTTCAAATCGTAACGGGCGGGGTCGCGTTTTCTCTTCCGGAGATGGATCGAGAATATCTCCGCGCGGGCGGGGCGGGCCGGAAGGTCCACGAAGAAGACCTCGTCGAACCGGCCTTTCCGGAAAAGCTCCGGCGGCAGGTTTGCGACGTCGTTGGACGTCGCCACGACGAAAACGGGCGCCGGACGCTCCTGAAGCCACGAGAGGAACGTCCCGAAGACGCGGGCCGACACGCCGCCGTCCACGTCGCTCATGTTCCCGTATGAGAGCCCCTTCTCGATCTCGTCGATCCAGAGAACGGCGGGCGCGATCGACTCCGTGAGGCGAAGGGCGTCGCGAAGACGCCCTTCGGTCTCTCCGACGTACTTGCTGTAGAGGCGCGAGGGATCGAGCTTGATGAGCGGATGCGACCACTCAGCCGCGACCGCCTTGGCGGAGAGAGACTTCCCGCACCCCGGGACGCCGAGGAGAAGGACGCCCCGCGGGGGATCGATGCCGAACGCTTTCGCTTCAGGCGTGAAGGCCCGCTTGCGCCGGGAGAGCCAGGCCTTGAGGCGGGAGAGTCCTCCCACGGTCTCGAACCGCTCCTCCCGCGGGTAGTATTCAAGCAGGCCGGACCGCTCCACGACCTGCCGCTTGGCGTCGAGGACCCACGCGAGGTCCGACTGGTCGAGCTTCTGGTCCCGTGTGATCGCTTTCACGAGAAGGCGCTCCGCCTCGACGAGCGTCAGCCCGACCAGTGCCCGCGCGATCGCCCCCCGAGTCTCGGCGTCCGGGTCGAGCCCGAGGCCCGGCTCGGCCGCCTGGAAGTGCCGGACGACCCTGTCGACGATGGCGGACATGTCGTTTTCCGTCGGAAGGGGGATCTCGAGGTCGACGACGTCCTTCGCCAGGTCCACGGGGACCTCGATGCGCGGGGAGAGAAGGACGATCGACTTTCTCTTACGGCGGAAGACGCCGCAGATGTCCCGGAGCTTGCGGAGAACGGCGGGGTCCTGGAGGTAGTGATGGAAGTCCTTGAAGAGGTAAACGGAATCGACGCCGAGGCGCTCGATGTATTCCAGGGCTCCGAGAGGACGTTCGGTCTCGTGGACCCCGTCGGCGTTCCCGTCCCGGCAGATCCCCTTGAGGGCCGTCCAGGTGAAGAAGGGGACTTCGAGCCGGTCCGTCACGCGGCGAACGAGCGCCTCCACCCGCTCCTCCTCCCACGTCTCGACCGTGATGACGGGGAAGCGCGAGTTGATCAGGAGGGCCAGTTCCTTCTCCAGGTCCACGGAACCGCGCTTCCCTATCTCTTTCCCTTGATCCCGAGCTTCTTCATCTCGGCCTCGACCTCTTCCGCGCCCTCCTTGTAGAACTTCGCCTCATCCGGGGCGAGGTGGTGCAGGAGGCGCAGGAATTCCCCCGCGTGGACGCGCTCCTCGTCGGCGATGTCCTTCAGGACCTCCCTGGCGAGCCTGTCGTCGATCGACTCGGCGAGCTGGATGTACATCTGGACGGCTTCGAACTCCGCGGCGACGAGATAACGGACCGCGCGGACCAGCTCGGACTTCGTGAGCTTGCGGCCGGCCGCAAGGCCGGAGAAGGGATGGCCAAACTCGGGCATGGGAAGGCTCCTTTCCAGGAAGAGGTGTCAGCTCATTCACCGCAGAGGACGCAGAGTCCGCGGAGGAACATCTTTTCAGGCGGTATTGACGCTCACCTGTCTGGCGAAGTCGATGCGTCTTCCAATTCCTGGCACTCCTTCGCGCTCTCTGAGTGCTCCGCGGTTCAAATGCTTTTTCCAGGATGATTCGTAGCAGATTCCAGACGCATTCGCAACAAGTGTCCTTTTGTTGGAAAGCGATCATCTTGACGCCGGCGGCCGGGGGCGGTAGGATTCCACCATGCGCGATCAGCGGCGGTTCGCACGTCTTCCCCTGACGGTCCTCGTCCCCGCCTTCCTTCTCGGCGCCTGCGCGCCGACGGCCACGGTCCGGAGCCCCGGCGTCCAGACGGTCCGGACGCCCGCGGGTCCGACAGTCCAGCAGATTCAGGCCATGCCCTACGCCGGCCCCAAGAAACGGATCGCGATTCTCGCGTTCAGCGACAAGTCGGCCAAGGGGTACGCGCGGATCGGCGATGGTATGGCCGACATGCTCACAACAGAGCTCTTCAACACGAACCGCTTCGACATTATCGAGCGCAGGGAGCTCAAGGGAATCATCGACGAGCAGGACTTCGGCGCGACGGGCCGGGTCAAGCGCGAGACGGCCGCGCCGATCGGCCAGATCGAGGGGGCCGAGTACCTGGTCCGGGGCGACGTCACGGCGTTCGAGCCCGACAGACTCACGATCGGCGGGGCGGCGCTCGGTCTCATCACGCTCGGAGCCACGGCTTTGATCTCGGCCAAGAACCGGACGCCGATCGGGATGGTCACGTACAAGGAAGCCTACCTCGCTCTGGACATACGGATCATCGACGCGCGGACGGGCCGGGTCATCAACGCCACGGCTGTCGAGGGAAAGGCCCAGGACGTGGGCGGGTTCGTCGCGGGGACCGTCGGCGGGGGCAAGACCAGAATGCCGCTGGTTCTCGGCGGTTTCCAGGGAACGCCCATGGAACAGGCCATCCGGATCGCCCTCGAGGCGGCCACGCTCCACATCGCCCAGCAGATCGCCCCGTAGTATCCGGGCCCATTAATTACGGGACATCCTCCGCAGATGTGTAGGTTGGGTTAGGCGCGGTTTTTTGCGCCGTAACCCAACAAAATCATTTTGGCGAATATTCGTTTTGTTGGGTTACGCGACAAAGCCGCCAAGGGTCACCAGAGCGATTGTAAATTGGAAATTGGAAATTTCAAAGTGAAAGGCTGGCCGAAAAGTGTAAATCGCAAAGCGGGGAACTTCTTCTCCGTTCTTTTGCTTTACAATTTACAATTCCCAATTTTCAATTTTCAATGAGCCTTTCGTGGCCTGGGAGGGAATCGGGGTTGCTTCCCTGTTCCAGTCGGTTTCGGCCGGCGTGCTTGGCCTTGTAGAGGGCTTGATCGGCGGCTTCGAAAAGGGCCTTGGTGAGAGCGGCCGGGTCGCCGTCGGAGAGGCTGGAGGAAGCGAACTCGGGACTTGCCAGACCGATGCTGACGGTCAGGTTCACCGAGATCTCCTGCAAGTTGAACCGGCTTTCCGCGATGCGTTCCCGGAGGCGTTCGAGGAGCGTGGTCGCGCGGGAGATCGGCGTGTCGGGAAGGATCAGGAGGAACTCGTCTCCTCCGTAGCGTCCGAGAACATCCACCTCCCGCACGCTCTGAGACAGGAGCTGGGCGTAGTAGGTGAGGACCTGGTCGCCCACGCTGTGGCCGTGATGATCGTTCACCTCCTTGAAACGGTCGAGATCGATCAGTGCGACGGAAAGCGCAGAGCCGCTGCGGAACGTCCTGGACACCTCCTGCTGGAGCCGTTCGCGGAGGTAGCGGAGGTTGGGAAGGCCGGTCAGCTCGTCCGTGATCGCCAGGACCTCGAGCGTCTTCTTCGCGTCCTCCAACTCCTCCGTGGTCTGGGCGAGAAGCCGTTGTTGCTCGACGCTCTGAAGGGCGCGGGCCACGGATTGCCGCAGGGTCTCGAAATCGAACGGCTTTACGATGTAGTCGACAACGCCCCGCCGGATCGCCTCCACGGCGGTCTGGAGCGTTCCGTATCCGGTGAAGATGATCACGGCCGTTCCGGGGTGCTCTTCTCGAAGGCGGTCGACCAGATCGATGCCGCTCATTCCCGGCATGCTCAGGTCCGCGAGGACGAGATCGGCCGGGTCCGAGCGGAGGCGGGCCAGCGCTTTCTCCCCGTCGGCGGCTTCGCTGACCGCGTACCCCTCCGCTGTCAGCAGGACCTTGACGCTCTCCCGCATCCGGGGTTCGTCGTCGACGACGAGTATCCGGTCAGGGCCTGTCATGGACTTTCTCCAGGCTCGGAGCGCCCGCCGTCATCGTGATCAGAGGGCTGAGGGGAAGACGGACGATGAACGTGGCGCCCGTGCCTTCCCCAGACCGAACGGAGATGTCTCCCCCGTACCCTTGGACGATCTCCCGCGATATCGGAAGACCGAGGCCGGTTCCATCCTCCCGCGTCGTGAAGTATCGGTCGAATATCTGCGGGGCGCGCTCGGGCGAGATTCCTTTCCCCGTGTCGGACACCTCGACGAAGACATCGGTCTCTTCGCGTCGTGAGCGGATGGTCATGACTCCTCCGTCCGGCATCGCGTGCTCGGCGTTGGCCATGAGGTTCAACAAGACCTGCTTCATCCGGTCGGGGTGAAGGAGAAGGCGGGGAAGGTCCGGGTCCAGTTCGCGCCGGATCTGGATGCCTTGCTGGCGGAGCTGGGGCTCCATCAGGGCCAGGAGGTCCGTCACGGTCTTGTTGACCGACGTGAGCTCGAGCCGGGAGCCGTCGGGCCTGTGGGCGTCAAGAAGCTGGGCGACGAAGCGCGCGATCCGGTCGATCTCCTCGTCGATGATCTGCAGGTGCCGGACGTAGGCGGGCGTCTCCTGCGCGGACGTTTGGATCGCCGAAGAGTGGCCCTTGAGCATCGTGAGGTAATTCTTGATGATGCCGAGCGGATTGTTGATCTCGTGGGCGACGCGGGCCGCGAGCGTGCCGCTCGCCGCTCGTCTTTCGGCCTCCATGAGGTGTTCCTGGAGTTCGCGGAGCTTTTTCACCGTCTCGGCCAGGGACTGGTTGAGATTGAGGAGTTCCGATTGCTTCTTCTCGATCTCGTTGCGGGAATCCAGCAGGCGGGCGGACATCCGGTTCAAGGCCGCTCCCAGCTCGGCCACTTCATCGCGCCCCGAGACGTCGATGCGCCGATCGAGGTCTCCCTCGGCGATCCGGCCGGCCAAGTGGATCGCCTGCTTGAGCGGACGGGTGACGCGCAGGGCGAGAGCCGTGCCTGCCGTGACGGCGACGGCCAGGAGGAGAATCGTGGCCAGAAAGAGGAGTGCCCGCATTCTCGAGACGGCGTCCTTGAACGGCGTCGCGTCGACGGCGAGGACGATCCAACTTTTTTCGTTGCGCTCCCCCACTTCGAGCGGCCGCGCCAGGGCGAGGTACGTTTTTCCCCCCGCGGTGACGAGCCGAGGATCCCCGCCGCCGGGCGGCACGGCGCCCAGAACGTCCCTCTGAGGAGGATCGATGGAAGAACCGGTGATCCGGTCCCGGACGACGAAGAGGACGTGGGCCCCGCTCCGCTGGCTGATCTTCCGGGCAAGCGCCGAGTCGATCCGCAGGCCGGCGGCGAGCGTGCCGAACCGCCGGTCCTCGTTCCTGAGGGGGGCCGTCGCCAGAAGGATCGCGCCTCCGTCCATCTCGACAAGGCCGAACGTGTCGTCCGCCGCCTTCTCAAGAGAAGGGAGACCGCGCCGGTCTCCCCAGCGGTCTTCCTCCTCCGCCCGGGAGAGCACGCGTCCCTCGTGGTCGTGGATTTCGAGAAGGTCGAGGTTCAAGAGGGCCGCCAGGGAGCGCGTCTCCTCCCTCAGGAGGGCTCTCTCTCCCGCCACCGCGCCGTAGAAGGCGGCGTAGCGGAGGGCGTCGTCCCGGACCAGGATGCGGGCCGTGTTCCGGACGCGCGTCCGGGACTCGTCCAGGATGTCATGAACGTGCGTCGAAACGCCCGACAGGCGTTCCCTCATCCACGCCTGGCCCAGCTCGTCGATCGTCCGAGCGCCGTAGAAGAAGACAACGAGCATCGATGCGAGGGCCAGCGAAGCGAACGCTCCTGAAAGCTTGGTGGAGAGGCTGAGCGGGGGGAGCGGCGTCCTACCCATCGGGTCGTCGAATGGGGGCCAGCTTCTTTCCGAGGATCTGCTGGCCCTCGTTGCTCAGGATGAACTCGATGAACTGAGCGAGAGCGCCTTCCGGCTTGCCGGCCGTGGCCAGGTGGAGGTCGCGCCGGAAAGGATAGGTCTCGTTGGCCACGCTCTCCGGCGTGGGAAGGATGCCGTTCACGCGTATGACCTTGACCTTCGTCATGTCGACGATCGCGCTACCCACGATCGATCCGATCGCCGCCGGGGAACGGGACACGCGGTCCATCTCTTCTCCGACGGTTTTCGCGGGGAAGAGGTTCTGGGTGAACTTCCCTCCTCCGGCGAGCATCATCGTGCGGAACTCTTCCTCGCGGTCCTTGCAGTGATTGCGGAAGACGACGACGATCGGCTGGTCGCGCCCTCCCACCTCTTTCCAGTTCTGGATCTTTCCGGTCCAGATCGACTTGACCTGCTCGGCCGTGAGGTTTCCAACGGGGTTCGATTTGTGGACGATGACCGGGATCGCGTCGCGCGCCACGAGGATCGACGTCCAGGCCTTCTTCTCGCTTTCCTCGAGGGGACAGCAGAAGCCGCCCACGTTGGCCTTCCCAGCCTTCAGATACTCGGCGCCCTGGGCGCAACCGCCCGCCACGGCGGACGCCGGAATCCCGGTCTTCTTCGTGAAGACCTCCATCGCCTCCTGGAGTCCTCCATAGAAGAGCGGGCGCTCTCCGGCGAAACGAACGCTGGCGGTTCCCGGCGCAATCCCGGGATACTCGTAGAATTCAATCTCCTGCGCGGCCGCGGCCGGGACCAGGGCGGCCAGGGAGAAAAGAAGCGCAAGGAGCCGCGCGGAAAGACGGCCCATCGCTTTTGAACCAACCGAAATCGGCTGGCGAAACCCCGTCACGTCAGGCGCAAGCACAGACATCTCCAGCGTTTGGGGGGAGGATTCTCATCAGCCCCGTCGCTTCCTGGCGGAGTCTTCCTTCGAATTGAAGTATAGAAAAGGAGGTGATGAGCCGTTCTCGGGGGGTCCGCTTACGATTTGACTGTACGCCATCCCCCTTTGAAACGTAGCAAAGGGATTCGGGCCTGTCAAGGAAACCCCTTGAAAAATACCGACTTCCACAATCCTGCCTGCCGGCAGGCGAGGCTCAGGGAGCCCATTGAGAACGAACTCCGCGGGCTTGCAGTTGTCCCGCACATCCGCTATCATAACATCCTGACTTTTCAAGGAGACTTCGCCCGATGGACGCTTCCAGCGGGCGATTCAACTCGTGGGCTTCCAAGAAATCCTGGGGCAGGAGGACGCAGTCCTCGTCCTTTCCCGCTCCCTTGAAAACGATCGACTGGCGCACGCCTACGTCTTTTCCGGTCCCGAGGGAGTCGGAAAGGCGCTGACCGCTCTCGCCTTGGCCGGCGCGCTTCTTTGTCCCATGGGTCCGACGGATTCTGAGAGCCCGCGGAGGGCGAACCTCGGATGCGGCGTCTGTCCGACGTGCCGCAGGGTCGCGTCGCGGTCGCATCCCGATCTCATCATCCTCGAAGTCCTCCCCGACAAGAAAGAGATCTCCATCGACCAGGTCCGCGACGCCCAGAGCGCCGTTTCGCTGTGCGCTTACGAGGGACGGAAGAAGGTCCTGATCGTCAACGCCGCGGACCGGCTGAATGCGTCGGCGGCGAACGCGTTCCTGAAAACGCTCGAAGAGCCGCCCGAGGACACGATCATCGTCCTTATATCATCCCAGCCGCACCTGCTTCTTCCCACGATCCGCTCGCGCTGTCAGGAGGTGCGGTTCAGGTCCTTGAGCGACGAGATCGTCGCCCGCTTCCTCGTCGAGAGAAAGGGGCTCGACCGCGCGCGGGCCGCGATGCTGGCGTCCGTCTCGGCCGGCAGTCTGGGGAAGGCGCTGGCGGGGGAGCCCGGCGAGGCGGCCGCCCGCCGCGATTCGGCCATCGACATTCTGGCGCGGGTCGCGGTGGAGCCGTTGGAAGAGCGGGCGGCCCTTGCGGAAAGTCTCGCGAAGGGGGAGGGAGAAGCGGAGGCGCTCATCGAATGGACGGACCTCGTCGTGCGCGATCTGTTGATGGCGTCCGCCGGGAGAGCCGACCGGCTCGTGAACGTCGACCGGGCGGAAGATCTCGGGCGGATCGCGGAAAGGATTTCGACCTCGGCGCTCCTCGATCTGGCCGAGGAGATCGGCCGCGCGCGGGCGGCGCTCAGGTGGAGGGGAAACCCGCGCCTCGTCTTGGACGTTTTTCTTCAATCGGCCGCCGCAATCATGGCCGTCCGGACGGAGGCGGCGCGGCCATGATCGCCCGTGTCACGTTTCACGACGCCGGAAAGATTTACGAGTGCGACGGGGGAGACTTGAGCCTCAAACCGGGGGACCGCGTCGTGGTCGCGGCAGATCGGGGAGAGATGCTGGCGAAGGTCGTCTGCCTGGGGGCGCACAACGGGGAGGGAGGACAGGGCCCGACACGGAAGGTCCTCCGCGTGGCGGGGCCCCCGGACCTGAAAGCGGTCGAACGGAACCGCCCGCTCGAGCGGAAGGCGCTCGATCTCTGCCGCTCTCTCGCCCTGGATCAGGACCTCCCGATGAAGCTCCTCAAGGCCGAGATGTCGCTCGACGGGAGGCAGACGACGTTCTACTTCTCCTCGGAAGGGCGGGTCGATTTCCGGGCGCTGGTCCGGGATCTGGCCAAGCGTCTGCGCCAGCGGATCGAGATGCGGC
>MHEK01000097.1:27480-37868 GCA_001803795.1 Nitrospirae bacterium RBG_16_64_22
GATCTCGGGCGTCTGCGGCAAGCTCATGTGCTGTCTCAATTACCAGCTTGAAGGGGACGGCGGAGCGCGGCAGAAGCCCTGCGCGGCCGCCGCCGAGACGTCGTCCGATCGGAGTTCCGCTCAGCCTCCGCCGCCTCGGGCCGAGGAGCGGGCGGCCCGGAACCGGAAGGGACAACCGGCGCGTCCTCCGATGAAGAAAGAGAAGAAGAAAACGCTGGGTGAGGCGCTTGACTCGGAATCTTGGAACTTGCCATAATTCCGCGCCGATCTTGATTCCCGCGTCCGCGAATCCGCGGCGCGGGCCTTCCCCGTCCCCGGAGTCGGAATGCACCGGCAGACATTCTACGCGACTACGCCCATCTACTACGTCAACGACGTTCCGCACATCGGCCACGCCTACACGACCGCTGCGGCGGATGTCCTGGCCCGCGCGCACCGGATGATGGGCCGCGATGTCTTCTTCCTCACCGGCACGGACGAGCATGGCCAGAAGGTCCAGCAGGCGGCCGCCCGGCGCGGCGTATTGCCCCAGGCCCACTGCGACGAGCTCGTCGTGCGGTTCCAGTCGCTCTGGAGGCGGATGAACATCTCGAACAGCGACTTCGTCCGGACGACGGAACCCCGCCACAAGGCCGTCGTGCGGAACGTCCTCCAGCTTCTCCATGACAAGGGGGAGATCTACCGGGACACGTACGAGGGGTGGTACTGCGTGCCGGACGAGCGGTTCTGGACGGAGAAGGAGATCACGCAGGGAAATTGCCCCGACTGCGGCCGGCCCGTGGAGCGCGTGACGGAGTCGAATTACTTCTTCCGGATGGGAAAGTACAGGGATCGCCTCGTCGCGCACATTCGGGAGAACCCCCGGTTCATCCGTCCCGAAGTCCGCCGCAACGAGGTCCTGGGCTTCCTGGCGCGCGGCTTGGGGGACCTCTGCATCTCCCGCCCTAAGAGCCGTCTGGCGTGGGGGATCGAGCTTCCTTTCGATCCGGACTACGTCACCTACGTCTGGTTCGACGCGCTCGTGAACTACATCTCCGCGCTCCGATACCAGGATCCGAGCGCGCCCGGCTCCCTATTCGAGAGGTTCTGGCCGGCGGACGTCCACCTCATCGGGAAGGACATTCTCACGACCCACGCCGTCTACTGGTCGACGATGCTGATGGCCCTGGAACTCCCGCTTCCCCGGACGATCTTCGCCCACGGCTGGTGGACGGTGGAGGGGGAGAAGATGTCGAAGTCTCGCGGCAACGTCGTCGATCCGAACAGCGTCGTCGAGGCCTACGGCGCCGATCCCTTCAGGTACTACCTCCTCTCCCAGATGACCTTTGGGTCGGACGGGGATTTCTCCTCCGATCGGTTCGTGGCGCGGTACAACAGCGACCTGGCGAACGCCCTGGGGAACCTCCTGTCGCGCCTCGTCTCGATGATCGAGAAGTATTTCGGCGGAACGATCCCCGCCCCCTCCCCCGACTCCTTCGGCGACTGGACCCGGGTCGAATCGGCCTGCCCCGCCGGGGCGGGCGGTCTGCGGATCGTCCGGGAAGCATTTCCGGACGAGATCCCGGCGAGGTACGCGGACCTGGATTTCAAGGAGCTGTTGGAAAGGATCTGGTCGGCCGTCTACGGGATCAACGAGTATATCGACAAGTCGGCGCCGTGGAGTCTGGCCAAGGACGAAGGGAAGAGGCCGCTCCTTTCCACCGTGATGTTCGTCGCGGCCGACCAGCTGAGGCGGATCGCCGTCTTCCTCACGCCCGTGATGCCCGCGGCGTGCGCCGAGATCCTGGCGCGCCTCGGCGTCTCCGCGGCGTCTCGTTTCGACGAGGCTGGCGGGGCCTGGGACACGGCCCTTGCGGGGAAACGGGTCATGACGGGGATCCCGCTCTTCCCCCGGATTGAAACCGCCAAGGCGGGGGCGGCATGAGGCGCCCGGCGCGATGGATCCCGCGCGGGGGGGGCGTCTGGTTTTCCCTCGTCCTCGCCCTTACTCCGGTCCCGGCCGAAGCGGGGCCCAAGGTTGTCCAGGATCTCCTGGACAACGGCCTCAAGGTCGTCGCCGTCCAGGACGGCAAGTCGCCCGTCTCCACCATCCAGGTGTGGTACAAGGTCGGATCGCGCCACGAGCCGCCGGGTAAGACGGGTCTGTCGCACCTCCTCGAACATATGATGTTCAAGGGGACGGCCCAGGTGGGCAAGGGAGAGTATTCGAAGACCGTGGCGCGCCACGGCGGGACGGAGAACGCCTTTACGAACCGGGACGCGACCGTCTACTTTCAGAAGTTCGCCCCCGACCGCCTGGATCTCGCCCTCTCTCTCGAAGCCGACCGGATGACGAACCTCCTCCTCGATCCGGCTGAGTTCGAGCTGGAACGAAAAGTCGTGATGGAGGAGCGGCGGATGAGGATCGAGGACGACCCGACGTCCCTCGTCGTCGAGGAGATGTTCGCCGCCGCCTACAAGGTCCACCCGTACCGCCATCCGGTCATCGGCTGGATGGAAGACCTGTCGGCCCTCTCGAGGGAGGACCTTATCCGGCACTACAAGCGCTGGTACGTTCCCAACAACGCCATCGTCGTCGTTGCCGGGCCGACGGACCCGGCCGAGGCGATCGCCAAGGTCAAGGCCGCTTTCGGGAAGATCCCCAAGGGGGACATCCCCGTCGAGACGGCTGTCAATGAGCCGCCGCCCCTCGGCGAGCGCCGAGTGAAGGTGAAGAAGGAGGCCCAGCTTCCCTTCGTCTTCGCCGGCTACCCGGTGCCGCGCGTCGGGCATCCGGACGAATACGCTCTCGATCTCCTCGCCCAGGTCCTGGCGGCCGGCAAGTCGTCGCGCCTCTACAGGAACCTCGTCTACGAGAAACAGATCGCGGCCTACGCCGCGGCGTCGTACGATCAGATGACCTCGCAGGAGCCGGCCCTGTTCTACCTGTACGCAGGGGTGAAGCCGGGCGTCCGGACGGAAGACGTCGAGAAGGCGCTGTACCGCGAGGTCGAGCTTCTCGCGGTCCAGCCTGTCCCGGAGAAGGAGATCGAGAAGGCGAAGAACCAGATCGAGGCCGCCTTCATCCTGGGACAGGATTCGATCTTCAACCAGGCCCGGCAGATCGGCCAGGCGGAACTCGTCGGCGTCGGCGTCCGGTACATCGAGAACTACGTCGCGAACATCCGGAAGGTGACGGGGGCGGACGTTCAGCGCATGGCAAAGGAATATTTCTCCGAGGACCGGCGGACGGTGGGGATTCTCGTTCCGGTTGCCCCCAAGACCAAAGCGGAGCCGGGGGAGGGCAGGCCAGGTGAGTAGGCAAAGTCCGAGACTCGTCCGGTTTCTTGCCGTTCTGATCTTGATCGGTGCCGTCCCGCCTGGCCGGGCGGAGGCGCTCGATCTTCCGATCAAGAAGCTCGTCTTCGAGAACGGGATGACGGTCCTCCTCCTGGAGAGGCCGTCGCTCCCGTTCGTCGTCGCGAACGCCAAGATCCTGGGTGGGAGCCTCTACGACCCGGAAGATCGTCCGGGAACGGCGAGCCTGACGGCTACATTGCTCACGCATGGAACGGCCTCGCGCAGCGCCATCGACCTCGCCGAGGCGCTGGACTCGGTCGGAGCGTCTATCAGCTCATCCTCGGCGGACGATTTCGCTTCCGTCTCTCTCACCGCCCTCAAGAAGGACGTCCAACTGGGGTTCGAGATCCTGGCCGACGTCATGATGAACCCCTCGTTCTCCGAGAACGAGATAGCGCGCGAGAAGGCGCAGGTCCTGGCGCGGATCAAGAGCGACCTGGACGATCCGGCTCGGATCGCCGACAAGCTCTTCGCCAGCCTCGTCTTCAAGAACCATCCCTACGCCCATCCCGTCGAGGGGACGGAGGAGAGCCTCGGGAAGATAGGCCGCGAGGACCTGGCCGCCTTCTACAAGCGGTACTACAAGCCCAACAACGTCGTGATGGCCGTTGTCGGGGACATCACCGAGGAGGAGACGATCGAGATCGTGAACGCCCGCTTCGGCCGCTGGCCGTTCCGGAACGTAGAGCCTCCCGCGATCCGGTCTGTGCCGAAGACGTCCCGCACGGTCAAGGTCGTCTCCAAGGACCTCAAGCAGGCGACGATCCGGCTGGGCCACCCCGGGATCCGCCGGAGCAGTCCCGACTATTACGCCGCCTACGTGATGAACCACATCCTGGGCGGCGGCGGATTCTCCTCCCGCATGATGGCGCGGGTGAGGGACGAGAAGGGCCTCGCCTACGACATCCGGAGCGGTTTCGACGCGGGTCTGGAGCCGGGGGCCTTTTCGGTTTCCGTCCAGACGAAGAACGAGACGGCGCCCGACGCCGTCGAAATGGCCCTGGAAGAGATCAACCGGATTCGCAAGACGGTGGTGTCCGAGGCCGAGCTGGCCGACGCGAAGTCGTACCTGATCGGGAGCTTTCCTCTGCGGCTGGACACCAACCGGAAGATCGCCGCGATCCTTTCTTCGGTTGAGTTCTACGGCCTCGGACTGGACTACTTCGAGAGCTACCCCAGGCGGATCGACTCGGTCTCGCGGGAGGAGGTCCTCAAGATGGCCCGGAAGCACCTGAATCCCAAGAACTACGTCCTGGTCATCGTGGGGAAGCCGGACGCCAGCCGGCTTCCTTGATCCTGGAAAAGCAGTTGAACCGCGGAGCACGCAGAGAACGCAAAGCAATTTCAGGGATTGGAAGACACACCACCTCACCAGGCAGGTGAGCATCAAAACCGCCCGAAAAGTTCCCCGCGGACTCCGCGTCCTCTGCGGTGAGTGAACTGCGGTTTTTAGGTTGATTCTTCCGCCCTGTGGATTCCCGGTGGACAGGTTTGTGGTGAGGCCGGGGAGGGCATGAGGGGCCGATTCCACTCCTCCTTGTTCACAGAGACCGCTATCCACACCATGTGAAAACCGGGGATCCAGAACAGACGTTGGCTTCGGACTTGTCGAGAAAGACTGAGAAAGCCGGCGGCCGGCTCGCCGGCGGATACTACGCCATCCGGGTTCGTCTCTCCCGGCCGCTCAGGATTCGGCGGGGGCGCGACTTTGTTCGTCTCGCGGCCGGGTACCACGTTCTTTTTGGCCGGTCTTCCAACCTCCTTGCGGAGATTCCAGAGCGCATGGCGCCCGGCGCCGGCCGGTCCTTCTGGGAGCAAGTCGCCCGTCGGGGGGACGAGGTCCGCGCCTGCGTCTTCCCGTGGAGATCGATCCGCGAGGGGATCGTCTGCGCGTGGGCCGCGGAGATCGCGCGTTCGATGGGCGGGGAGAGGCCAGTCCCGGGGGCCGGAGGGCCTGGAGGGCCCAGAGGGAATGAGTGCGGATGTCCCGGCCATCTGGTATATTTCAGGCAGTGGCGCGGGGGGGACGTTCCGGCCCCGCCCAAAAGCGGGCGTTATTCTCCTCTACGGCGATCGAGACAAAGATGAGCGATGAGCCCTCTCCAATTGCGGATGGCGAGGCCCTGCGGGATGAGAACCGGCGCGTTCGGGCGGCGCAAATCATCGTCTCGTTCGCGATGTTGAAGCTCAAGACCCTTCGCCTGACCGAAGGGGAGGCCGACGAGATGATCGAGGGGGCCCGCGCGCGCGTTCTCCAGATGTTTCCGGAGGGCGGGAGCACCTTCGACCTGATTTATCGCCCGCGCCTGGAGCGGCTGAGGAACGAGAACGAATTCGTCCGGCTTTCCCGCGCGGCATCTCAATCCGGGCGATGATCGAGACGATCCAGGAGGGGTTCAGGACGGCGTGGCGGAACCTTCTGCTGGTCCCCGCGCAGATCGCGGCGTGGGTGGTTGTTTGCGTTCTCTTCCTGGTCCTGTTTGTTCCGCCCGTCTGGTTCATGGCGGCCTCCGGCGCGTTTGCGGAGTTCGGGAACGGCGACCCCTCTCTTCTCCTCGGGTGGCTGGCCGCGCACAAGGGGGCCGTTGGCGTCCTGGCTGCCGTCCTCCTGGTTTGGACGATCGCGGCCAGCGGCGCGTTTTTCTTCGTCCAGGCGGGGACGATTCACTGCCTGGCCCGGAGCGCGCAAGGTCGCGCGCAAGGTCGCGCGCGAGATCGAGCGTCTTTCGAGATGTCGGTTTTCTGGGAAGGCGGAAAGAGGTTTTGGTGGCCGCTCACGGTCCTGGCGGGCCTGTGGTTCCCGGTCATCTTCGGGATCATCCTTCTCGTCGGAGGGTTGGGCTTCGGCGCGGCTTGGTGGGCGGCCGACATGGCCCAGAAGGGAAGCGTGGGGGGGGCGATCGTCGTGGGCGTGCTGGGCGTCGGATCGAGCGTTCTTCTCTGCCTGGCGGCGGCGCTTCTCGCGGGGGCCTACTGGGTCTACGGCCAGGTGATCCTCGTCGTTGAGCGGACCGGGGGTGTCGGGGCCTTCCGGGACGGGATCAGATTCGTGAACGTAAACTTCCTGAAGTCGATCGGCTTCTATCTGCTTCTGATCGTCGGCCTCGTCGCGGCGTCGATGGCCATGTCCATCGTCACGTTTCCGTTCTCGATCATCCCGGTCATCGGCTTCTTCATCCAGATCCCGATCCAGTTCGTCTTCATGATCGCGCAGATCTTCCTCTCCATCGTGATGATCGCCTCGCTGGTCCACTACTACCTTCGATTCGTTCCCGCTCCGGGAGCGGGCGTTCTTCATAGCCAGACCGCCCAGGCGGAACAACCCGCCGAAGGGGGCACAGCATGAGCGATCCGGCCGGCAAGGTCTTCTTTCCGCAACAGGCCCTGGACCGGATCCTGGATCAAGGACGGGGGCGGCTGGAAGGAGACCGCCTGATCCTTACCGACGAGAGGTACCCGGCCTATCTCCTCCAGCCCGCCCATCGGGTCCGGCGGGTGTCAGGCGGCGGGGACGATCCGTACCGCCTTGCGGGCAAGATTCTGTCGGAAGAACAGGTGCGCGAAGTCGGCGGGAGCCTGTACATGGGTTCGCTCGTCGTGGGAGAGACGGCGTACGAGATCGAGAGCGGCTTTCTGGGGGCCCCTGCCTCCGCGCCAACCGGCCCCGCCGACGAGAGGTGGGCCGACGACATCCTTCGCATGCTGGACTAGGTCGGGCCAACGATGGAGACGGCGCAGATCCTGCGGGTCGTCCCCCTCTTCGCGGGGGCGACGGACGCCCAGCTCAAGGCCGTTTCGAAGATCGCCCGGCTCAGACGCCTGAAGCCGGGAGAGACTGTCATCCGCGAAGGGGAACCGGGGACGTCCGTCTATATCCTCAAGTCCGGCTCGGTGTCGGTCGTGAGGAGCCGGCGGGACGACGAGGCGCAGGTCCTGGCGAAGCTCGTCCCGTGCGATCTCTTCGGCGAGATGGCGATCCTGGACCACAAGCCCCGCTCCGCGACGGTCACGGCGCCCGAAGAGACGGAGGTCCTGGAGATTCCGGAGCCTGACTTGAGGCGCGTGCTCGACGCGGACCCGGATCTGGCCCTGCGCGTCCACCGCTCCCTGGCCGTGATATTCTGCGAACGCCTCCGGGCGGCGAACGAGAAGCTCATAGCCTGGTCCAGCCTCCCGCCGGAACACGGGGCCTGAATGATCCTAGAGAAAGCAGTTGAACCGCGGAGCACGCAGAGAGCGCAAAGGAGTTCCAGGGATTGGAAGACACATCGAGCTCTGCGTTCTTTGCACCAGGCAGGTGAGCATCAAAACCGCCCGAAAAGGTGTTCCTCCGCGGACTCCGCGTCCTCTGCGGTGAATGTGCGGTTATTAGGATGATAGACATTCCCGCCGAAAACGCCTCCGCGGTTCGCTGGACGCCCGATGCGGAGGCTCGCCTGGAAAGGGCCCCGGCGTTCCTCCGGGGAGTAGTCCGGAAGATCGCGGAGAAGAGGGCTCGGGAGGCTGGTGTCGCCGAGATCACAGGGGAATTTCTTTCCCTCATCAAGAACGAAACGATGCATGGAAGCGAGCCGGGGGCCGGGACCGAGACGCCACGGGCCGATGCCGGGCTGAGGGATCAGGCCGGACGGGAGCTTCGTTCTTATTCTCATTCACCCATTTACCGATTCACCGGTCAGCCGTCGATCTCCTGGACGCAGGAGGCGCGCAGTCGGACCCTTGAGATTCCTCCCGCCATGCGGGAGATCGTGACGAAGATCGTCGAAGAAGCGGCTGTCGAAGCGGGCGAGCCGATCGTCACGGCCGCTCTGTTCGACCGGATCGAGGAGATGGGCGCGGACGCGGTCTCCGAGAAGGCGGCTCTTCCGTGGACGGAGGGCGCGAAAGAGCTCCTCGAGCTCCGGCTTGTCCGGACGCCGGAACCGGCCCTCCCGTTCGCGCGCGCGGCGCTCATGCGGGACGTCGAGCAGGAAGCCGGAAGGCTCGAAATCGCGGAGATCACGGAGGAGTCGCTCAGGAAGATCTGGTCGGAGATCCACGCGCAAGGCGGCGAAAGGCGCGTCGAGTGGTCGGAGGAGGCCTGGGCGCGGCTCCAGAACGCGCCGGAGTTCGTCCGCGAGGGGATCCGGAAAGCCGCGGAGAAGAGAGCGCGGGGAATGGGAGCGGGCGTGATCACGGGGCCGCTCCTCACGAAGTTCCGAAACGAGGCGATGATGAAGGCCGTCCGGCGGATCCGGAAGCTCGGATTCAAGGAACTCACGTTCGACGCGTTCGACAAGGCGATGGAGACGATCCCGAAGCTCGCTGACCCAGGCGCTCAAAAACGCCTCGCCGACATCCGCGCCTACATGGCCGAACGCGGCGACCGGCACCTCCTGGACGCCGAGCTGATGGAGCGGTTCCGGAAATATCTCAAGGAAGGCGGGCAACTTTGAGAATCGGGATTTTCGGGAGGAGTGACTCCGGAGATGGGAAGCCATAGAGTTTCCAGCCAGGGAGGCACCATGACCGGCATCTCGCCAGAGTTCGACACGACGACCTACCGGATGGCGATGGCGCAGTTCGATCAGGCCGCGGCCCGGATGGACCTCGATCCGAACGTCCGCGCGCGCCTCAAGAAACCTTCCCGCTCGCTCATCGTTCACATGCCGATCCGGATGGACGACGGGACGGTGCGCGTCTTCGAGGGGTACCGCGTCCAGCACGACAACTCCCTCGGGCCCACGAAAGGGGGCATCCGCTACCACCCCGAGGTGAACCTTGGGGAGGTCGCGGCCCTCGCCATGTGGATGACCTGGAAGTGCGCGCTCGTGGGCCTTCCGTACGGAGGCGCGAAAGGCGGCGTCCGGTGCGACCCGAAGGCGATGTCCCGTCAGGAGCTCCAGCGGATGACGCGCCGGTACACGGCCGAGATCTACCCGATCATCGGCCCGGACCAGGACATCCCCGCGCCCGACGTCGGCACGAACGCCCAGACAATGGCCTGGATGATGGACACGTACTCCATGCAGAGGGGGTACGCCGTCCACGGTGTCGTGACGGGGAAGCCGGTGGGGATCGGCGGCTCGCTCGGACGGGACGAAGCGACGGGCCGCGGCGTCTTCGTCTGCGTGATGGAGGCGATGAAGCGGCTGGGCATCGAGCCGAAGGGAAGCACGGCGGCCGTCCAGGGGTTCGGGAACGTGGGCGGGCACGCCGCCCGCATCCTGCACGAGAACGGCGTCAATGTCGTCGCCGTCTCCGATTCCCACGGCGGGATCAGGAACGCTCGCGGCCTTCCGGTCCCGGAGGTCCTCGCCCACAAGGAGAAGACGGGGCGGGTTGAGGGGTTTCCGAACGCGGAGCCGGTTTCGAACGAGGAGTTGTTGACCCTTCCTTGCACGGTCCTCGTCCCGGCCGCGCTTTCCGAGGCGGTAACGGAGAAGAACGCGCACGGGGTGAAATGCCGGATCCTCGCCGAAGGAGCGAACGGACCGACCACGCTCGAGGCCGACAAGATCCTGGAAGACAAGGGAGTCCTGATCCTTCCCGACATTCTCGCCAACTCGGGGGGCGTGACGGTCTCGTATTTCGAATGGGTCCAGTCGCACCAGATGTATTTCTGGAAGCTCCCCGAGATCCGGGAGCGCATGGCGGACATCCTCTCGTCGGCGTTTGAGCGGGTCTACGAAACGCACCTCCGGACGAAGATGGACATGCGAATGGCGGCGCTCACGACGGGCATCCAGGCCATCGCCGACGCTCACAGGCTGAGGGGGCTGTATCCGTGAGGGGCCGGCGAATCGGTGAATGGGTGAATCGGGGAATGGCCGGCGCTACGGTTTCTCATTCGGCCGGATGGAATTGCCGTTGTTTCTGATCATCGAATTCATTGGAGGGAAGTATGCGACGAGCGATTTTTTCAGTGAGTCTGGTGCTTGCCTTTACGCTTGGCGGGTGCGGTTACAACACGCTCCAGTCGGAGGACGAACAGATCAAGGCGGGCTGGGCGGAGGTGTTGAACCAGTACCAGCGGCGGGCCGACCTCGTGCCGAACCTCGTGAACGTCG
>MHEK01000097.1:37922-44397 GCA_001803795.1 Nitrospirae bacterium RBG_16_64_22
GGAGGTGCTGAACCAGTACCAGCGGCGGGCCGACCTCGTGCCGAACCTCGTGAACGTCGTGAAAGGGTACGCGGGGCACGAGAAGGACGTGCTGACGCAGGTGACTGAAGCCCGTTCGAAGGTCGGCGCGATCCAGGCGACGCCCGAGCTCATCAACGATCCCCAGGCGTTCGCCAAGTTCCAGGCGGCCCAGGCGGGCCTCTCAAGCGCCCTTTCGCGTCTCCTCGTCGTTGCGGAGAACTATCCTCAACTCAAGGCCGACGGCGTCTTCCGCGATCTCCAGGCACAGCTCGAGGGGACGGAGAACCGGATCGCCGTGGCGCGGAACCGCTACATCAAGGCTGTCCAGGCGTACAACGTGACCGTCCGTTCCATCCCGAGCAACCTCACGGCGATGCTCTTCGGATACAAGGTGAAGCCGACGTTCGAAGTGGAGAACGAGAAGGAGGTCTCAAAAGCGCCCAAGGTGGACTTCGGGGCGCCCGCGAAGAAGTAGACAAGACGGATGATCCGCGGACTCTTCATCCTTCTCTTCGCCCTCCTTGCCTGTCCATCCTGGGCCGAAGTCCCCGTTCCGCCCCTTACTGCCCGCGTGACGGACCTCACGGGGACGCTCACGCTATCGCAGAGGGACGGCATTGAACAATCTCTCAAGGCATTCGAGGAGAAGAAGGGGAGCCAGATCGCCGTCCTGATCGTCCCGACGACGAAGCCCGAGGAGATTGAGCAGTACGGCATCCGCGTGGCCGAGACATGGAAGCTCGGACGGAAAGGGGTGGACGACGGCATCCTCTTTCTCGTCTCCAAGAACGATCGGAAGATGCGAATCGAGGTCGGGCGGGGGCTGGAGGGCGCGGTCCCCGACGCCGTCGCGAAGCGGATCATCGCCGAGATCGTCACCCCGAGGTTCAAGCAGGGGGACTTCGAGGGCGGCATCCGGGAGGGTGTCGAGCGCCTCGTCAAGGTGATCGAAGGCGAGCCGCTCCCGTCTCCGCGGCGCATATCCGCGCCGACCGGTCCGAGATCCCGGTCCGGGCTCCCGGCCCCCGGTCCCGGCTGGCTCTTCTGGGCCGTCTTCTTGATTCCGGTTCTCCTTGTCGGCGCAAGCATCGCCCGGGCGCTTCTTGGCCGTTTTGCGGGAAGCCTCGCCGCGGGTGGTTTGGGCGGGGTCATCGTCGGGCTGATCGCGGGGTCGTTCCTCCTCGGGTTTCTGGCTGGCGTCGTCGCTGGGCTGTTCGCCCTTGCATCCCGCGGCGGCGCGGCCTTCCCGGGCGGCGGCCGGTCCTCGGGAACCGGCTGGAGCGGCGGGAGTTCCTGCGGGGGCGGGGGGAGCGATTTCGGCGGAGGCGGCGGGGACTTCGGCGGCGGCGGAGCGTCCGGAGAATGGTAGATCATTCAAGAAACGGTGAATGGGTGAATCGGTGAGTCGGGGAATCAGACGGAAGGAAGCAAAGTGAGACTCGGGCGTGTTCTCAGGCATCTGTTCAGCGGGCCGTGGCTGGTGCGGGGATATTTCCCGAAGCGGTCTCTGGACGCGATCGAGGAGGCGATCCGGAAGTCCGAGGTGACGCACCGCGGAGAACTCCGGTTTGCGGTCGAAGCCGCGATCGAGTGGAGGCCGCTTTTCCGCGGCCAGACGGCGAGACAGCGGGCAATTGAGGTCTTCTCGCAACTCCGCGTCTGGGACACGGAGGAGAACAGCGGTGTCCTGATCTATCTGCTGTTGGCCGACCGGGACGTGGAGATCGTCGCCGACCGGGGAATCGACGCCCGCGTGGGCGCGGCCGAGTGGGAGCGGATCTGCAAGGAGATGGAGAGCCTGTTCAGGCAAGGGCGATTCGAGGAAGGGGTCGTGACCGGGATCGCGGCGATCACTGAGCACTTGGCCCGGCACTTCCCAGCCCGCAAAGGCGACCAGAACGAGCTTCCCGATCGGCCGGTGGTGCTGTAGGCCGGCGGTCCTCACGCAAGGCGTATCCGTTTCGCTTCCGGGATGAAACGCCTTGACCTGCCCGCATACAATTGTTTATATAACACGAAATGGAACTCAAGCCGGTTCGGTGGGTGGGACGGTCGCGGGAGGATGTGCGCACCTTCCCACAAGACGCCCGCCGGATCATCGGCAAGGAAATCCTCCGGGTGCAACTCGGATTCGATCCCACCGATTGGAGGCCAATGCCTGCCGTGGGGATCGGAGCGAGGGAAATTCGCGTTCATGCAGGAAACGAGTATCGCGTTCTGTACATCGCCAGCTTCACGGAAGCCATCTACGTGCTTCACGCTTTCGTGAAGAAGACGCAGGCCGCCCCCAAGCATCACATCGATCTTGCGCGGCAGAGGCTCCGGCTCCTAAAGGAGGCGAGAGGACTTCGATGAAAAAGGACCAAAGAAAGGGAATCGCGATCGAGAAGTCAGGCGGCAACGTCTTCGCAGACATCGGCTTCCCGGATTTCGAGGCCGAGAAGCTGCGCATCATGGCTGAGCTCGTCATCCACATTGAGCGCTTCATTGAAACGGGCCGCTTGACTCAGGCTCAGGCGGCAAAACGCCTGGGCGTATCTCAGCCCCGCATCAGCGACCTCTTGCGCGGAAGATTCCATCTTTTCAGCATCGACAGCTTGGTGGAGATGCTGACCCACGCCGGTATCCGCGTGACGCTCAAGACAACCCGGCTCCCCAGGGCCGCCTAGGCAACCCTGAAGGGTTGCCCTACAAGAGGCTGAAGCGGGAGGTTCTGTAGGGCAAGGCTTCAGCCTTGCGAAGACGGTCGGCAACCCTGAAGGGTTGCCCTACGAAAGGCTAGGCAGGTTGCGGAAAAAGTCTCCTCTCCCCCCCGGTTCCCGAACCCCGGTCCGGGACCGGGGGCCGGGAGCCCGGACCGGGATCTCGGACCTGCCGGGGGGAGAGGGCGAGGAACGAGGGGGTGCACGGCATGAAAGCCGTCGTCTTCGGCGGGACGGGGTTTATTGGGAGCCACGTTGCCGAACAGCTTGTGCGGGCGGGGCATGAGGTCACGGCCGTTGTCCGGCCGACGAGCAAGACGGCCTTTCTCGAATCCCTGAAGATCCCGGTCCTCAAGGCCGATTTCTCCGATGCCGACCATCTCGCCCGACTTATCCAGGGACACGAAGTTGTCTACAACTGCACGGCGAACGTGAAGTTCCATCTCTCAATGGAAGACCACCGCGCCGTTGAGGTGCATCTTACGCGGCGGCTCGTCGAGGCGGCGGCGAAGGCCGGCGCAAGGCGCTTTGTCCAGTTGAGCACAATCAAGGTGTACGGATGCGATCTGCCGGCGACGCCCGTTGACGAGGCTTATCCCTGCCGGCCGGACTTCCCGTTCGAGAAGGTCAGCTTGGAGAGGGAGCAGGTTGTCCGGGATGTCGCGGCCCGGACGGGGCTGGACTACGCTATTCTCCGGCCGGCCGGGACGATAGGAAGCCGGGACACGTCTTTCTTCTCCTTTCTCTACAAATCCCACGTTGGCGGCGGTTTCCCGATGATCGGAGGCGGGACGGCCCGGATATCTCTCGTGGACACGCGGGACATCGGCCGGGCGATGGTCTGGCTGGGAACGCTTCCGGAGGCGCGCGGGGAGGTCTATCTCCTGCGGGGCTTCGAGGCTTCGTGGATGGATCTGAAGGAGGCGATCGACCGGGTCCGGGGCGTGACGGCGAAAGTCCGGCGCCTTCCTCCGGGTCTGGCGATGGGTCTCGCCCGATTTTTCGAATGGGTGACGCCGTACGGAGGCAGTCCATGGCTTACGCGGCTTGCCGTCCGCTCCATGACGGCGAACGCCCTGTTCGACGACTCGAAGATCAGGAGGGCGGGCTTCGCGACGATTCACGACAGCCTTGAGGAGACGCTCTCGAACGCGATCGCCGACCTGGAAGGACGAAAGAACTGAGGAGCCATGCGCCGGACATAGCAGGTTGCGGAAAAACACCTTTGGCCCCCTCTCCCTCCGGGAGAGGGTTGGGGTGAGGGTCAATTGAATCAACGGCTTGCCCCACCCCCTCATCCTCTCCCCCTGACAGGAGGAGAGGGGACTTATTCAGCATCCTGATAGACGCGCCGAACGTGGAAAGGAGGCCATGATGACGAGCTGGCTCTACCTGATAGGAGCGATCGTCTTGGAAGTCGCGGGCACGACGTCGATGAAGCTCTCGGAGGGGTTCACGAGGGTTGGCCCTTCGGTCTTGATCTTTGTGTTCTATGTGCTTTCTTTCACGGCGCTCACCTTTGCGCTCAAGGGAATCGATGTGAGCGTTGCCTATGCGGTTTGGGCCGGGGTCGGGACGGCTTTGATCGGGGTGATCGGCATCGTCCATTTCAAGGAGCCGGCCACCATGCTCAAGATCGTGAGCATCGGCTTCATTATCGTTGGCGTCGTGGGACTCAACCTCAACGGCGTTCGCCACTAGCGGAGGCGCCTTGGTGGTAGACGTCTTTCCCGCATTTGTGAAAGACCTTCCCGAAGCCGATCTGCCGTTCGAGGGCTTGAGGGGCTGGCTCCTTTCGGGGGAGAATGGACAGGTATTGTTCAACGAATCGGACGTCGATCTGGACGTTCCGGAACACTCGCACGGCGACCAGTGGGGCGTTGTGATCGCCGGGCGGATCGAACTGACGATCGGCGGCCGGATGGCGGTCTGCGAAAAGGGAGACACTTACTTCATTCCGGCGGGCGTTCCACACTCGGCAAGTATTCACGCGGGCTTCCGGGCCGTGGACTACTTTGCGGACCGGAGCCGATATCGGGAGCGGCCGGGGCGCAAGCATTGACGGTCTCAAGAATAGAATGGGCCGTTCTGATAGAATCACCCCTGTGAGGGAGTCGGCGATGAATAGAGCTGTGAGATCGCGAGCGGGGCTCGTTCGAGCCGCTGTGCTGCTCTTGCTCTTCGTCTTGCTCTGCCCCCCCGCTTGGGCCCAGTCGAAGGGGCTCTTATGGAAGATCGACGGACCTCGGCCGTCGTACGTCTTCGGGACAATCCACCTGAGCGACCCTCGCGTGACCGACCATCCGAACGTTTTCTGGGACGCCTTTCGGAAGACCTCGACGTTCGCCATGGAGGTTGTGATGGACTCGGCAGGCCTCATGGAGATGGGGATGGCCGTCCTGGCGGGTCCGCAGGAGAAGGGGTGGGAAGAGCGCCTCTCCCGGGACGAGTACCAGAAGCTCCAGCAGGCGATGCAGAAACGCGGGTATCCTCCCGCCTTCATCCCCATGCTGAAACCCTGGGTCCACGCCATGCTTATTGCGGTCCCTCCCCGCCAGCTCGACTCGATGCAGAAGTCCCTGCCTCTCGACTTCCTGCTCCAGCAGAGGGCCGTCTCCCAGGGCAAGACGGTGGTCGGGCTGGAGGAGATGGGCGAGCAGGTATCGGTCTTCGAGCGGATGTCCCTTCCGGACCAGATCCAGATGCTCTCGGCGATGGTCCGTTATCAGGAAAACCTCGAAGGGCTGACGGAACAGCTCATCGCCGCGTACCGCGACCGGGACTTGGCCCAGCTCGGACGGCTGATGGATGAGGGGCTCCGAATGAGCGGGGCGGACCGATCGTACAGGGACCGCCTTCTCTTGGACCGGAACCGCCGGATGTTCGAGCGGATGCTTCCCCTCGTCCAGCGGGGGAACGCGTTCATCGCCGTCGGCGCCGGCCACCTCGTGGGCGAGGACGGCCTGCTCCGTTTGCTCGAACGGCGGGGCTTCCGCGTGCAGTCCGTCTACTGAGTCGGGACTCGATGGAATAGGCGGCCGCAGGCGTCGAGGCGTCATCGGTAGATATCCTTGCGATGGCCGACTCTCACAACCAGGATGACGATATGCTCTTCCTGGATGTCACAGATCACCCGGTATCGACCGACCCGGTATTTCCAGAAGCGGCCGAGATCGGGGCCGTGCAACGGCTCGCCAAGACTGCGGGGATCATCGAGCGGCGACACCCGCTCGCGGAGAAAGTGCAGGATACGTTGCCGGTCGGAATGGTCGATGCGGCGAAAATCCTTCTCGGTCTGCGGCGCAAACTCAATCCGCCAGGCCAAGGCGTCGCTCCATCTCCTCCAGGGAGAGGGCCGGCAGGCGTTCTTCCAGCCGGCGAACGGCCAGGTAGTAGTCCTCGATGTCGGCGAGGTGCTCCAGAATCGCGGCCCGCGCGTAGAACGTCTTCGTCCGGCCGGTTTTCCGGGCGAGGGATTCCAGGCGCGTTTCGATCGTCTTCGGCAGTCTCAGGACCAGCATGCGGGTCTCCTTGCTATGCAAGTATAGCACCGACTATATCCAACACGGACGAGAAAGACAACCGCATTCGATTCGCCCTGAAGAACACCCCCCTTCTTTTCCGCGGCGCTGACGGAACGCGGTTGAGATCCTGGTGTCTATGTGGGAGGCCCGTTGGAAGGTGATCCGGACATCGAGTGGGTGAGGGCCTGCCAGGCCGGGGACGCGGATGCGTTCCAGCCGATCGTCCTG
>MHEK01000098.1:0-6188 GCA_001803795.1 Nitrospirae bacterium RBG_16_64_22
GCGACTTTCTGGTCGCCTACCTCAAGAAGATCGGCGTCACGCACCTCTTCGGAATCCCCGGCGACCTCGTCATCAAGCTCTTCTTCAGGTTCGGCAAGCCCCGCGGCCTCAAGATCGTCACGCTCTCCCACGAGCCGTCCGTCGGGTTCGCCGCGGACGCCTACGCCCGGTCCACGGGACGGTTCGGCGTCGTCTGCGTGACGTACGGGGCGGGCGGGCATAACATCGTGAACCCCGTCGCGGGAGCCTACGCTGAGAAAGTCCCCCTGCTGGTTGTGAGCGGAGGGCCGGGGGAGGAGGAGGTCAAGCCCGGGACGCTGATCCATCATCAGGCAAAGGAGATCGAATCCCAGCACCGCATCTTCCGGGAGATCACATGCGCGGCGAAGGTCATCAAGGATCCCCTCCGGGCCGCCGCGGAGATCGACGAGGTCATCCGGACGGCTTGGGTCGAACATCGTCCGGGGTATCTCGAGATCCACCGCGACATGGCGGGTGCGACGATTCCCGTTCCGCGGGAGATCCTCCAATGGAACGGCGATCTTCCCGTTCCCGTCTCGGACCGGCGGAAGGTGCAGGAGGCCGCGCGAGAGACTGTCGACCGGTTCAACCAGGCGCGGCGCCCCGTCCTGATCGGGGGGATCGAGATCCACCGGTACAAGCTGATGCGCGAGATCGTCCATCTGGCCGAGGCGATGGGGGCGCCGGTTGCGACCTCGATTCTCGCCAAGGGCGTTTTTCCCATGGACCACCCGCTCCACATGGGCGTCTACGCGGGGCCTCTCTCGCCCCCGCGAACCCGGCGCCGGATCGAATCGGCCGACCTTGTGCTCGACCTCGGCTCGCTGTTGACGGACATCGAAACGGGGGCCCAGCCGCCCGAGGTCTGGCAGGCCCGCTCGATCTGGGCCGTGGACAATCGGGTGAACGTGAGCTTTCACACGTACACGCAGGTCGCCCTCCGCGACTACGTCCGAGAGCTGATGAAACGGCCGATCCGGGCACACAGGGAGAAAGTGACCTACTCGGACAACCTCCCTCCCGCGCGGCCGGGGACCGACCGCGCCGTCCGGATGACGGACGTCCTCCGCGAGGTCAACGCCTTCCTGGCGGGCCGGCGGAACTACGTTGTCCTGGCCGAGTCGGGCGACGCGATCTTCGGGGGCGTGGACGTCCGCGTTCCCGGCGGCGGGCTCTACCTGGCCCAGGGGTTCTACGCCTCGATGGGGTTCGCCGTGCCGGGGGCGCTGGGGGCGCAGATCGGATCGGGGCTTCGTCCGCTCGTCCTCTGCGGCGACGGCGCCTTCCAGATGACGGGGCCCGAGATCTCGCACGCGGCGCGGTATGGCCTGAATCCGATCGTCATCCTTCTCAACAACGGAGGATGGGGTATCTTCCACCCCGTGACGCCGCGCAAGAGCCTCCTGAAGCTTCCTCCGTGGCCGTATGCGGAGCTTGCGAGAGCGTGGGGCGGCGAGGGGTTCCGCGCACGGACCGTCGCCGAGTTCCGGGACGCCTTGGCGGAGGCCGAGAAAGCGCGGACGTTCTCCCTCATCGAGGTTCCGGTCGCGCCCGGCGATCTGTCCCCGCTCACGCGGAAGTACATTCGCGCATCGGCGCGCAAAGCGAGATAGGAGCCTTCAGGCCGATCATGATCCGCAGATTACGCAGATTTCAAGGATTGCCGGGCCGTGCAAGAGCAATGGAGGCGCAAGAGAGGCGCTCCGTGTATGGTGATGTCTTCGGAATTTGTTCTTCACATCTGCGCCATCTGCGCCATCTGCGGATTTCATTTCCTTGCGATCGAGGACTGGGGGGGAGTCGGCAACGGCGCCTTTGTTTGACAGCGCGGTTTTCCGTGTGAGAAGATTCGCTCCTCCATTCCCCCGACGCTCCCGGAGAAAAGCCAGGAATGAAGATCTTTCACGGGCGGGACGCCCTGCCCAGGCGCCTCAAGCGCCCCGTCGTTCTCACGATCGGCAATTTCGACGGCGTCCACGTGGGGCACCAGGCGCTCCTGCGTCACGTGGTCAGGCGCGCCAGGGCCCTCCGCGGGACCGCGGCCGTGCTCACCTTCGATCCCCATCCCGTCAAGTTGCTCAACCCCGACCGGCGGCTCAAGCTCCTCACGGCGAGAGAAGAGAAGCGGTGGCTGATCGGCGAGACCGGGGTCGACGCGATCGTCTGCTTTCCGTTCACGCGCGCCTTTTCCCGTCTTTCGCCGGAGACGTTCGTCCGCAAGGTCCTCGTGGAAGGACTCCGCGTCGACGAGGTCGTCGTGGGGCACGACTACGCCTTCGGTCACGGGCGGATGGGAACGATCGATCTCCTCCGCGCCCTGGGCCACCGCTACCATTTTCACGTTCACTCCTTCGGGCCCGTGAAGGTGGGCGGAATGATCGCCTCGTCGTCGAACGTCCGCTTTCTTCTCGCGGAGGGCAAGGTGGAGAAGGCGGCCCGGCTCCTGGGGCGCCCCTACACGCTTTCGGGGCACGTCGTCCACGGGGCGGGGCGGGGTGCGGGGCTTGGTTTTCCGACGGCCAACCTGCACCTTCACGGCGAGCTGATCCCGAAGCCGGGCGTGTACGTCGTCCGGGCCAGGGTCGGGCGGGCGTCCTATAACGGTGTTGCGAACCTCGGGACGGACCCCACGTTCGGCGGAACGACGATGAAGTACGAGGTCCATCTTTTCAACCTCAAGAAAGATCTCTACGGCAAGCCGCTCATCGTCGAGTTTCTGAAGCGCCTGCGGGACGAGAAGAAATTCTCCTCGCCCGCCGTCCTCGTCGCCCAGATCCGCAGAGACGTGGCGCGGGCCAAGCGGTTCTTCGTCTCGGCTCGGTCGGCTCGGCCGGCGCGGGCGGCTCGGTCGACCCGGTTGGTCCGGGCTGGGCGGAGATCGTGAAGCGGAACCATCTCCTCATCGGCCTCGCGATCTCCGCGGTCCTGATCTACTTCCTCGTCCGGGAGATCGACGGAACGGCCGTTCTCGGCGCGTTCCGCCGCGTCCATTTCGGCTACGCGGCCGCCGCCGCCTCCCTTTCCCTCGTCATCCTCTTCGTCCGGGCCGTGCGCTGGCAATATCTGATGGATCCCATCAAGCGTCTGGGCCTCGGGCCGCTCTACTCGGCGACGATCATCGGCTTCATGGCGAACGGCCTCCTCCCCGTCCGGATGGGAGAGCTTGTCCGCGCGTACGTGATAGGCGAGAAAGGCGGCGTCAGCAAGAGCGCCTCGTTCGGGACGATCGTCGTCGAGCGGATATTCGACGGTTTCGCCGTCCTTCTCATTCTCTTCCTGCTCGCCGCTTTCATGCCGATCCCCCCGGGGATGGAGGATTACGGCTCGAAGCTCCGATGGGTGGGCGGGATCTCGTTTACCGCCAACATCGCCGTTTTTGCTCTCCTCGCCCTTCTCGTCTTCCAACGCGAATGGATGCTGGGGGTGATGAGCCGCGTCCTCCGTCCTTTTCCCGAGGGGTGGCGGGAGAAGGCGATCGGCCTGCTGGGATCGTTCGCGGACGGCCTCGAGATCATTCGACGGGGCGGGCGCCTCGCCGCCGTGGTCGCGTATTCGATCGGTCTCTGGGCGCTCTCCATCATGCCGAACTACATCATGTTCTTCGCCTTCGGGATCGACCTGCCGTTTCACGCCGCCGCCTTCCTCCTCGTGGCGATGGCGTTCGGTGTGATGATCCCCTCGTCGCCCGGCTTCATCGGGACGTACCACGCCGCCGTCGTCGCCGGTCTCGCGTTCTTCTCCATTCCGCAGGAGCTGGCTCTCTCTTACGCCGTCCTCATCCATCTGGCCGCCTTCGTTCCCATCATCGCGGCGGGGTTCATCTTCCTCGGCCGCGAGGGCCTCACCATGACCCAGATCTCGCGCGCTGGCGAGACCGCATCCGCTGCATCCAAGGACAGTGCGTAGCCGGCGCATGACGGGATGGCGGGGCCGGTGAGGAATCCTGTGAGCAATGATGAATACCGCGTTGTGCGCCTGTTCCTGGAGGGCAGGACGCAAAAACTAAGGCGATTCGACGGCCGCCCAGATCAAGAACGCCGACCCCTGAGCCGAGAAGACGATCCGCGGCCCGCCGCGATATTCGCGCGGCGGCGGACATCGACGGCCAACTCGGACAGCGGCACGGCTTCGAGATCGCCAGTCAACGGGTACCGCTCATCGCCGGGGTAAACGATAAAGCGGCGCCTTGGCTTCAGGTCGGCGCAGGCCGCGTGAAACCCGCGCTCGGGCCGCGGCTGGAGGCTTCGTTTGATCTCGATGGCCCACCGCTCTCCATCGGGAAAAACCATGAGAAGATCGATCTCGGCGCCCCCGCCGGTGCGGTAGGAATACCCCGACACCCCCCAAGGGGCGCTGGCAAGGAGGTTTTCGATCACGAAGCCCTCCCAGCTTGAGCCCAGCACGGGATGTGCGAGCAGGCCCTCCATGTCGGCGATGGCCAACAGCGCGTGCAAGAGACCGCTGTCGCGCAGGTAAATGCGGGGCGACTTGACAAGGCGCTTTCCCACATTGGCGTGCCACGGCGGCAGGCGCCGGACAAGAAGGAGATCCGCCAGGAGGTCGAGATAGCGGACCGCCGTCTTTGCGTCCACGCCGAGACTGCGGGCAAGCCCGGCCGCGTTGAGGAAACTGCCTTGGAGGTGGGCCGTCATGGTCCAGAACCGGCGCAACATCTCGGCGGCGATCCTCGGCCCGAACTGCGGAATATCGCGCTCCAGATAGGTGCGGATGAAGTCCTGTCGCCAGCGCAGGCTTTGGGCATCGCTTGCGGCCAGCAGGCTGTCGGGGAACCCGCCGCGGAGCCATAGCATGTCGGCCGGTTTGCCCGTCGGCTCGAGGACCGAGAACGGCGCGAGTTCCAGATAGCGGACGCGCCCGGCCAGCGATTCGCCGGACTGCCTCAGCAGGTCCAGGGAGGCCGAGCCGAGCAGGAGGTAGCGGCCGTTGGCCGCGCCCCGGCGACGGGCACTGTCGATCAGGCCCCGCAGAACGGGAAACAATCCGGGCGCGCGATGGACTTCGTCAAGGATAACCAGTTGGTCGATATGCCGCTTGAGGTAGAGTTCAGGTTCGGCGAGCTTGGCGCGGTCCTGTTCGGATTCCAGGTCGAGGTAAGCGGCGCCCAGCTTCCTGCCTATCGCCAGCGCCAGGGTCGTCTTGCCCACCTGTCGGGGACCGAGCAGGCAGACCGCGGGAACCTCCTTGAGCGCCTGCGCTAAGGTCTTCTCCAAAGTCCGGCCAATCATGCTTGCAATTATGGAATGAGCTTCCTATATTTGCAAGGATAATCTGGCTCGTCGAGATTGCAACCCCGCGCGAGTCGATCCGCACAGACTGGCGAGCGCCGGCAATCCGAGTACTTCTTCAAGCAAGGGACAATCGCCTTGACACGCCCGCGGGCGGGGCGGTAGCATCCCCCGTTCCTTGCCGGCGGACCCGCCCAACCCGCCCTATTTTCGCGGAGATACCCGTCCCATGAAGATCTCTCTCGGCTGCGATCACGGGGGATACTCCCTCAAGGCGGAGATCGTCTCCCTCCTCAAGGAGCGGGGCGATTCCGTGATCGACCGCGGGACGTCGGGGCCGGGTTCGGTCGACTATCCGGACTTCGCCCTTCCCGTGGCGCGGGACGTGACCGAGGGGCGGGCGGAATTCGGGATTCTCATCTGCGGGACGGGGATCGGGATGGCCATGACTGCCAACAAGGTCCGGGGGATCCGCGCGGCCAATGTTTCGGATGTCTATTCGGCCCGGATGAGCCGCCTTCATAACAACGCGAACGTTCTCGCGCTCGGCGCGCGAGTGATCGGGCCGGGGCTCGCCCGGGAGATCGTGGAGGTCTTCCTCTCGACGCCGTTCGAAGGCGGGCGGCACGAGCGGCGCGTGGGCAAGATCGCCGACGCTGAGCGTCTCGGAAGCCAGGGAGGAGAATCGAATGCTTGATATGCCGCTGTCCGAGCGCGACCCGGACGTCTTCTCGGCCATCCGGGGGGAGGAGGAGCGGGAAGAGCGCCGCCTCGTCCTGATCGCCTCGGAGAACTACGCCTCGCGCGCCGTGCTCGAGGCGATGGGATCCGTCCTCACGAACAAGTACGCCGAGGGGTATCCCGGCAAGCGGTACTACGGGGGGTGCGAGAACGCCGACACGGTCGAGCGGCTCGCGATCG
>MHEK01000098.1:6203-15763 GCA_001803795.1 Nitrospirae bacterium RBG_16_64_22
CGCCGAGCACGCCAACGTCCAGCCCCACGCCGGCTCTCAGGCGAACATGGCCTGCTATTTCTCCGTCCTTTCCCCGGGCGATACCGTTCTCGGAATGAGCCTCGCCCACGGCGGGCATCTGACCCACGGCTCGCCGGTCAATTTCTCCGGCAAGCTCTTCAAGATCGTCTCGTACGGCGTGGACCGCGAGACCGAGCGGATCGACATGGATGAGGTCGAGCGCCTGGCGAACGAGCACAAGCCGAAGATGATCGTCGTCGGCGCCTCGGCCTACTCCCGCACGATCGACTTCGCCTCGTTCGGCCGGATCGCGAAGTCGGCCGGCGCTTACCTCATGGCCGACATCGCCCACATCGCGGGGCCGATTTCGGCGGGTCTCCATCCCTCCCCCATTCCCCACGCCGACTTTGTCCCCACCACGACGCACAAGACGCTCCGCGGCCCCCGCGGCGGCATGATCCTCTGCAAGGAGGCCGCGGCCAAGGGCGTGGACAAGATGATCTTCCCCGGCATCCAGGGCGGGCCGCTGGTCCACGTGATCGCGGCCAAGGCAGTCTGCTTCAAGGAGGCGCTCGATCCGTCGTTCCGCGAGTACCAGGGACGGATCCTCGAGAACGCGAAGGCGCTCGCCGCGGAGCTGGCCGCCCGGGGGTACCGGATCGTCTCCGGCGGAACGGACAATCATCTGATGCTCGTGGACCTTCGGCCCAAGGGGATCACGGGGGCGGAGGCGGAGAAGGCGCTGGACGCGGCGGGAATCACCGTGAACAAGAACGCGATCCCGTTCGACGAGAAGCCCCCGACGGTCACTTCGGGCATCAGGCTCGGGACGCCGATCCTCACGACACGGGGGATGGGGACGGGAGAGATGAAGGCCGTCGCCGAGATGATCGATCGCGTCCTTTCGGCCCCGGCGGACGAGGGCGTCCGCGCCTCCGTCAGGCGGCAGGCCGAGGACCTCTGCGCCGGGTTTCCCGTGTACGGCGCGCCAGTCCGAGGGGGAGGGAGGTAGTTCGGAGTCAGGAGTCAGGAGTGCGGACCGAAAGGTCGGACACTCCGAACTCTAAACTCGGCACTCTGAACTCCTAGCAGATTCCCGGGCCATTAGCCCGATTCATACCCGGATTTCAAACTACAATTGGCCCGCGATGCGGAAACAGACATAGCATGGTGACGCTCGACCAAGCGGAGAGACCCCGGTGAACTGTCCGTTCTGTTCCCACGTTGAAGACAAGGTCGTCGATTCCCGCACGAGCAAGGACGGCGCGGCCATCCGGCGCCGGCGGGAGTGCCTCAAGTGCGGCAAGCGATTCACGACGTACGAGCGGGTCGAGGATATCCTCCCGATGGTCGTGAAGAAGGACGGCCGGCGCGAGCCGTTCGACCGGGGAAAGATCCTGTCCGGCCTCAAGAAGGCGTGCGAGAAGAGGCCCGTTTCCGTGGAGCGGCTGGAAGAGGTCGTGGGCGAAATCGAGGCGTCCCTCCAGGACCGCACGGAAAAGGAAATTCCCTCATCTGAGGTCGGCGAGGCGATCATGCGGAAGCTCCACGATCTCGATCCGGTGGCTTACGTCCGCTTTGCCTCCGTCTACCGGGAGTTCAAGGACGTCAATCAATTCATGGATGAGCTCAAAGGGTTCCTGACCGACAAGAAGAAAGAATAGCGGCGAGTGAGCGGCCTCCTTCGAACGGCGAGACGGCTCTTTCCGTCCATGGCGGGGCTTCCCGCGGGCGTCCGTTACGGCCGGCCGATACGGGGCGGGATCCATCCGCCGTACGGGAAGGAGTTGGCGGCGGACTCTCACACGGAAGATATGCCGCTCCCCGCGCGGGTTGTCGTCCCGATGGTCCAGCACACGGGGGCGACCGCCAAGCCGGTCGTCGCGATCGGGGACGTTGTCCGGAAGGGCCGGAAGATCGGCGAGGCGCAGGGCGCCGTGTCCGCCCCGGTCCACGCGTCGATCTCGGGGAGGGTGACGGCGATCGGGAACTTCCTCCATCCCTCCGGCCGGGAGGTCCCCGCGATCGTCATCGAGTCGGACGGAACGGATGACTGGGCCGAAGACGTCGTCCCGCCGGTCGAGCCAGAGGGGATGGGGGCGGCAGCGCTCCGGAAGATCATCTCCGAGGCGGGAATCGTGGGGATGGGAGGCGCGGCGTTCCCCACGGCCGTCAAGCTCAATCCCCCGGCCGAGAAGAAGATCGACACGCTCGTCATCAACGGCGTCGAGTGCGAGCCGTACCTCACGTCCGACGATCGGCTGATGGTAGAGCACGCGGTCGAGATCGTGGACGGCGTCCGGTTCATGAGGCGGATCCTCGGCGTCGGCCGCGTGGTCATCGGCATCGAAGACAACAAGCCCGCCTCTATCCGCGCCATGGCCGAGGCCGCCCGAAGCCTGGACGGCGCCGAGGTCGTCGCCCTCGAGACGAAGTATCCCCAGGGAGGCGAGAAGCAGGTCATCAAGGCCGTGCTCAACCGGGAAGTGCCGTCGGGCGGTCTTCCGATGGACGTCGGCGTCGTCGTCCAGAACGTCGGGACGGCCTTCGCCGTTCACGAGGCCGTCCGTCACGGGCGGCCCCTCATTCAGCGGATCGTGACCGTCACCGGGCCGGGCATCGCGGCGCCGAAGAACCTCCTGGCCCGGATCGGGACGCCCATCAAGGATCTGATCGCCGCGGCCGGCGGGTTCAAGGGAGAGCCGGGGCGCGTCATCTTGGGAGGACCCATGATGGGATCGGCCGTCTACACGCTTCACGTTCCGGTCGTGAAGGGAAGCGGGGGCGTTCTCGTTCTTCACCGCTCCGACACGGTGACCGAGGAGTACCGCGCCTGCATCCGGTGCGCCTCGTGCGTGAACGCCTGCCCCATGGGCCTCATGCCGAACTTCCTGTCCGTCGCGGCCGAAGCGCTCAACTTCGACGAGGGGAAGCAATACCACCCGTACGACTGCATCGAGTGCGGCTGTTGCGATTACGTCTGCCCCTCGCGGCGGCCCATCGCCCAGCAGATCCGGTTCATCAAGGCCGAGCTTCGCAAGAAGGCCGAGAAGGCCAAAGCCAAGGCCGCCTGATCGAAAATCCCGTGGCCGACCAACCGACGCCCGCCCCGGAGAAGAAGCCGGCCGGTCCCGAACCCCGGCTCGTCGTCACCGCATGGCCGCACGTTCGGACGCCGGAGTCGGTGCCCCGGATCATGTTCTCCGTCGTCGCCGCGCTTCTCCCCGCGACACTCGTCGGCCTCTACTACTTCGGCGCGAACGCCGCCTGGACGCTTCTCTGGAGCATCGGGGCCGCCCTCGGCGCGGAATGGCTGATCCAGCGCGCGAAGGGAGAGAAAGACACGCTCGGCGACGGGAGCGCGGCCGTGACGGGCCTTCTGCTCGGCCTCACGATGCCTCCGTCCTCGCCCTGGTGGCTTTCGGCGATCGGCGGAGCGTTCGCCATCGGGATCGGGAAGCAGGTCTACGGCGGGCTCGGTCACAATATCTTCAATCCCGCGCTCATCTCCCGAGTATTCCTTCTCATCGCCTTTCCCGTTGAGATGACGATGTGGCCCGTTCCCGTTCCGCCGTTTCCTGGGCTCGACGTCGTGACGGGAGCAACGCCCCTGGGACAGCTCCAGGTCGGGCGGCTCACGGGGAAGGGGCTGGGCGAGGCCGTGGACGTGAGCCTCGGCGCGGCGTTCGTCGGTTCGATCGGCGGGAGCCTGGGGGAGACGTCGGCGCTCGCCCTCCTGGTCGGCGCGGCGTTCCTCTTCGCCAAGCGGATCATCACATGGCACATTTCGATCACGATGCTCCTCTCGGCGACCCTCTTCGCTCTCGTTTTCTGGCTCATCGACCCGCACCGGTACACGAGCCCGCTCTTCCATCTGATGACGGGCGGCCTGCTGATCGGCGCCTTCTTCATGGCGACCGACATGGTTACGTCCCCGACGACGCCCCGGGGCCAGATCGTCTTCGGGATCGGATGCGGCCTTCTGACGATGGTCATCCGGACCTGGGGCGGGTATCCGGAAGGCGTCTCCTTCGCCATCGTCATCATGAACGCGTTCTCGCCCATGATCGAGCGTTACACCCGCCCGCGCAGGTACGGGGAGGTCCGGACTTGAACGGGACCGGCAAGCTGGTCGTCGTGCTGACGGCGATCACGGTCGGATCGGCCGTGGCGCTCGCGCTCGTCTACTCCGCGACGAAAGGGCCGATCGAGGAGGCGCGGCGGCAGAAGATGGTCCGGTTGTTGAAAAACGTCCTTCCGCCCTTCGATAATGAAGTCGCCCAGGAGAGCGAGGAAAAGAGCGCCGGAAAGGATGCCCGCGGAAGGGAGATCCGCCGGACGGTCTATACGGCAAAGAAGGAAGGAAAGATCGTCGGACGGGCGTTCCAGGTGACGGCCCCAGACGGATACTCGGGGGACATCCTGATCCTCATGGGCGTCGCGCCGGACGGCTCGCTGGCGGGGATCGAGATCGTCGCGCACAAGGAGACGCCCGGCCTGGGCGACAAGATCGCGAAGAAGGAATGGCGGGAGACGTTCAAGGGTAAGAGCCTCAAGTCGAAGCTCGACGTGAAGAAGGACGGCGGCGAGATCGACCAGTTCTCGGGGGCGACGATTTCTCCCCGCGCGGTGACGAAAGCGGTCAAGGAAGGGCTCTCTTTCGTCGAAAAGGAATACGGGAAAGCGGTTCGTAGTCCGGAGCATGGAGTCGGGGGCGAGGAATAGGCAGCAAAACGATGGAAACCAAAGCTTCAATTGAGAACGCGGCATCCCCGGCCGAGGGCGAAGCGAAGGCGCCGTCGCGGGCCTGGACGGACTTCGCCAACGCCCTCAAGACGGACAATCCGGTCCTTCGCCTCGTCCTGGGCCTCTGTCCGACGCTCGCCGTCAGCACTTCGGTCCAGAACGCCCTGGGGATGAGCGCGGCCGTCCTGTTCGTCCTCCTGGGGTCGAACACCGTCGTCTCGCTCCTGAGGAACGTCATTCCGGCGCAGGTGCGGATCCCCGCCTACATCGTCGTCATCGCCTCTTTCGTGACGATCGCGGACCTCGGGATCGCCGCACTGTCGACGGAACTGTACGACGCCCTCGGGATATTCATCCCTCTCATCGTCGTCAACTGCATCATCCTGGGGCGGGCGGAAGCGTTCGCTGGGAAGAACCCCGTTGGCCGGTCGATAGCCGACGGGATGGGGATGGGAATCGGCTTCGCCTGGGCGCTCGTCCTCCTGGGGGGCGTCAGGGAGATGCTGGGAAGCGGGACGGTCCTTGGATTCCCGGTCTTCGATTCGGTCATGGTCCCGGTCCTGGGGATGCGGTACGTTCCGATGATCGCGTTCGTCCTTCCGGCCGGGGCGTTCATTATCCTGGGATTCATGGTGGCGTATTTCAACTACCTGACGCTCGGCCCGAAGAAGGCCGAGACCGGGCATTCACACTAGGAGAGCCCATGGCCGCTGAACTGGCTCTGATCGTCCTCTCGACGGTCCTCGTCAACAACTTCGTCCTCTCGAAGATGCTCGGCCTCTGCCCGTTCGTCGGTGTCACGAAGAACGTCGAGAACTCCATGGGGATGGGAATGGCGGTCATATTCGTGATCTTCCTCGCGTCGGTCTCCGGCTGGTTCGTGAACAAGTTCGTCCTCGTTCCCTTCAACATCACGTTTCTCAGGACGGTCGTCTTCATCCTCCTGATCGCGGCGCTCGTCCAGCTCGTGGAGACAGTGATGCGGAAGTCGTTCCCGGCGCTCTACAAGGCGCTCGGAATCTACCTCCCTCTCATCACGACGAACTGCGTCGTGCTCGGGGCGGTCATCCTGATCATGAACAGGGAGTACGGCTTCTTCCAGACGATCACGTACGGGATCGGCGTTCCCGTGGGGTTCTACCTGGCGCTGTTCATCATCTCTCACATCAGAGAACAGCTCGCCATGGCGAAGATCGCCAAGCCCCTCCAGGGTGCCCCGATCACACTCATTACGACGGGCCTCCTGGCGCTGGCCTTCATGGGCTTCTCGGGCCTGGTGCGGGAGTAGAGATTGGAAGTTTACCGCGGAGGCCGCAGAGCGCGCAGAGAAGATCATTCTGGTCTCCGCGACCTCTGCGTTCTCTGCGGTCAGCGGGCTGAAGAGGGAATTGAATGCTTGCCGAAATCCTGACGCTTGGGGGGCTGGGGGCGCTGGCGGGCCTGGGGCTGGGGCTCGCGGCGAAGAAGTTCCACGTCGACGTGGACTCCCGGATCACCGAGATCGACAACGCCCTCCCGCACGCCCAGTGCGGCGCCTGCGGTTATCCCGGGTGCATGCCGTTCGCCGAGGCCGTGGTTGCCGGCCTGGCGCCTCTCACGGGATGCACCGTGGGCGGCGCGGCCGTCGCGCGCGCCGTCGCCTCTATCATGGGCCGGACGATCGAGGTTCCCGACGAGCGGCTGGTCGCCCGGATCCTGTGCAAGGGGGACTGCGAAAAGGCCGTCACCAAGTTCGACTACGAGGGAGCGGACGACTGCAACGCCGCCGTCCTCGTCGCCGGCGGGAACAAGTCCTGCGTCTACGGGTGCCTGGGGCTCGCCTCCTGCGTCAAAGCCTGCCCGTTCGACGCGATGTACATGAGTCCCTTCGGGATCCCGGTCATCATCGAAGAGAGGTGCACGGGATGCACGCTCTGCGTCGAGCCCTGCCCCAAGGACCTCGTCGTCATGATCCCGGAGACGAGCCGGGTCGTCGTCGAGTGCAGGTCGCACGACAGGGGGGCGACGACGAAGAAAGCTTGCGAGATCGGCTGTACGGCCTGCAACGCCTGCGTGAAGATCTGCCCCTACGACGCCATCACGCTCGGCGACAACGTCGCCGTCATCGAATCGAAGAAGTGCACGAACTGCGGTCTCTGCATTCCGATCTGCCCCACCGACTCGATCACCGACTTCCGGTGGGGCCTCCGGAAGGCCGAGGTCTACGACCCCTGCACTGGCTGCCGGATCTGCGCCAAAGTCTGCCCCACGGACGCGATCAAGGGCGAGCTCAAGATGCTCCACGTGGTCGATCTCTCGAAGTGCATCTCCTGCGGAATCTGCGTGGAGCGATGTCCCGTCGAAGGCGCGATGGCGATGGTGGACATGACGAAGCTCGCGCAGAAACCCCTAGTCCTCATCCCAGCCCCCGGGGCCAAGGCCCAGCCGAAGCAGACCGCCGCGGCCGAAGCCCCCACCGACTCCGCCAGGGCATAGCCCGCATCCTGATGACGGTCGCCTATGTTTGCGCCTCGGCGGGCGGCGGGGCGGGGGAGCGGTTCGGCCGGCCGTCGGAGCGGAAGCGGACTCTCAGGACCTGGAACAGATTGCTGTAGTCGTCCGTCCAGAGAGGGCCGGGACTGGGGACCTTGGGGGATGCCGCGGCCGTGATGGCCGAGGCGGCGAGCGTCTTCCGCGACCTTGCCAGAAGGACCCAGGTGCTCTCCCATTCCAGATCCCCCTTCGGGCCTTCGACGACGACGCCCTCGAGCGCCAGATCCTCCGCAAGCCTCCAGACGACGGGCACGAGATCGAGATACCGGTTGCTCACGTGGAGGGCGAGGACGCCGCTCTCTTCGTCCAGGCGCCGGAGGTAGAGCTGGAACGCCTCCCGCGTGAGGAGGTGGACCGGGATCGAGTCGCTGCTGAAGGCGTCCACGGCCAGGACGTGAAAGCGCGCGGGGGGTGCCCCCGCCGCCTCCCGCTCAAGGGATATCCGCGCGTCCCCGAGAATCGTCCGGGCGCTTGCAGACGTGTCGGCGAGGTACGTGAAGCGTGCCTGGGGACCATCGGCTAGCCCGACGACGGCCGGGTTGATCTCGTAGAAGTGGAAGGCGTCGCCTGCCCGCCCGTAGGCGGCGAGCGTCCCCGCCCCGAGCCCGATCACGCCCACGCTCAAGCTCCCCATCCCCGCCTGCGGAACGTTCCGGGCCGGATGGTGCTGGAGGACGAGGCCGATCCCGCTCTGCCGCCCGTAGTACGAGGTCGGCTCCCGCCGCTTGGAGTCGGACTGGTACTGGAGGCCGTGCGCAATCCGGCCGTGCTTAAGCTGGATGTTGTGCTTGCCGGGATCGGCGGCCTCGCGCTCGACGAGGTGGAGGAGGCCGTAGAAGTTGCGGACATTCCAGATGGAACCGCGCGCAGGCTCGGCGGCTGTGACGGCAAGGATGAGGCCGAAGACGGCGAGAGCCGCGGCCAAGCTCACGATTTCGAAGCGAGGACGACCGGAGGATGATCGTGCCGCCCGCCGTCCTCGCCGCCTGGCGACCATGACGTACAGCGCAACAGCGACCAGCCAGCCGGCCCAGACCATCGGATGGCGATACCACCCTGCCGAAAGGATGACCGGCGGTCTGTCGATCGTCGCGACGGCACCAAAAAGGACCGTGCACGCCAGCACAACAATGGCCGGCCAGCGGCGACTGCCGTAGAGAACCGGAGCCCGGTCCCGAATGAGAACGACGAAGACCAGCCCTGCGCAGAGCCAGAGCCCTATGGGAAGCTCCCAGAAGCCCGCGAAGAGGTTCGGAGCGGCAAGCCCGACGAATAGGCCGCCCGCGGCGCCGCCGGCAGTGACGGCAAGGTAGAACGACGTGAGGCGTTCCGGCGGGGGCCTCAGACGAGCGAGTTCCCCATGGCAGACCATGGCGCATACGAAGAGGGTAACGGCATACGCGGCGACCTGGATGAGAATCGGAACATCGGGGCCGGCCTGCCAGACAAGCGTGATCGTGGCCGCGAAGAAGACCATCAAAGGGAGATACCATTTCCGGATGTACCAGCGGTCGCTGTCGAAAACGAGAATGAAGGTCAGGAGGTAGAGGGCGAGCGGGAGCATCCAGAGGAAGGGGATCACCGCGACTTCCTGGCAGAGCTGGTTCGTCATCGCCAGAAGGAGGATCGAAGCACAGGCTGGAAGCGCGAACCAGAGGAGAACCGTCCCTGTTCCGGGCGAGGCAGGCGGATCGCCCGCGGGGACCGGCTCACGGTCCGCTGAGCGGCGAACGTTCGTTCCGGTGGCCCCCGCCGCGCCGACGGCGGTGTACCCGATCCCCGCCGCGAAGGCGAGGTATCCTCCGGTCCAGAGCGCGGCCTGTGTCGCGAGCGGCGCGAGCACCTCGACGGCGAACGGATAGCTGACGAGGCCGAGGAGCGAGCCCGCGTTCGACAGGGCGTAGAGGCGGTACGGCGAGGAACCGGGATGCGTGAGGCCATACCAGGCCTGGAGGAGCGGTCCCGTCGCGGAGAGGACGAAGAACGGAAGCCCGACGCTCATTCCAAGAAGAAGAACGATCTGCGCGACCGGCCACTCGTCTCCATGCGGCTTCCAGCGGCCATCCGGCAGGAGCGGACTTCCCCAGACTACGGCGAAAGCGGTGAGGACGGCGAGAGAAACGAGAAGCAGGGCGAGGTGGATGCTCCGCTGATCCCGGATCCTCGGGTGTCGGACCAGCCAGTGGGCATAGGCGTACCCGCCGAGGAGAACCACCTGGAAGAAGAGGATGCACGTTGTCCAGACCGATGGCGTCCCGCCGAACCAGGGAAGGATCGCCTTG